>JBBQXV010000334.1:0-9312 GCA_038209335.1 Polyangiales bacterium | reverse complement strand
ACGTGCACTTCGCCGTCGTCGACGAAGTACGCCGAGCCGCTCGCGACGTTGGCCTCGATGGCGCGCACGCACGCCGCCGCCGCGTCGGACGCGTAGACGACGCTGAGCGTATTTTTCCCGTCGCCGAGCACGGGGAGAACGCCCTGCGAGATCGACTTGAAGAACGCGAACGTCTCGTTGTCGCGCGGTCCGTAAATGAGCGGCGGACGGATGACGACGACCGGAAGCACGTCTTTCGCCGCGATTACCGCGCGCTCGGCCGCGAGCTTCGATCGTCCGTACTCGGTCACCGGCCCCGGGCCGCTCGCTGCCGTAACAGGCGCGCCGTCCGCCGACGGTCCGACCGCCGCGAGGCTCGACACGAAGACGAAGCGCTTCAACTTGGGCGTGTGCTTCTTCGCCGATGCGAGGAGGTTCTCGGTGCCGCGCACGTTCGTCGCGTGAAACTCTTCTTTGTTCCGCGCCTTCACGAGCCCGGCCGAATGGATAATCGCGTCGACCCCCTTCACCGCTTCGTCGACCGCGTCGGCTTCTTCGACGCTCCCTTCGGCGAACTCGAGCGACGAGATCTTCTCGAGGAACTTTCGATTCGACGACTTGCGGACGAGCGCGCGGACGATGTGCCCTTCGCGCGCGAGCTGGTCGCAGACGTAGCTCCCGAGAAAACCGCTGCCGCCCGTGACGAGGACCTTCACGCGAGCTCCTTTGTGTAGACGCGGTAGCGCTTGTACGGCTTGCCACCCATCATCTTGATGCCCGCGTTCATCGGACCGTTGTCCTCGAGCGTCCAGCCGAGCTCGCCCGATTTGATCCCGAGGCGCTTTCCCCCTTCGTTCATCTCGGCGTACATGAACGCCGAGAGCGCGGCGTATTTCCGCACGTGCCGCCACTTCTTCCGGATGCCGAGGAGAATGAGGCGCGCCGACTTCGGTCCCTCGATCTTGAGCCGATAGAGGAGCTTCACGAGACCGAACGGAAAGAGCTTTCCGCCGGAGTCGCGAATGAGCTCGTTCAAGTTCGGGACCGCGACCGCGACGCCCGCGGGCTCGCCGTCGATCGAGACGATGCACGTGATCGCCGGCATGAGGAGCAGCTTGAAGTCCGCCGCCATCTTCTTCACTTCGTTGCGCGTGAACGGCACGAAGCCCCAGTTGTCGCTCCAGGCGTCGTTGAAGATGTCGACGAGCAGCTCGACGTCGCGATCGAGATCCTTCATCGACACGGTGCGGCTGGTGATCTCGGGGAGCGCCTTGATGTCGGCGTGCGCCTTCGCCGTGCGCGTGTTGAGATCGCCGACGACGTAGCTCCACGCGAAGAAATCCTTCTCCTTCGTGTAGCCGGCCTTCTCGATGAGCGCGCCTTGGTACGGCCGATGGTGCGGCATCATCATGAACGGCGGCGTGTCGAAGCCGTCGACGAGCGTGCCGAGCTCTTCGTTGATGTTGAGCGAGAGCGGACCGCGGACGCGCTTCATCCCTTTGGCTTTGAGCCAGCCTTCGGCGCGCTGGAGGAGCTCGCGCGCGACGTCTTCGTCCTCGATGGTGTCGAGGAAACCGAAGAAGCCGGTGGCGTCTTTGTAGCGATCGAGGTGCTCGCGATCGATCGACGCGCTGACGCGCCCGACGCAGCGTCCGTTGCGGTGCGCGGTGAAGAACGCGCCCTCGCCGTGCTCGAAGAACGGATTCTTCTTCGGGCTGAGGCGATCCTTCAGCTCTTGATCGAGCGGGCGGATGTAGCTGGAATCACCGCGGTAGATGTTGTCGACGACGTCGAGGAAGTCCTTCGCGTCGCCCCCCATCGGGGATTGCTTGATGTCGACCATGCACCGCGAATTACTCTATTTCTTGAGCGCCGCGTAGAAGAACGAATCGCGGCGGCGAACGCGAAGGACGAGCACGCCGTCCGCGGCGGCCTGCTGCACCTGCGCGGGTGTCGGATCCGGGATGCCGTCGGCTTCGACGATCACGTCGCCGACCTTGAGGCCGGCGCGATCCGCCGACGATCCCGGCGCGACTTGCGACACGACCGAGAACGATTTTGCCGGGAGCCCCATCGACTGCGATTGCTGCGGCGAGAGATCGCGCACGCTCATGCCGAGCCCCGCGTTCGGCGTCGTGACTTGCTGCGCGGGGACCGGTGGGACCGGCTGCTCCGGCCGCGGCGCGAGCATGACGTTGGCGCCGTAGCGTTGGCCGGCACGGATGATCTCGAGCGTGACCTGTGTGTTCACGTCGTGCGCCATCACCTCGCGCGTCAGCTCGTGACCGTCGCGCACCGGCTTGCCGCCGACCGACGCGATGACGTCGCCGGGCCGAATGTTCGACTTGAACGCTGGCCCGTTGTCGACGACCGAGTTGACCAGCGCGCCGGAGCGCGGATCGAGCTTCATCGCGGTCGCGAGATCCGGCGTGAGATCCTGAATGCCAACGCCGAGCCACGCGCGTTGCACGCGACCGGTCTTCAAAATCTGTTCGGACACGCGACGCGCCATGTTCGACGGAACCGCGAAGCCGATGCCGCTCGCCTTGCCGACGATCATCGTGTTGATGCCGATGACGCGCCCGTCGAGATCGCAGAGCGGTCCGCCCGAGTTGCCCGGGTTGATACCGGCGTCGGTCTGCAAGTAGTCCTCGACCGCGTTCATCCCGAGACCGCCGCGCCCCTTCGCGCTGAGCACGCCCGCGGTGACCGTGTACCCGAGACCGAACGGCGATCCGATCGCGACGACCCACTCGCCGACGCGCACCGCGTCCGAGTCGGCGAAGCGCGCCGCGGGGAGTCCGGTCGCGTCGATCTTCACGACGGCGAGATCCGTCGCGGGATCGCGACCGAGGAGGCGCGCCGGGAGATAGCGTCCGTCGCGGAGGCGCACGTTGATCGTGAGCGCGTCGTGGATGCCGTGGTTGTTCGTGAGGATGGCGCCGTCGGCGGTGAAGATGACGCCGGAGCCGAGGCCGCGCGCGATCGGCGTGTCGCCGAGCTTGCCGAACCATTTCTGCGCTTGATCGGCGTCGGCGTCGCGCGACGTGACGTCGATCTGAACGACGGAGGGGCTGACCTTCTCGGCGACGGAGACGAACGCGTCGGAGAGCCGTCGCGCTTCGGCGGTCGCGGCTTGCGCTTGCGCGTGCGAAGGGGGCGCCGGTGGCGGAGGGGTCGGAGCGTTCGGCGGGATCGCGGTCGGCAGCGCAGTCGGTGCGCCGGGCACCGGACCACGCGGCAACGACTGTTGTGCGGACGCGGCGACGGAGATCGCGCTGCCGGCGAGCGCGATGGCGAACGCGATCGCACGCGGCGAGAAGATGACATTGAACATGTGAAACGAACCTCCGAGATCAGTCTGCCACGCTATGCGCGCTTTCGCCCCGGGATGAGCTTTGTGACGACGCGCGACCACGGGCGTGCGCCCGCGCCGATCGCTGCGTCGTGGAGCGGCGTGCTCGGCGCCGACAGATCCGTGAGCTCGATCGTCGGCGCACCGCGCGCGCTCGCGAGCCTGCAGCCGAGCGCGACGAGCGGCGTGACGAGCGGACCGGGCGGACGCGCCGGATCGAGCGCGAAGCGACCGATCATCGCGCGCTTGATGGGAAGGAACGGCGGCTCGAGCGTGTTGACTGCAAAGCTGGCTGCGCCTCGAACAGCGCCGTGACGATCGACGACGACGATCTCGAGCGCGTCGGATGCGGCCTCTGCGCCGTGCGCGAGGTGCGCTGCGATCGCGCCGACGAACGTCGCATCGATCGCGCGCGGACGATCGAAGCGAACGTCCCCCGCGCCGCGCCGCCGCGCCGCGAGCGTCGTCTCGAGCATCGCGATCGACAGCGCGTCGCCCGGCTGCGCGACGCGCGCGGTGTAACCGTCAGCGCCGTCGACGAACGAAGGCGGCATCGTCCGCGATTCGATCCGCGCGCTGTACGCGACCGACGAATACCCGACGCGCGCATAGAACGAGTGAGCCGGATTCGGTTCGAGCACTTCGGCCGCGAGCACGAGCCCGTCGTCGCGCGCCATCTCATGCGCGGCCGACGCCAACGTATCGAGGAGCGCGCGGCCCGCGCCGCGGCAACGCGTCCCCGCGCGCACGATGAGCGATCGCACTTCGCACGTGTGCGGCGTCGACGGATCCACGCCGTGACGCTCGAACCACCCTTCGACTTGCCCTGCGACCTCGCCGTGCGCCGTCGCGATCAAATGAATGTGCCGCCCGAGCACCGGCTGCCCCGCGCGCACCGACGCGTCCTGCTCGAGCCGCGACGCGAGCTGATCGTACACGCGCGGATCGTGCGATCCCGCGTAGCCGCCCCACGCTTCGTGCGCGTCCCACAGCTCGCGCCACAGCGCCGCGACCGCGTGACCTTCGCCCGGCTGCGCCGCGCGCACGGCGATCTCCGCGGGACGCGTTACTGCGGCCATCGCTCGCCCGCTCCGTTCGGCAGCTCGACGTCGATGCGCTCGAGCGTGAGCCCGTGCGCCGGCGCGGTCGTCCCCGCGACGCGCCGATCCTTCGCCGCGATGGCGCGCACGATCGCGCCTTCTTCCAATCTTCCGCGCGCGACGTCCATCAGCGTTCCCACCAGGATACGCACCATGTTGTGCAAGAAGGCAGTCCCATCGATGGTGATGCTTACGATTCGTGGTCCGCTTTCGTGCGGCTCGTCCAGCTCCTTCTCGACGACCGCGCGCGTCATCGTTCGCACCGTGATCGCGCGTTCGTCCGCGGACGTGCGGAACGCCGCAAAATCGTGGGTGCCTACGATCGTCTGCGCCTCGCGCGCGAGCTTGTCGAGATCGACGTCGTCGCCGATGCGCCACGCGCGCGTGCGCAAACGCGGATCGCGAACCTTGTCGAGCACGAGACGATAGCGGTAGCGCTTGCCGCGCGCAGCGAAGCGCGGCGTGAAGTCCGCAGGGACGATCCGCGCCGCGCGCACCGCGACGTCCTCCGGCAAATGCTGATTGAGCCCGAGCACCCAACCCTTCGGCGGAATGTCGAGCGTCGTGTCGAACGCGGCGAGCTGCCCTTCGGCGTGCACGCCCGCGTCGGTCCGACTCGCGCCGCGCGGTGGGCTCGCGTGCGGATCGATCGCCGCGATCGCACCACGGATCGTCTCCTCGACGGTCCGCGCGTCGCGCTGCGCGGCCCATCCATGGAAGGCGGTTCCTTCGTACGCGATCTCGAGGAGCACGCCTCGACGCACCAATGTCTCTTCCACGCCGACCTTATGTCACGAGGTAGCGCCCGGCGCGCAAGAGCGGGACGCCGTCGAGGTCGACGTCGGCCGCGGCGCCGGTCATCGGGAGCTGCGTTCGCGCCGACCACGCCGCGCCGGTCTGCTCGGGGATCGTGCTGCCGAAGTTGACGTGCAAGCCGGGCAAATTGAGATCGCAGATGAGCTCGCCGGTGGGACTGAGGAGGCCGACGTTGGTGCCGAGCGTGATGGTGCCGACGCGATCGCCGTTCGGCTCGCGATGGACGTAGAGATCGATCTCGCGCTGCAGCGTGCGATCGTCGCAGCGCACGCGCCGAAGGACGCTGTCCTCGATTTCGACGCGCACCGGCGTCGCGGTGAGCAACCCCGCGTCGGCGCCGAAGTGCTCTCCGATGCTCGCATCGGCGATGAACACGCCGTCGACGCGACCAGGTGCAGTATGCAGCTTTCCCGAAGGGAGATTCTCCCAGCGTCCCGGCCGCACGACGCCGCTGTGCTCGACCCACTTGTGTCGCGGATCGAGGCGCACCTCGAGATCCGAGCCCGCCGCGGACCTCAGCTTGAGAATCGAATCGCTTCGCAAACGCGTGCGCACGGCGCGCGTCGCGTCGAGGATGCGCGTCGAGTCGACCGAGAACCCGGGGACCATCGAGCGCGCGGTGATCCCGACCATGTGCCCGTGACGCAGCCCGAGCGCCTTGACGAGCTCGAGGAGCTCGACCCGCATCGCGTGCTCGCCCTCGCCGAAGCCCGTGAGCAGAACGCTCGCCTGCACGTTGCTGAGCTCGTCGCGAAGGCGATCCGGAACGCGACGCATCGGGCGCACGCCGAACTCCTCGAGCGAGAGGACGGTCGCCTCGGCGCCCACCATCCGCGTGACCTCTTGCAACACGGTGCCGAGCTCGCGTCGCGATCGATCGACGATGATGAGGACCGACTCGCCGGGGACGACGCTGAGCGCCGCTTCGATGACCCGCCGACCTGCGTTGACGAGATCGTAGTTGATCACCGGGAGCTTGAGGCTCGAGTTCCGACGCGGTCCGGGCGGCGGGCGCGTCGACGGCATGCGCGGCGGCGCCGACGAAACGAAACGCGGCGGAGGACGCGTCGACGGGCGCGGTGGATCCTTCGAGCCAGGCCCGCCCATCGAAGCCACTCGGCGTCTCCGTCCTACTCGGCTAGTCGCGGGTGGTCGCGCGTGGCCGCGCGATCAACCCGCGCTGGCGTCCGACGCGGCCTCGGCGGAAGAGTCGACCGCCCCAGAGTCGGCAGCGTCGCCTGCGTCGCCACCGTCACCGCCGTCGACCGGAGCGGACGAGTCGGGAGTCGCCGAAGCGTCGAGATCGAGGAGCGGAGGCGCCGCCGTGCACTTCTGCCCGGTGCAAATCCCGGACTGGCAATCGTCGCTCTTGATGCACTCCTCGCCGAGAATGCGCTTCGTGTCGGCGCACGCGAACGCAAGCGCTCCGAGCGTAAGCACGACTGTCACAATCGGAACGAGGTGACGCGCGCGGGAGCGGCTCTGGACCGTCATGATGCGAGGATACCAACTCCGCTCGCAAGCGGCCGAGAAAATGCCGAACTATCCTCGTCCGGCGTCGGCGCTGGTGTCGGCGGCCGTGTCGGCGGGCGCATCGGGCCCCGTTTCGACGGGCCCGGTGTCCACGGCGCCATCGGTCGGCGACGTGTCGTCGGCGGTGTCGGGAGGATACGCGTCGAAGTCGGGGTTGCAGCGCGCCGCGGCGTCGGAGCAATCGGGCGTCGCGCCGTCGACGCAGCCGATCCCCGCCGCACCCGCCGCCGCGGCGACGATGACCGCCATCGTTGTGCGCAGAATGGATCGTCGCATCCGTAGCCTCGCCATCGGCGCCCCCTCGTCTACTACTGTGCCGGCACGAAGTTCATCGGAACCGTCGCGTCGACGCAGCCTCCGCGCGGCGCGGGGAACGTCCCGCCACGGAAGACGCCCGCGACGCATGCGCCGACGCTCGGCATGTCGGTCTGCGCGACGCTCGCGGAGCACACCGAGCCGTTCGACGCGATCTTCACCGCGATCGTCACGCGCCCCTTGAGCGAGGAGTCCTGCGCGAGAGCCGTGTTGTAGCAACGACGCGCGGACGACGCGCGCGACTGGAGCGCGCTGGCCAAGTCGGGTGGCGCCGCACCACCGCACTTCGCGTCGCAGCCGTTGCTCGCAACGCCGACGCCGCCGGGTCCGGTCGGCTTGGCGCCGGCTTCGGGTGGACCAGCTTCGGGGACGATGGGCGGAGGCGGCGGAACGTCGTCGAGCCGCGGATTCGTCGGCGCCGTGACCGTCGGCGAGCCGAGCGATCCCGTCGGAGCCGTGAGCCCCGCGGTGGAATCGGGCTTGGATAGGACGAACTTCCAGACGACGAGGCCGCCGATACCGAAGACGAGAAGGAGGGCGACGACGACGTACTTTCCGTTGCCCGCCGGCACGCCGGCCGGTGCCGAGGAGGGGGGGGAGTTAGGCATCCTCGAATTGACCTCGTGGTTCCGTTCGTCGAAAAGCGGAGCGATTGCCCGATACGAACCGCGAGTATAGGCGGATCGCGTTCACGCACGCGAGTAGAAGGTTACAGCGGTGTCTCCATAGCGCCGCGTCCCCCGTTCAGCGTCTTGCGCCAGGCCGGGGATCTCGGGCGCCGTGGATTTCGACGAGTGCTCCAAAACGAGCACTGCCCCGTCGGCGAAAACGCCCGCGGTGACGAGGGCGGCGATGCCGTGCGCCGCGCTCTCGAGATCCGCGTACGGCGGATCCGCGAAGACGAGATCGAACGGTGCGTCCGCGGCGAGCTGCGCCGACGCCCGCTCCACCGCGACGGCGATCACACGCGCGCGATCCTCGACGCCGAGCGACGCCACGTTCGCGCGAATCGCCGCGAGCGCGTCGCGCCCGCTCTCGACGAGCGCCGCGCGATCCGCGCCACGCGACAACGCATCGAGCGCGAGCGCCCCGGTCCCCGCATAGAGATCGAGCACGCGCGCGCCGACGATGCGGCCTTGCGCGTGGAGGATCGAGAAGAGCGCCTCGCGCACGCGATCCGACGTCGGCCGCGTCGCCGATCCACGCGGCGCCCGCAGCTCGCGCGATCGATGAACACCGCCTGTGATCCGCATGCAGGGCGGAGAATAGCGCGATAGCGGGCCGTGCCTGGTCGAGTAGATGCCGTATGCTAGAGGGTCCGAGGGGCTTGGGTCGGAGGAGTCGAAGATGCGTCTAGCTTGGTTGGGCATGGTGTCGTGTGCGCTCGTCGGTGCGTCGAGCGTGACGGCGTGCGGCGCGGCGTTCAGCGAGGCAACCGACGGCGGTTCGGGCGATCCCGACGGCGCCGGCGCCGACGGCGCCGACGACGGCAGCCTGCTCGAAGGTAGCCCGGGCGACGCGATGCCGATGAACGACGCGACCGCGCACGCCGACGCGGCGCGCGACGGTGGCGACGGCGCGATCACGATGGACGGGACCACCGGAATCGACAGCGGCGCGGACGCCGCGACCGGCATGGACTCGACGACGGGTATGGACAGCGCGATTCCGGATTCTCAGCCCGACAGCATCGTCCTCGACGCTTGCACGACCGCGACGGCGACCGACGGAGCGGGCACGTTCGTGCAGCAAGGCGGAAGCGGCTCGCTCTGCACGAAGGCCGCCCCGTGCGGCAGCATCACCACCGCCATCGGCGCGCTCTCCGGTCGCTCGACTGTGTTCGTCGCACAAGGAACGTACGTCGAACAGATAACGCTCGCGTCGAACGTGCTCCTTCAGGGTGGCTGGGTTCCGGGCGCGTGGACGCGCAACTGCGGTGGAACAAACGCGACGGCGACCATCATCCAAGCGCCGGCGAACGCGAACAAGACGATCATCGCGAGCAGCGTGACGAACACGACGCTCGACACGCTCACCATTAAGAGCAAAGACCAAGGGAACGTCGGCGTCGGCGAGTCGCTCTACGGAATCTTCGCGAGCGGCGGGAGTCTCTCTCTCCTCAATGTCAACGTGACGATGGTCAGCGCCGGCGCCGGACAAGACGGCGTCCCCGCGAGCACCGTCCCTGCGCAAGCGCCGAACAACTGCGCGTTC
>JBBQXV010000333.1:0-9316 GCA_038209335.1 Polyangiales bacterium | reverse complement strand
TTAGCAAGCATGGGTCACGCGGCGTCGCGTCTTCGTCGTCGCGCCGCGAAGATCGCGATCGCCGCGAAGCCGATCGCGATCGGTCGCTCACCGCCGCTGTCATGACGCGTGGCCGTACACACGCATCCCGTGGTGTCGCCGCTGACCTGCGCGTCGAGCGCGCCGCCGCTGTCGCCGGTCGCGAATCCACTGTCTGCGATCGGTCCGCCCGCGTCGCTCGCGCCGCCGTCGCCTACGCCGCCGCCATCGTTCGTCGCGCCCGCGTCGTTCGCGCCTGCGTCCGCAGGTCCGACGACGTCGCACGTCGACGGATGCGTCGGCCGCGTGCCGGTACAATTCGTCGGCCCCGCGCAGCTCGGCTCGGACAAATTGGGCGGGTTCGTCGCTTGGCCAATCTCCCCGCGATTCGGATACGCGGGCGCGAGCGACGACCAATACGTCGCGCCGGGCGGATGCTCCATCCAACCGAGGACGCGCTCTTGGTACGCGTACGATCCGCCGTTCGACGGGTTGTACGGACCGCGCCCCGCGCCGAGGTTCGGGTTGTTCGGATTGTTCGAGTACGCGAGGCCGTTATACGCCCAGATCGCGGTGTACCAGTCCTCGACCAGATCGGGATCGTTGTCGCCGACGCAGTTGGTCGCGGTCCACTTGCTTCGCAAGATGAGCGTGCCGGTCGCGAGGTTGTACGTCGGATCGCTCGCGACTCGGGCGCGATCGAACGCGGGCGTCTCGCCGACGTGCATGCCGCTCGTGACTTGTCCGATGCCGTAGCCGCAGTCGAACGCGACGATCGTTCGCTCGGGCGCGCCGACCGACGCCGACGGTGTGTCGGGGACGCAGAACTGCCGCCATCCGCTCTCTTGCATCGCGATCGCTTTGAGCACGTGACACGGGAAATGCGCCGGCACGTCGTGCGTCGCCGTCGGCTTGCCGCAGCCCGCTCCCATCGTCCCGATGTCGGGGCCGTTCGTTCCCCATCCGGCTTTGCCTTGCGACACGGTCGAGAAGATCGTCTTCCACGTCGTCGGATCCGGGTTGTGACCGTTCGCGGGCGCGACGCCGCAGTTCTGTCCGCCGGCGGTCTCGGCCGGGGTGTAGCTCGGGCAGTAGGCGTGCGCGCTCGGCGCGGCGGCGACGACCGCGAGCGACGCGATCGCGAAGACCGCGCGCTTCATCGCGCGCCGCCGTTCGCTGCGTCGACGAAGCCGATCACCGTGACGCGCTCGTCGTGTGTCGTGAGGCGCACCGGCGTCCCCGTCGCGACGTGCACCGCGGCCGCGACGTCGTACCCGCCGCCCGATGGCACATGCACGATCGTCGTCCACGCCGCGTCGCCCGACGCCGACGTCACCGCGTCGTACCCGGCGCCGAGCGGCGCGAGCGGACGCAGCGCGCTCCCTTTCGGATCGACCGCGCCGGCGACGACGAGCCCTTTGCGACCGCTCGCCGTCCACGCGATCGTCCCGTCCGGGAGCGCGTACGGTGCGAGCGACTCGCCGCGCTCCGTCGCGACGCGAACGATCGCGCCCGTCGCGAGATCGACGCGCGCGACGATCCACGCGCTTACGTCACGCTCGTCGCGGTTCGACATCCAGAGCGCGCCGCGCGTCGCGTCGATCGAAAAATCGCGCGCGAATGGGACGACCGCGGTGAGCACGCGCACGGCGCCGGTCGCGCGATCGATCGCGACGATGTCCGCGCCTTCGAACGACACGCGGTAGACGACGAGCTCGCCGCGGTGCTCGCCCGCGAGGTGAAGCGTGTAACCGGACCACGAAAACAAGACGCGGCTCGCGCCGGTGTCGGCGTCGATCGCGTCGATGGACAACGCGTCGGTGCGAAGCTTCCCGAGCTTCGTCTCGCTCGGCGTCGGCCACGCGCCGCTCGCGCCACGCTGCACGTAGACGTTCCCGTCGACCGACGCGAGCGGACGACTCGCGTGGTAGAGACCGCGCGCGAGGAGACGCGCCCCCTTCGCGTCGACGCGCCAAAGCGCCGAGCCCCAATCGCGATCGCGTGCGCTCTCTTCGTCGGCCGCGACGACCATCGCGCCGCGCGCGCCGCGCAGCACGTCGCCGCGCACGACCGCACCCGGCGCATGCGGCAACGTCGCGAGCGTCTGCTCGTGCGCGCCCGCGGCGTCGATCGCGACGACGCGCACGTCGCTCGTCCGCGCGTCGGGATCGTGCCGCGTCGCGACGATCGCGACATCGACCGACGGGAGCACCGGCGGCGGATTCGCGATCGCCGTCGGCTCGGCGTGGCGAAGGGCGGCGGTACCGCCCGCGACGACGGCGCACGCGAGGACGAGGAGCGAAAGGCGACGCATGAGGATCTCATGTTTTACGCACTCGGCGTGCCGCGCGCCAACCCTGCTATTTCAAGCCACTTCCGCGGTCGATCAGCGGCCAATTCGCGACGCCGCGCGACCGTCCGCGAAATATCGCGAGGAGCGCCCCTCCTCTAGATCACCGTTCGCAGCACCGTCGCGAAGAGGAGCACCGCGACGACGAGCACCGTCCCGACGACCCCAAGCGCCGCGTGCTTCTTCTTGCGCGCCGCGATCTCGTCGTTGGCGGCGTCGCCTCGCGCCGCGCGCGCCTTCACGAGGCGACGCGCGTTGAACATCTCGAGGTGCGACAACACGAGCAACGCCGCGACCGCCGCGAGCTTTCCGTGGAGCCAATGCTGCTTCAGGTACTCCGGCTCCTGCAGCACCATCACGACGCCCGTCACGAGCTGCGCGAAGAGCCCTGGCACCTCGACCTTCGTCACGATCGCCGCAGCGAGCCGCTCGTACTCGTCGCGCACGGCCGACGCGAGCCCCGCCTTCGTCGACATCTTCATGAACTGCGTCTGCGCGAACGCGCCGCCGAGGAACGCCGCGAAGCCGAGGAGATGAAGCAGGATCAGCACGGAGTGAAGCTGCATGGGGTCTCTACGTACCAGCGTTCGAGGCAGTTGCCTTCGGAGATGCGCGGGCCGATCCGATCTCCGCGGCCGGGCGTAGACAACCCGCCGCGACGCCTCCATCCTCGGAGCCCCATGTCCACCACCGCAGACGCCGCCGACAGCACGAAGCCGTTTCCGCCGGGGAGCTTCGGCGTCCCGCTCTTGGGCGAGACGATCCCGTTCGTCCGCGACACGGCGAAGTTTCTGATGTCGCGCTTCGACCAGCACGGACCGATCTTCAAGACGAGCCTCTTCGGCGATCGCGTCGTCTGCCTCGGCGGCAAGGATGCGTTCACGCTCTTTCAAGACGATCACTACTTCACGCGCGAGGCGTCGTCGCCGAAGCAGCTTCAGGAGCTCTTGCATCCCGACGCGCTCCCGTTCATTCACGACGAGAAGCACAAGAAGCGAAAGCGGCTTCTTTTGCAGGCGTTTCGCCCTGCGGCCCTCGACGGTTACTTGCCGAACCTCGAGAAGATCATGGCGCGCTTCGAGAAGCGTTGGGAGGGGCTGACGCACTTCGCGTGGGTGCCCGAGCTCGAGACGCAGGCGTTCGCGATCGCCGACACGATCTTCGCGGGCGCGGATCCGAACGTCGATAACCTCGCCGGCGCCAAACAGTTCGGCACCGTCGTCGACGGCATGCTCGCGATCCCGCTGAAGCTCCCGTTCACGACGTTCGGCCGCGCGATCGCTGCGCGCGACAAAATGCGCGCGTACGTCGAACAGCGCATCGCCGAGCATCGCGAGCCCAACCCGCCGAACGACATGATGACCGTGCTGATGGCGGCGCGCGACGAGAAGGGCGACGCGCTGAGCGATCGCGAGCTCGGCATCGAGATGATGCATTTCTATTTCGCGGCGCACTCGGCGCTCTATTCGGCGCTCTCGTACCACTTGATGCTCCTCGCGCAGAACCCGGCGGAGATGGAGAAGGTGCGCGCCGAAGTGAAGCGCGAAGCGCCGAGCGGGCCGCTCACGATGGCGGTCATCAAGCGCCTGACGTACACGCACCAGGCGTGCCTCGAGTCGCGTCGCTGGGCGGGCGTCGTGCCACTGACGTTCTTCGGGACCGTGCGCGAGCCGTTCGAGCACAAGGGGTACGCGGTGCCGCGTGGATGGAAAGCGTTTGGCCTCATCGCGGCGACGATGCGCGATTCGCGAACGTTCTCAGGGCCCGATCGTTTCAACCCCGAGCGCTTCAACGGCGAGAATCCGCACGAGACGCCGCACACGCCCGGCTACGTCGCACAAGGCGGCGGCACCGAGGACAGCCACAGGTGCGCCGGCGAGAAGCTCGCGAACATCATCATGGTCGCGTTCACCGCGCGCATCTTGCGTCACTTCACCTGGACGCTCCCGCCGCAGGACTTTGGTCCGCGCTTGGGACGATTGTCGCCGACGCCGCTCGACGACTTGAAGGTCGTCTTCAAGCGCGTCGTCTGATCTCACTCCACGATTTCGCGGACGCCGTCGATCAGTCGGTCGATCTCGCCCGTCGTATTGAAGACGTGCGGGCTCGCGCGGACGGTCCCCTTGAGCTTCGTGCGCGCGTGGAGGACGTGCGTGCAGTGGTATCCGCCGCTGAGGCAGACGCCGAACGTGTCGCACAGCGCGCGCGCGACGTTCTCTTGCGTCATCGCGGGCGCGTCGACGACGAACGTCGCGAGCGCGATTCGCTTCTCGGGCGGCACGTCGGCCGCGAGGACGCGCACGCCCGGGATCGCCGCGAGGCCGCCGACGAGGTAGCGCGTGAGCATCACGTCGTGCGCGCGAATCGTCTCCATCCCGATCGCCCGCATCCAGCGGATCGCCGCGCCGAACCCGATCGTCCCTTCGATGTTCGGCGTGCCCGCCTCGAACCGGAACGGCGCATCGCGCGGGACGAACTCGCCGACGCCGAGATCGTCGTTCACCGCGACCATGCCGCCGCCGACTTGGTAGAGCGGGAACTTCTTCAGGCGCTCACGACGCGCATACAGCATCCCGACGCCGCTCGGCCCGAACGCTTTGTGCGCGCTCGCCGCGAGGAAATCGACGTCGAGCTTCTTCACGTCGATAGGCAAGTGACTGAGCGACTGCGCCGCGTCGAGCAACACGGGGATGCCGTGCTTCTTCGCCGTCGCGACGACCTCGGCCACCGGCGCGATCGATCCCGTCACGTTCGACACGTGACCGATCGCGATGAGCTTCGTCTTCGGCGTGATCAGGCTTTCGAGCGTCTCCCACCGCGGCACGCCGTCGGCGTCGATCGGCATCGGTACCGGCTTCGCGCGCACGCGCCACGGCAGCCAGTTCGCGTGGTGCTCGCTCGCGGGGAAGACGACCTCGTCGTCCCTCGTCAGCTCCATCGCGTGCGCGACCAAGTTGATCGCCTCGGTCGTCCCGCGCACCAGCACGATCTCGTCCGGCCCCGCGCCGATGAGCCCGGCGATCTCGAGCCGCGCGGCGTCGAAGAGCTGCGTCGCCTCTTGCCCGAGCGTGTGCACGCCGCGGTGCACGTTCGCGGTGCAGCGCAGGTAGTAGCTCATGACCGCATCGATCACGACCTGCGGCTTCGGCGTCGTCGACGCGCTGTCCATGAAGACGAGCGGCTGTCCGTCGATCTCGCGCGCGAGCATCGGGAAGTCTTTACGCAGCCTCTCCGCTAGCGTGTCGATCGCTGCTTTGTCGTCGGTCATCGCGCGACGTTCTTATAGCCCTTCGAACGCGCGCGCTAGATCCAGCGGGAAATGACGCCTTGCGACGCGAAACTTTCCGCTCGGTTCGACCGCGATCGCCTGCGCGAGGCGAGGCGTCACGGTCATTCCTTCGAAGAGCGGCGCGAGGCGCGAACGCACCGCGTCGACCACGCCTTCGTCCGCGCCGTCGACGACGACGTCGATCTCCACCGCGTCGGGCTTCCGCTGGTTCGCTTGGAAGAGGCGCAGCTCGGTCATCGGCTCGAGCGCGCGATCGATCGCGCCCGCGGTCACGATCGCGCCGTCGGGACGCACGAGCGCGTCGTCGGCGCGCCCTTCGATCGACACGAGCGGTGGCACCGTCGTGAAGCGACGCGGCCCGTCGCGATCGACTTGCACCAGATCGCCGAGGCAGAAGCGCACGAGCGGCATCGACGCGCGATCCATGGTCGTCGCCACGACGAGCGCGACGTCCTTCGCGCCGGGCGTCGCGACCTTCGCGGGCAAGAGCTCCACGTGCGTCGTGAACGGTGCATGATGCAAGCGTCCGTCGTCGCCCTCCATGAAGAGCACGCCGACCTCGCTCGCGCCGTAGAGCTGCAAGAGGTCGCCCGCGAACGCGCGACGAATCGCGCGCAAGTAAGGACGCGTCGCGAACGCATACGTGAGCACGGCGAACTTCGCGTCGATCGTGCGCCCCGCGGCCGTCGCGTGCTCGGCGAGCGCGGCGAGGTACATCGGATCGCTCTCGAGCCCGACGGTGTGATGACGCGCGAGCTCGTCGAGCATCCGCGTGCGATCGTCCGGCGACCAGTACGTCGGATCCGGGCGCATGTTGAGGAAGAGGTAATGCCCGTCGAGGCGCTCCTCGAACGTGAGCTCGCCCGAGTGGCACGTGGTCACGCCGCACGCGGGCGTCGTGAGGATCGCTTCGTGGTAGGCGCCGCCCTCGCCGTCCATGAACGCAGCGACGCGCGGGTTCACGCGAAACGCGCGCGCCTCTTGCCGCAGCCACCACCCTTTGTCCCAGAGGACGCGCAGGCGATCGCCGGTCGATCCGCTCGTCTCGACGAGCTCGATCTCGCCCGACGCGAGCGCCCCCTTCACGTCGCTCCCCGCCGGGACCCATTGCTTCGGGAGCGCGGCGCGCACGTCTTTCTTGAAGAGCACCGGGAGCGCGCGGAGCGCATCGTCGAGCGACGTCCCCGGCGCGGGCGGCGCGTGTCCGCGCTTCGTGTAGTACGGGATTTCGCCGAGCGCGCGCGCGATGGCCGCGACCGCGCGAGCTTCGTGCTCGGGATCGGGCGAAGGGCGATCGGGCGAGTGCGGAAGCATGGCGGATGGATACCATGCGCCGGCGAAAACGCTGGCCGGCCCTAGATCCGCTCGATGCTCAACGCCGGATCGAGATGTCGCACGTCGTCCACATCGCTCGTGACGACGACGGCGTCCTCGCGCCTGGCGATGAGAACGACGGACGCGTCGATGACGTCCGACGTGCGTGTCCTGCCGCAGAGAACGCCCGCCGCCTCCGCAAGCACGTGATCGAGAGCCGGCACCGTCGTCGTCGGCCCGGTCAACAACGCACCAAGCGCCACTTGGCGTGCGCCGCTTCGCCAGACCTGACCGACTACGCCGGCCGGAACCACGAGCTTCGCACCGGTTCGAAGCGCTTCGCGGCAGAGCGCGCGCATCTTCGCGTCCGCTCGTTCGAACGCCATGAGAGCGCCAGCGTCGAGCACTACCGTGCGAGGACGCGCTTTGCCCATGCTCGCGCCGTCTTGCCGGGCTTCCCACGCTCGGCATCCATTGCGTCCAGAATCTCGCTGAGCTCGTGCCGGCGGAGCTTTTCGTCGACGGCTTCGCTGACGAACGCGCTGAGCGATTTCGCCCGACCGGCGTCGACTTCCTTCTTCGCCGAGTCGAGGGTATCGACGGGAATCGTGATCGCAATCTTCGCCGCAGTCATACTTTCATCGTACCGCTGCGACTCGTGCAGGCAAGCGTCGGATTGCGACCCTCGCTCCGGCTCGAGAAACACGCGCGCAAGCAGGGCCATGACGATCTGCGCGGCGTCGAGGAGCGCCACGCCGAGGAACGGGCGCGCCATCGCGTCGACACGGCGCGCCTCTTCCGACTCGGGACGCAGCCGCGACGAGCGGCGGTGCGCGACGGCGAACGTGTACGCCGCAGCGATCGCGGTCAGGACCCGGATGACGAAAGGGTGCGCGCCGATCACGCCGCTCATCGGGAGCACGCCTTGCGCGCGCCCCGGGAAGCCGCTCGGGCCGAGGAACACCGCCGCGAACCCGGCGTGCACACCAGGCGGCGCGCGATCGCTCGACGCGACGAGGCTCGCGAGGTCGGCCGCGACGATGTACGCGAGCGCGCACGCGCACGCGCAGCCGATCGCCGAACGCGCACGGATGCTCGCCACGATCGCGATCACGATCGCCACGGCGCGGAGAAAATCGACCACGACGACACCAACGCGCGCGCGACGCGAACCTTCCCACGTCGCGGTCGCGGGCGTGGTCGCGGTCGGGCCGTGGTCTAGGTTACGTTCACCGCGATGCAGCTCGCGCTCGCCTCCCGCCGCGACACGACGCGCCTCGGCGCAGCGATCGGACGCGTCCTCGAGCCGGGCGATCTCGTCATCCTCGACGGCGATCTCGGCGCCGGCAAGACGTTCCTCGCAGGCGCGATCGCCCACGCGCTCGGCGTGCCGAATCGCGAGCCCGTGACGAGCCCCACGTTCACGCTGGTCCACGAATACACTACGCCGCGCGGTGTCGTGCTCCACGCGGATCTCTATCGCCTCCTCGATTCACCCGCCGGCCTCGACGTCGAGATCGCGCGCCTCGGATTGCGCGAGCGACGCGGCGACGGAGCGATCGTTCTCGTCGAATGGGGCGAAGGCGCCGTCGACGCGCTCGGAGGCGACGCCGCACTCGTCGTTCACCTCGCGATCGAGGCAGGGGAGACGGGGCGCGCAGCCACCGCGCGCGCTGCACGGCTCACCGGACCGCGCGCGAGTGCGTGTAGCATGGTCGACTGAATGCAGATGAAGCGCCGTGCGATCGTCGAGCTCGCCGCGATGGGGCTCATCGCGGGGCTCGTCGCGTTCGGGCTCGCGTACGCGACCGGCACGTACGGCGGCGGCGGTCCGAAGAACACCGTCGATCCGTCGAAGCTCGAGACGAGCGGCGCGACGTTCGATCTCCACGAGGGGGGCGCGCGATTCACGGTGCGCAGCCGCGACGGCACCTTCAAGCGCGACGTCGATCTCAGCATCGTGGTCGACGGCACGCCTCGGCCGATCACGCTCACGCGCGAAGACGCACGCCCGATGGACAAGGGGGGCTTCAGCGCGCAGTTCAAGGTCCCGATCGGCGAAGACGTCGCCGAAGCGCAGCTGCAAGTGCGCCTCGACGCGCCGAACGACGCGCTCGTCGTCGAGCTGCAAATGAAAGGGCAGATCGCGGAGCAGCACACCGTCGGCGTGCGCGGGGAGCTCTCGGCGGACGGACAGATCGTCTTCGTCTCCGGCGTCGGCGAAATCGCCGATCGCGCGACGGTCACCGGCGGCGCGGTCGTCGTCGACGCCGATCCGCACCCGCTCGGGATCGTCTCGTCGCACGGCGCGCTCACCGTCGTCACGATCATCGACGACGCATTCG
>JBBQXV010000332.1:0-9453 GCA_038209335.1 Polyangiales bacterium | reverse complement strand
GAACGCCGGTCGCTTCGTCTGTGGTGACGAAGCGACCGCGCTTTTTTGTGCGTCCGGCGTCTATCAAGCGGTTCCGTGCCGCGGCGCGCGTGGGTGCACGGGGGGGCTCGTCGCGCCGATCTGCGATGCACGAACGGCGATGGAGGGCGAAGCGTGCATGCCGCCTTCGAACGACGACCACGCCTGCACCGCCGATCGCGCGCGCGCACTCGTGTGCAAGGACGGCAAGTGGAGGGCGTGGCGCGCGTGCAAAGGCGCGCGTGGGTGCGTCGCGATCGCGGACGTCGTCGCGTGCGACAACACGATCGCCGACGTCGGAGATCCGTGTGCGTCGGCGGATTCGTTCGCGTGCAGCGTCGACGGCGCGTCGCTCCTCGCGTGCCGCGGCGATCGCATGGCGACGACCCGCGCGTGCCGCGGGATCGGTGAGTGCCGCGTCGACGTCGACTCGCGAAAGGTCGCGTGCGACGACAGCGTCGGACGCGAAGGGGACGCCTGCGATCCGGCCGGAGCCACGGCGTGCAGCGCGGACACGAAGAACGAGCTCGTTTGCGAAGGTGGACGGTTCGTGCGAGGTCGCGCGTGCAGGCGGCGTGACGGGTGCTCACCGCAGCGTGGCGCGCGGCCGCTGTGCGCCGAGTGACGGCGATGCGGCGCGTGTGGATCGGCGTCGCGATGACGGTGATGTTCGCAGGCGCGTGCCGTCCGAAGATCGGCGACGCTTGCGGCGGCGGCGACGTGACGTGCGACGATGATCGCGCAGGCGCGATCACGTGCGTCGGCGGCCGGCTCGCGCGCGTCACGTGCGGTGGACGCGCCGCGTGCAAAGGCGAGAAGCCCGCCGCGTGCGATCAGACGATCGCGCGAGCGGGCGAAGCGTGCATCGGCGGCGAAGCGTGCGCGCCGGACGCGATCGAGCACCTGCGTTGCGAGAACGGTCGCTTCGTCTCGGCCGGACGGTGCGGCGGCCCCGCGGGGTGCGTCGTCGAGAAAGGATCGATCGCGTGCGACACGTCGCGTGGCGAAGCGGGCGATCCCTGCCATGCCGACGAGCCTCCGACGTGCGCGCGCAACGCGAAGTCCGCGCTCGTTTGCACGGGCGGCCGACTCGCCGTCCGCACGACGTGCCGAGGAGCCCGCGGCTGCGCGATCGACGCCGCCGGCGCGCTCCGATGCGACGACTCGATCGCCGAAATCGACGACGCATGCGACGTCGAAGGACAACCCGCGTGCAGCGTCGACGGCAACGCCGAGCTCCGATGCACGAGCGGCAAGTTCGCGCGCGTCCGCGTCTGCCGGCGCCCTCCGTGCAAAGCGACCGATAGCGACCTCCGCTGCGACTGATCGCTCAGCTGCAGCAGCGGAAGCCGGTCGAGTAGTCGTGGTACCAGTCGGCGTGCGCGTCGGTCTTGTAGCCGCAGCCGTCGCCGTTGATGCTCGTGTCGAGGAAGAACCCGCCGCAGAACGCGGCCGGCGTATTCGGGTTCCACTCGCTCTTCGGCGGCGCGCCGTCGGCGATCCATTCGTGGAGATTACCGACCATGTCGTAGACGCCGTACCCGTTCGTGCACTCGCGAAACGCGCCCGTCGGCGCCACGGTGTTCGGGAGCTGCAGCAGCGTCGGGTTGTTCATGTTCGCCACGCTCATGTCGCGTTGGCCGGACGGCATGCGGAGCATCGCGTTCGTGCCGGCGTCGTTGCACGCGCCGGCGCGTCGCTCGGCGCCGTAAGGAAACGTCGTCCCCGCCGGACCTCGGCACGCGCGGACCCATTCGCTCTCTTTGCACAAACGCTTCCCGGCTTTTTCGCACGCCGTCCCCGCGTCGAGAAACGAGATGTACCCCTGCGGCACGACGCCTCCTCGCGACGACGCGCGCACCTGCTTCCCCTTCGGTACCGCGTAGTACGGGAACGTTCGCTCACCGCCGTCGATGATCTCGAGGAGCGACGCCTCCCAGCGATCAATGCAGAATGCATCGATCCCCGGAGCGCCGGGAATCGAAGCCATTCCATCGGGGCACGCGCGCTTCACCGCCGTTGCTGGTGTTGCGATCGACGAAGTCGCCGACGCATCGATCGCTCGCTCCGGATCGCCTGGACGCGCGACCACGCGGGTCGGCGAACGAGACTCACAGGAGGACAGGGGGGCGGCGAGAAAAAGGGAGAAGAGGAGCCAACTCCGCTTCCTGGTCTCCCGATCTCCCTGTGAGACCAAATCAGTTGTGCGGAATGAGATGCATGAACCACGCGGCCGCGCCCGCTGCGACGACGACCACGAGCGCGACGACGACGCCGATCGTCGCGCCGCTCCCGCCCTTTTTCTCATCTTGTTGCGTCGCGCGCGGTGCCGTCACCGTCGCGACCGGCGCCGCTTGCGCACGCGTGGGCTGCGGCGTCGCGACGCGCTGAACCTGCGCCGGCGGAACGGGCCGAGATTGCGGCGGACGCTCGATCGCCGGAGACGATCGAGATCCAGGCTCGTCCTCGAGCGCCGCGAGATTCCCCTCGGCGAGGCCCGGCGGCAGCGACGCGCGCACGGCGTCGTCGTTCGCGCGGTTCGGCACGCTCAGCTCTTCGCCCCAGTTGCCGACGTCGACGTAGCCCGCGGCTCCCGAGCTCGCCTGCTGCGATCCGTTCCCGCCGCCGAGGGACAGCGGGCCCGCCGCACCGCCCTTCGTGGGCTCTCCGTCCTCGCCGAGCGACGTGAACTCGAGGAGCGCTTCGGCGATGAGCTGATCGATGATCGACGCCTGCGGCGCGCGCGTCCGCTGCCGATCCTTCATCGTGCCTTGCACGAGGCGCGCGATGTCGAACGTGCTCACCGGCACGCCGAGCTTGAACATGAGCTTCGACAGCTCGAGACCGAGATCGCGCGCCGTCGGGTAGCGCTGCGTCGGATCGCGCGCGAGCGACTTGTTGATGATCCGCTCGAGCTCGGCCGGCACGTGCCGGTTGATTCCGGAGATCGACGGGACCTGCGCGGCTTGCACCTTCTTCACCGTTTGGAAATCGGTGTCGCCGAGGAAGAGTCGCTGGCCCGCGAGGAGCTCCCACAACATGATCCCGACCGCGAACACGTCGGTGCGCGCGTCGACGTCTTGCCCCATCGCCGCTTCGGGCGACAAGTAGCTGAACTTTCCTTTGATGATCCCCGGCTCGCTCTTCTCGAGCTGCGAGTTGGCCTTCGCGAGCCCGAAGTCCACGATCTTCACTTCGCCGAATTTCGTGATGAGGACGTTCGGCGGCGAGATGTCGCGGTGGACGATGTGGAGCGGGATGCCTTGTTGATCCGTGAGCTCGTGCGCGTACGACAGGCCTTTGCAGATCTCGAGCGCGATGTAGACCGCGCACTCGACCGGGAACTCTTTGTTCGCTTTGCGGAGCGCCTCGATGACGCTCTTCAAGTTCGCGCCGTCGACGAACTCCATGACGATGAAGAAGGCGTTGTCGCCGACGCCGATGTCGAAGACCTGGACGCAGTTCGAGTGCGTCAGCTGCGCGGAGAGGCGCGCTTCGTCCAAGAACATCTGGATGAATTTTTTCTTCGACGACAGGTGCGGGAGGACGCGCTTGATCGCGACCTGCTTCCGGAAACCCTGGAGACCCTCGCTCTCCGCGCGAAACACTTCGGCCATGCCGCCCGATTCGAGCTTCTCGACGACGCGATATCGCTGCTGGGAGTCGGTCATGGCGCACACCTAAGGTGCCATCCACCGCGAGCGGGGGTCAAGGACGGTGCTCGAATCGCCTCAATCGCGAACGCGCCCGCCGTGAGTTGTTGACACACGGCCGCCACGCCTTCGATTCTCCGCGCGTGGAACGGAACGCATGCGCGCGCGCGTGAGAGTCCCCGCGGGATCGCGGGTGGTGCTCGGCACCGTGCTCGTTGCGGTCGACTTCGCCGTCCTCGCTTCGCCGCTCGGGTCGCGCGTCGCGCACGCCGATGGCGTTCGTCGCGAGCAGACCCGTCCGGACGTGGAGGTGACTACCGACACCGCCGCACAGTTTTACGACGTCCGCAGTCCGACCGGCGAGACGATCCTCGCGCGACGCCGCGTCACCACGACGATCGGCGTCGGCGCGTACGATCTCATCGAGCGCCCGCCGGACGTCCCGCTCGGACCGGAGCTCTCGTTCCGCGCGCGGGTCCGCTACGACGCCGACTACGGCGCGAACCCCGCCGAGGCCGACGTCACGAGCCTCTCGCGCCTCACGCCCGGCTTCTCGCGCGGCCCGGTCGATCTCATGTACGGCTACGTCGAAGGCCGTCGCTTCTTGAAGGGTTGGCTCGGCTTCAAGCTCGGCCGGCAATACGTCACCGACTCGCTCGGCTGGTGGTCGTTCGACGGCGGCAACGTGAAGGTGACGACGCCGTTCTTCGTCGCGGCGGAGGCGTACGGCGGGCTCGAGGTGCGCGGCGGGATGCCGTTGTCGACCTCGCGCTTCGAACGCGACGGAGTCTGGCGCGGCGATCGAACCGGGTACGATCCCGCGCTCTATCCGTCGTTTCAGCCATCGCAGATCGCGCCTGCGTTCGGCGCCGCGATCGAGTCGGTCGGGCTGACGTGGCTCCACGGACGGATGTCGTATCGACGCGTGTACAATACAGGCGCTTCGAACGTCAGCGATTTCTCGAATGGGCTCACGCGCGCGGCGACCTACGACGGCACGCGCATCTCGCAAGAGCGGCTCGGCTACAGCATCGACGCGAACTGGGCGGAGCACGGCGGGGTGAAGGCCGGCATCGCGTACGATCTCTACCTAGGGCGCGTCACGTCGATCTACGCGACGACCGACGCCTACGTCGGGCAAAATCTCACGCTCAGCCTCGACTACGATTTCTATCAGCCGAGCTTCGACGCCGACTCGATTTGGAATTTCTTCGCCGGCGAGCCGATGAACGACTTCGGCGTGCGCGCGGCGTACGACGTGACCGACAAGCTGTCGTTCACCGCCAACGCGCACGCGCGCATGTTCAAACAGCAGACGGCGCCGAACGCGCAGGGGCCGGGGAGCTTTTCTTCGCCGAACATCTCGGCGACGTACAACCCGAACTACTACCCGTCGAACGGCGTCGCGTTCGACGAGGGCGGCGGGCTCGCGGCGCGTTACCGATGGGGCGAAGGCACGGTCGGCGTGCGCGGCAATGGCAACTTCGGCGAAGGGGGCGATCGTGTCGGCGGCGACGTCTACGGCGAGCGGATCTTCGAGACGCGCTACGTCGCGTCGGGGCGCGCGTCGCTGTGGCAGTGGAACGACAAGCTGCGACCGGATCGCGACGCGACGAGCGTCGGGTACGTCGCGGGGCTCGGGTACGTGTTCGCGCCGCGATCGCGCGGGATCGTCGAGTGGGAGCACAACGTGAACCGCCTCGTCGGGCAGCGCTTCCGCGTGATGTTTTGGCTCACCGTCGCGGTGACGAAATGAAGGCGCTGCATTTGTTGCTCGTGATCGCGATCGTTGCGGCCGTGCCGTTGGCGTTCGCGGATCCTCCGCCGACCGCGAGCACGCCAACGACCGCGACCGCGACCGCGACCGCGACGTACTCCGGCGGCCTCGCTCCCCTCCCCGGCGATCAAAAAATCCCTGCAAAGCTCCTTCCTCCCGGCAGCTCCGATCCCGACACCGGGCCGAGCACCGTCGTTTATCCGGCCCAGCAGCTGACGATCCGCTTCAACCACAAGCTTCATACGTCGAAGGGCATCGGCGCGAGTTGCAAGACGTGCCACGAGGGCGCGACCACGAGCACATCGGTCAGCGATCGACTCACGCCCGCGGGGCGGCTTTGCGATGGATGCCATAAGAGCAACCACGCGGATCTCGCGAAGGTCGCTCCCGGCGACGACGCGATCGGCAAATGCGCCTTCTGTCACGTCGGGTACAAAGACGGCGACGGCAACGTGGTCGCGGCGCTGAGCATTCCGAACGCGAACATGGTCTTCAATCACAAGAAGCACGCGGACCGGAACATCGGGTGCGCGCAGTGCCACGGCGCGGTGCAAGAGCTCGAGCTCGCCACGCGCGATCAGCTCCCGCGGATGCGCGGATGCTTCGGTTGCCATCAGATGCCCGACGCGGCGGCGCGCGGCGAGGCGAAGAGCGCGTGCGAGACGTGCCACGTGCGCGGCGTCGGGAGCGAGTCGGGGCGCATCAAGACGATGTTCGCGTCGGGCGTGATGAAGCCGCCGCGGTGGCTCCACAACGCGGCGCACACGGCGGACTTCATCGAGCGGCACAAGTCGGTCGCGGGAAACGACTCGCAGTTCTGCGCGAACTGCCACTCCGAGCATTCTTGCACCGACTGCCACGATGGGCGCGTGCGTCCGCGATCGATTCATCCGAACGACTACCTCTCGATGCATCCGATCGAGGCGCGGCAGGCGGCGCAGAAGTGCACGAGCTGCCATCGCGAGCAGTCGTTCTGCCTCGGGTGCCATCAGCGCGCGGGCGTGTCGATGAGCGGACCGGCGGGATCTCGAAACGCCGGGCGCTTCCACCCGCCCAAGATGACGTGGAGCGACGCGCCGCGACGTCCCGGGCATCACGCCTTCGAGGCGCAGCGAAACCTCAACGCCTGCGTCAGCTGCCACATCGAGCGCGATTGCGTCGCTTGCCACGGCGGTCTCGGCATCGGCGGCGGGTTCAATCCGCACAAAGGGGGCTTCGCCGGCGGGTGCGCGACGCAGTTCCGGCGAAACCCGCGGCCCTGCTTCGTCTGCCACGAGCCCGGCGCCGGAGTGCTCAGCCAATGTCGATAAAGGTGCCGGTAAAAAGGCCTGATCGCGCACGGTTGTGGAAAACCACCTTGCGGCCGGAGGCGGCCGGGGGATATAGCGATTCTCCTTACGAATGCTGCAGTAACGCCAAGGAGGCCGCGGGTGAAAGAGCTGATTCGGTACCTGCTCGAGAACATGTACCTGGACTTCCAGGGGGAGATTTCCCTCGACAACGTGCGCCAATTTTTGCGGACCGACGACAGCCGCGAGGCGCGTGCGCTCTTGCAGAAGCTGATCGAGGACAAGGGCGTGGACGAGCTCTTGCTGACGTTGGCCGACTGCCTGAAGGAGCACATCCGCTCGGGCGTGAACGAAGAGGTCGTGCGCGAGCAGCTCTCGCTCTACGCGGAAAGCTGATCGCGCTCGCGCTGGCGCTCACGTGCTTCGGCGCGGGGGCGTACAGCGCGGGGTGCGACCAGGGCACGCAGCGCGACGCTCCGCGCACCGGACCGTATCTGCATCTCGTCGGCGCGAACGTCGGACCGAACATTCCGTTTCGCGCCGACGGGTCGATTCAGCTCGCGTTCGATCGTCTCCTGCTTCCGCTCACGATCAACCGTCAGTCGGTCGCGCTTCGCGAGGCGAACGGTGATGGCGTGACGTCGCCGGTGATGACGTACGATCCGGTGACGCGCGTCCTCACGTTGCAGCGGCCCGTCGATGGCGCGTGGCTGCAGCCGGGTCAGGCGTACAAAGTCGTCGTCGGCATTCCTGCGGGCGACGACGACAGCGGCGGGCTTCGCGCGATCGATCGCGCGACGTTCGATCCGTCGCTCCCCGCGAGCACGCGCGTGGTCGGGTTCGTCACGTGCCCCGCGTCGGGTTGCGTCACTGACGGTGGCGGCGTGACGCCGAGCGCGACCCGCGTCCGTTTCTGCAACGACGTCTTCCCGATCTTCACCGAGCACTGCAGCGCAGGCGTCTGCCACGGCACGCCCGAGCAAGGCAACGCGCCCGCCGCGGGGCTCGTGTTGACGACGTCGCTCGGGATCGCGAAGACGGCGATCGGTCGGGTCGCGCAAGGCGCGAACACCGGGGCCGCATCGGGACGCGCCGAGTCACCCGGCCACATCTTCGGCGTCGACATGCCGATCGTCGCGCCGGGGAGCCCGGGCAACAGCTGGCTCATGTACAAAATGCTCCTCGCGGTTCCGCGCGGCGACGACGCAGGCGCGCCCGCGTTGCGCAAACGCTGCTTCCCCAACGTCGACAAACCGAATCCGCCGATCGATCCATTCGGCGGCGCCCCGCCGTCGGCGGCGCCGTTTCTCCGCTTGGACGCGATGGAGCGCGCGCGCCTCTCGGATCTCGTGCTCGGCAACGCGATGCCGTACCCGAGCCCCGACAACGCGATCAGCTTCGCCGAGCTCGAGCGTGTGCGTCTGTGGATCGAGCAAGGCGCCGAGGTCGACGACTGCGGCGCGTGCGAGCCGTAGCCGGTCG
This sequence comes from Polyangiales bacterium, assembly GCA_038209335.1. Classification (GTDB taxonomy): domain Bacteria; phylum Myxococcota_A; class Polyangia; order Polyangiales; family Polyangiaceae; genus JBBQXV01. Next base: position 1,234 of record JBBQXV010000332.1, on the reverse strand, counting down.
GAGCCGTTTGCGACTATAACGGCGCATCTCTCAGGAGGAGCCCCGATGAATCGAACGATCGTGAAGTGCTTGGCCGCAGCGGCGCTCGTCAGCGTGCTCGGTTGCGACAAGAAGGACGATTCGAGCGGTGGACCGAGCGCGTCTGCGAGCGGGTCTGCGCGCGCGGCGACGAGCGGCTCCGCGCCGGCCGCGTCGGCATCCGCGCCGGCCGCGTCGGCTTCGGCGGCGGCGCCGCCCCCGGCCCCCGCGTGGTTCGCACAGCTCCCGACGAAGCCCGTGACCGCGAAGGTCGGCGATCTCGTCTGGGGCATGCACGCGTTCGCGCTCAACGGCCAAGGCGTGCTGCTCCACCCCCTCGAGCTCACCGCGCTCAGCGGCAACACCGGCACGCTCCGCGATCTCGCGCTCATGGCGAGCGGCCCCGACTCCTGGAAGCTCAAGCCGAACAAAGACGGCTCGACGTACGCCGGCGTGCCGGGCAGCGTCATCCTTCCGCTCCGCAGCGCGGACGTCGTCAAGCCCAAGGTCGGCGACATCGTGTGGGCCGGCGTGACGAACGCGCCCGGCCCGTTCCTCGTCAAGGTCACGAAGGTCGATGGCGGCCTCGTGCAATACGACAAGCTCAACGCGACGTCGAAAGAGCTCTTGCGCGATCAGAAGGTGCAGAACATCGAACCGTACGGCACCGGCATCGCGCCCTTCACGTACGTCGCCATCAAGACCGGCGATGCGTACAAGCTTCTCCTCGTCCTCGGCACCGACGGCGACAACGTCTACGGCATGACGTACGACGGCGTCTTGGTCGCGAAGAAGGCCGACGTGAAGCCGCTCAAGGCCGTGTGGAAAGATCGCAAGAAGGGCGACAGTGTCCTCGCGTTCAACATGGGCGGCGAAGGCAAGGTCGTGAAGATCGAGACGGTCCCGATGGAGAAGTGGGTCTTCAAGGTCGGCGTGTACACGTACACGTGGGACCAGACCTTCGACGCGCCCTGAAGAGAAGTCGATCGCGTCGCGCTCAGTGCCCGACGCGGTTGCGTCCGCTTTGTTTCGCGGCGTACAGCTTTTCGTCGGCGCGCTTGTAGAGGGCTTCGCCGGTGAGATCCTCGTCGATGAGCAGGGCCACACCGAGGCTGATCGTGCACGGGATCGCGTTCTGTTCGAATTTGAGCGGCGTGATCTCGGCGATCTTGCGGAGCTTCTCGGCGGTGATCATCGCGCCGTCGAAGCCGATCTC
>JBBQXV010000331.1:0-9534 GCA_038209335.1 Polyangiales bacterium | reverse complement strand
TCGAACGCACGGCGCAGGCGCTCGGTTTGGATCGCGATCGTCTGCGCGCGCTCGAAGCGGCGCTACAGGCCGTCTACGAAGAGCGGCACCGCGTGAAGATCGTCGTCCAGGATTCCGCCGAAGGTGCGCCCTTGTCGACGCGACTGACGCTCGAGCCGCTCGAGCCGGCGACCGACGCGCGCACGCTCGCGTTTCAACGCCGCATCGCGACGCTCGAAGCGAAGGTCGCGGAGCTCGAACGCGAGCTCGAGGACGCGCGCGCGCACGTCGCCATCGAGGTCGATCTGTCCGGCGTCGAAGCGGCGGCACCGGCGGCGCAAGCGAAGGACACGAGCGAGGATCCCGCGCAGCTGCAACGACGGCTGATGCACGACGCGCGCGACACGGAGACGTTGCACGCGCTCTACCGTGCGTACGCGAAGAGCGGCGACGTCGATCGAACGTGGTGCGTTGCGCACGCGCTGACTTTTCTCGGCGCGGCGAACGACGACGAGAAGGCGGCGTTCGTGGAGCACCGGACGACGGGGCTGATTCGTCCGTCGACGTCGATGACGCCCGAGGCGTGGCGGCGCTTCCTGTTTCATCCCGAGGAAGAAGTGCTCACGGGCGAGATCTTCGCGATGATCGTCTCGCCCGTTCTGCTTGGGCGTGTCGCGGCGATGCGTCGTGACAAGTCGCTGCCGACGCTCGATTCGTCGAAAAGGCAGGATCCCGCGCAGTCGACGCTGCAAGCGGTGCGCTGCTTCTCGTGGGCTGCGGCGATCCTCGGGATGCGTCCGCCCGCGCTCTACGCCGATCCTTCGTACGAGGGACTCGTCGAAATGGTGCCGAACGTTCCGCCGTCGACGCGCCTCGGGCAGAAGTCGCTGGGCGGTCGCTCGCCGCTCGAGCTCGCGTTCGTCGCGGGACGCCACCTCGCTTGGTACCGCGAAGAGCGCTTCGTGCGTCTGCTCGTGCCGAGCATTCAAGAGCTCGAGGAGCTGTTCCTTGCGGCGATCGTGATCGGCAATCCGGGGATCCCGCTTCGCGCGGACACCAAGCGTCGCGTGCAAGCGCTCGCGTCGGCGATCGAGCCGATGCTCGAGCCTCTGCAGATCGATCGGCTGCGCGGGTACTTCCTGCGCTTCGTCGAAGAGGGCGGGCGCACGAATCTCCAGCGCTGGGCGAGCGCGGCGGATCACACGGCGGCGCGCGCGGGGCTCCTCCTCTGCAACGATCTGCGCGCGGCGGCGTCGATGCTCGAGATCGAAGACGCGGGATCCGCAAAGGCGCGCGTCGACGATCTGCTCGTGTTCCTGACCAGCGACCGCTACACGAACCTGAGACGCCAAATCGGAATCGCCGCGGACTCCGAAAAACGTTCCTAGCGGCGCGACGCCAGACACTGACGGACGTCGCTACGGCAAGCAGGTCCCGCCCATCGAGAAGATCGGCGGGTTCACGTTGCCGCCCTGCCCTTCGACCCACGCGAACCGCACTTGCGCGAACGATGCGGCGGGCGCGCCGTTGAGCGTGACGCCGATCGATCCGACGAGCGTCGTCGGCCAACCCGAGCCGCCGTCCATCGCGGCGACCGACGTGCGAAGGCGACCGGACGAGTCGATCCACAAGAACGTGACGCCCGGAGTGCCGTCGTTGAGCGGACGACTCGACGAGAGGAAATGATCTCCCGCCGGCGCCGCGAAGGTCTGCCACGACGAGACACCTTTGTTGAACGTGAGCTGCGCGAGCGCGACCTCGGGCCCCATCACCTTCGCGGGATCGAACGTGTCGAGGTCCGACATCTTGATCTGACCGACGTGAAAGACCGGCAGCTTGACCTGCTGGTTGAGGTCCGCCTCGAGGAACGCGATGTCGACGGTGCCTGGCGAGCTGCTCGTCGTCATCGCGAACGGCGCGTAGAAGCCAGACGGCGGCGCGAGCTGGCGAACGGAGACGTTGCTCATGTCGGCGAAGTTGAGCTTGTAGAGCGGCATCGGACCGGTGGGCGGTCCGTTCGCCGACGGCGGGAAGAGGATGACCCACGCGTTCGTCGCGTTGTGCGCGATGGCATACGCGAGGTCGTCCGTGCGCGGGAGGTTCGTGTCGATGACCTTCGGGTGCGCGGACGCGCCTCGAATGTGCGCGCCCGCGAGCGTGTACGGACCGTTCGGCGCCGTCCGGTACTTGATCGCGAGGAGGTAGTCGTTCATCGCGGCGTCGACGACTTCGACCGTTCCGCCGAGCGACTGGCTGTCGAGGCCCGTGGGGAGCACACCGGCGCTCCCGTCGACCAGCGTCAGCGGGGCGGTCGGCCCTGGCGCGCTGTCGTCGAAGCGAACGATCTGGATGGCTATGTCCGGTGGCGTTCCGGCCCCTCGTGCCGCGACGAGGATCGCGGTGCCCGGCGGCGACTGCGGACCCGCGGGGTAGCGCGCGACCGACATGACCCAGCTGTTTGTCAGCGGGAGAGCTTTGAAATGAATCGGCTGGCTCTCGTTGTTGCTGAAGTCTGCGTAGAGAAGCTTGTCGTACCCCTGCACGATGATCCGAAACTGCCCCGAGGTGAGCGAGTAGACGAGGATCTGCGGGGAGTCGCCGATGCTCGCGCCGCCGTCGAGATCGGCGTACGAGAACGACACCTTCTGCGGCGCGATGGCGCAGTTGAGCGGTTTGAGCGGAGGCGGCGCGTCGGCCGAGCCGTCACCGCCATCGCCCCCTCCAGCGCCGTCTCCGATCGCGCCGTCGCCGGCACCACCATCACCCGTCGCGGAGCCGCTCACCGTGAAGTCGCCGAGGACCGCCGTGCAGGCAAGCGCGCTGACAGCGGCGATCGCCGCGAACGAAATCAAGAACGATCGACGCATGATCGAGAGCGTATCCCAGGATGCGTGCGCGCTGCGGCGAAACCGCGTTCTTCAGGGCGCGAAGGCGACACCGCGAAACGCCGTGTTCAGCGCCGCGGTCGCGAGCACTGTGACGGGCGGCGTGTTCGTGCCGTCGTCGATGAAGGTGACGAGGCGAGACGCGCCGTCGTTCGTCGTCGCGACGACGCGCACGCCGGTCGGCACGATGAATGCGGCGAGCCCGCGCGTTCCCGCGCTCGAGCCCGTGAGCGTCGGCAGGAACGCGAGCTGCTGCGTCCACGTGACGCCGTCGAACGTCCACTTCTGAACGTTGATCGTGTTCGCGCCCGGCGAGAGATCTTGCGCGAGGTAGATGGTGTCGATCCCGGCGACGCCGACGTTGCGATCGAGCGCGACGAACGAGTACGGCGCGCCGGTCGCGGTCGGGAAGCCCGGGAGGAGCGTCGCGGTTTGTCCGGCCGTCGTCGGCGTGCCGCTGCCGACCGTGAGGACGCCGTACGTCGTTCCGGTCGCCGCGCTGACGTAGAGCTGTCCGCCGAAGACGTGCGCGTGCCGCGTGTTCGACGGGACCGCGGCGATTTGCGTCGACGCGCCGGCGCTGCCGAGGAGCGCGTACTGCACGCCGCTCGTGCTCGCGGCGGCGCCGGTGATCCAGAACGCGGAGCCGTTGGTCGTGGTCGCGGCGCGGACGTTGGCGCCGCTGAAGGCGTTGTTCAGGCGCGTGGTCGTGTCGATGTTTCCGGCGGCATCGACGCGTCCGACGACGCGGTTGATCGTCGCGGCGCTCGACGACGCGACGTTCGCCGTGCCGGGCGGAGCCGCGTATCCGGCCAACGTCACGAAGCGTCCGTCCGACGAGAGCGAGAGGCCCCCCTCCGACGTCGAGCTCCCTGCGATGGTGAGCGGCGCGTTCGATCCGGCGACCGCCGTCGGGAGCGCGATCGTCCGCAATACGGATCCGTCCGCGATGCTGCGCTCGTCGAGGAAGAGCGGCGCCGCGACACTCGAGAGCGCGGTCACGCCGTCGCCCGCGCGGAGGACCATCACCGTCCCGCCTGGCACTTTGCAGATGACGAGCGGCGAGGTGATGTTCGCGTTCGTCACGTTTCCGGAGCCGCCGATCACGCTGCACGTTTGCGTCGCGGGTTGCGTGAAGACGCTGACGGCGTACGGCTGCGCGCTCGCGACGCGCGTCGTGAACGTGAACGCGCCGTTCGTGCTCAGCGAGAGATCGTCGCCGCCGTTGTTCCGAAGGACGACGGTGCCCGAGAGCCCGCTGAGCGTGCCACCGACGGTGTACGTGTTCGTCACGCACGTCACCAGGACGCTCGCGACGTTGGCGACACCGACCGTCCCGGTGTCGGTGCCGGCCGTCACGGTGCACGTCTGCGTCGACGGCTGCGTGAAGGCGGTGACCGTGTACGTCGTGCCGCTCGCGAGCGCGGTGGCGAACGTGAACGGTCCGTTCGCGCTGATCGGCAGATCGTCCATGCCATTGTCGCGAAGAACCACGGTGCCCACGAGACCGGAGATGCTGCCGCCGATCGTGTACGTGTTCGTCGCGCACGTGATGGCGACGTTCGTGACGTTGGCGGTGCCGACGGTTCCGGATCCCATCGCGACGCTGCACGTGTGCCCTGACGGCTGCGTCTTGACCGTGACGGCGTAGAGCGCGCCGCTCGCGATCTTCATCGCGAACGTGAAGCCGCCGCTCGCGCTGAGCGTGAGATCGTCGGCGCCATTGTTTTGCAAGACGACCGTGCCGACCAAGTTGGCGACGTTGCCGCCGATCGTGAACGTGCTCGTGGTGCAGGTGATCGACACGCTCGTGACGTTCGCCATGCCGAGCGTCCCGCTCGCAGCGGTCACGACGCAGACCTGCGCGGGCGACGGCGGCTGCGCCTTTATCGTCACCGCGTACATCGCGCCGGGCGCGAGCGGCGTCGCGAAGGCGAACGTTCCGTTCGCGGTCACCATCAGATCGTCGCCGCCGTTGTTCTCGAGAACCAGCGTCCCTGCGAGCCCGCTGATCACACCGCCGACCGTGTAGACGCCCCCCGCGCAGTTCACGACGACGCTCGAGACGTTGCCCGCGCCGACCGTACCGGTCGCGCCCGACACGGAGCAGGTCTGGTTCAGCGGCTGCGACGCGATCGTCACGGCGTACGCGCTTCCACTCGCGATCGGTGTCGCGAACGTGAACGCGCCCGACGCAGAGACGGCGAGATCGTCACCGGCGTTGTTCTGGAGGACGAGGCCGGTGCCGACGAGACCGTGAGCGCTGCCGCCAACGGTGTACGTCGTGCGCGCGCAGGTGACGACGACGGTCGTGACGTCGGTGTTGCCGAGCGTTCCCTGGCCGGCGCCGACGGTGCACGTCTGACTCGGGTTGGTCGGCTGGCTGCGGATCGTGACGTTGTACGCGCCGTTCTTGGCGAGGCGTCTGCCGAAGACGAACGGGCCGTCGACGTCGACCGAGAGCGTCTCGCCCAGGTTGTCGAGGACGAGGCCGGTGCCCGCGAGGCCGTGAACACTGCCGCCGACGGAGAACGTGAGAAGCGCATCGGTCGTGACGTCGCCGACGACACCCGCGTCGGCGCCGACCGCGGCGTCGCCGTCGTCGGAGCTGCTTGGATCGCCGCCGCCGCACGATGCGCCGCCGAGAACCAGGAACGCGAGCGTGAGGAAGAGAAAGAACCGCGCGAGCTGCATGTGGGGGACGTGTCTATAGCGCAATCCCGACAGATCGCCGGTGACGCTCTCGTGCGTCCGAGAGAGACGGCTTCCTCGTCGAAAGGACTGCTCATGCGATCCGTTGCTGAGCGTGCTCGGCTAGCCTCGGGGGATGAGCCTCACACCCGGCGACGTCGACGCGCACGTCGAACGTATCGAGAAGGACGGCTACTCGATCCTCGAAGGCGCGATCGACGCTTCGATGCTCGACGAGCTCCGCGCCGATCTCGAACGCATCGAGCACGACGCGCGCGTCATCCCTGCGAAGAACATCTTCGAAGGCTTCAAGACCGTACGCATCTACAACCTCCTCGCGCGCGGGAAGATCTACGAAGCGGTGGCCGAGCACGCGAGTGTTCTCCCGATCGTCGAACGCGTGCTCGATCGCGGGTGCCTCGTGTCGTCGTTGTCGTCGATCGCGATCGACGCGGGCGAGGTTGCGCAGCCGCTCCACGCCGACGATCAGCTCATCCCGCTGCCGCGCCCGCACGTGCCGCTCGTCTGCAACACGATGTGGGCGATCACGGATTTTACGGCGGCGAACGGCGCGACGCGCCTCGTTCCCGGATCGCACACGCGCGATCGTGCTCCCGAGCTCGGCGAGACTCCGCCGGATCTGATCGCCGCCGAGATGAAGCGCGGCAGCGTGCTCGTCTACAACGGCAGCCTGTGGCACGGAGGCGGCGCGAACACGACCGACGCGCGGCGCATCGGCGTCGCGATGAACTACTGCGCCGGATGGATGCGCCAACAAGAGAACCAACAGCTCGGCATCCCCCTCGACGTCGCGCGCGGGTTCTCGCCGCGCTTGCGAAAGCTTTGCGGCTTCGGTCTTTATCGCAGCCTCCTCGGTCACATCGACAAATGCAGCCCGGTGGATCTCCTCGATGGCACCGGGCCGCGTCCTGTCGTCGGCGTGATCGGCTAGCGGTGGATCGCTTTGTACTCGAACGTCTTCACGATCTCGATGACGCCAGCGTGGCTCCGCGGAAACGGCGCGCGGCGGAGCGCCGTTCGCACGCAGTCGATCGCCGCAGGATCACTCTCGCTGTCCTTGCCGGTCACGCCGATGAGCGTCCCTTCTTGATCGACGCCGATCTTGAGGACGAGCTTCGCCATCGGTTCTTTTCGCGCGCGGTAGGCGTCGACGCATTTGCCGATCTTCTTTTGGCGCGTGTCGACGGCCGCGTCCATCATGGACATCGCCTCCTTCGGATCCTTCGCGAACGGTTTCTCGACCGGGTCTGTCGGCTCGGCTTCGTCATCGACCGCGGCGTCGGGCGCGCCCGCGTCGATCGCGGCGATCGTTTGCGGTGGTGCCTTCGCTCCCGCGCACGCGCCGAGCGTGAACGCGAGCGACGCGCACACCGCCGTCGCTGCGAGCGCGCCACGGAGGAACGTGCCGAGACCCGACACGACCTGCGACGGAATCTCGTGACCGCCGCGGAACGGCGACCACGTCACCGCGAGGCCCGCCTCCGTGAGCGCGCCCTGCAAGCGCTCGGCTTGGACGAACGGAAGCAGGCGGTCCTCCTTGCCGTGGCTCTCGAACACCGGGAGCCCTTTGCGCAGCGGCATCCGCGGTCGCCACTCGTCCTCGGCGACGAACGTCCCCGAGAGCATGACGAGGCCGGCGAGCGGAACATCGGATCTCAGCGCGACGTCGCACGAGAGCATCGCCCCTTGCGAGAACCCGCCGAGCACGAGCTTCGATGGATGCAGCGTGCGATCGAGATCGCCGAGCATCGCGACGACGCTCGCGTGCGCTTCGGCCATGCCGTCGGGGACCTCGCGCGAGAGATCGCGCGTCTCGCCCCGCGCGAGGGCGCGCTCGATGCCGGCGAGATCGATCATCCACCAGGCGCGACCGTCGGCGAAACCGGGGAGCGAATGCGGCGCTTCCGGGAACACGAAGCGCGTCCCTGGAGGTGCGTCGATGACGCGCCACAGCGAGACGAGGTCGTCTCCCGGCGCGCCGAACCCGTGCAGGAGGACGATCGCAGGACCGTCGCCTCCTCCTTCGCGATCGGTGCCGCCCGTGATTCGCACACGGAGCCCGCCCATCGTTTCGGTTCGCATCAGTAGGTCTCGTGCTCGCGCGTGCCCATCACCCAATCGAACCACGACCACGTCACGCACGCGAGGCCGATCCGGATCCCGGGATGCGTGTGCTCCGCTGTTGCTAGGATGTCGGGACACGGGGTCGCTGTCGGAGTTCTTGACCGTCGTGCGCCGAGTCGCGGGCGTGTGGAGTCAGTACAACGATGAAGGACGCATGCTGGTGCGTGAGTTCACGTCGGGCCTCATGGTCGCCGAGCTGACCGGGCTCGAGAAGCCGAACTGGGTGTTCTGCTGACGTAAGCGTCAGCAAGGGCGTACGACTGGGGTCGCGCCAGTTCCTCGGCCATTGGCACTGACGGCGCTACACTCCACGCGCGATGCCGCTCGTGTTCGCCTACGCCGCCCATGCCTCCTCGAGCGCGAGCAAGAAGCGCATGAAGGAGATGCTCGCGCTCGTCGGCGCCACCGCGAAGGTCGCGCTCGTCGCGCGCGAGGTCGATTCGTATCCGGCGCTGGCGGCGGCGGTCGATGCCGGCGAGGTCGACGTCGCTTGGCTCCCGCCCGTCTCGTACATCCTCTTGTCGAAGCGCGAGAAGGTGACGCCGCTCCTCGGTCATCACCGCGGCGGGCGCGCGGAGTTTCACTCGGTCCTCCTCGTGCGATCGTCGTCACGCATCCGCACCGTCGAGGGGCTCCGCGGCAAACGCGCCGCGTGGGTCGACAAGCACAGCGCAGCCGGATACGTGGTGCCTCGCATCCAGCTCGCCGCGATGGGCATCGACGCGCGCGTCGCGTTCGCGTCGGAGCGCTTCTTCATGTCGCACGAGGCCGCGGTGCGCGCCGTCGTCGGCGACAAGGCCGACTTCTGCGCGACGTACGCGCGCCTCGATCGAACCGGCGCTGCCGTGCGCGGCGCGTGGATGGACCTCCCCGGCGCCGAAGGGGTCGTGCGCGTACTCGCGACCTTCGGAACGATTCCGTCCGACGTCATCGCGGCGCGGCGCGATCTCGATCCGGCGATCAGCGAAGCTCTCGCGCGAGGCTTCATCGAGGCGGCGTACGACGTGCGCGGCGCGCTCCTCGTCCTCGAGCTCTTCGGCGTCGACGAGTTTCGCCCCTGGGAAGACGTCGGGTACACGACGCTCCGGCGTGCGATGATCCGCGCGGCATCCGAAGGGCTGTTCGAAGCGGCCGAAGGGAAGAGCACATGAGAATCTGGGTGTGCTTGCTCGCGCTCGTTTTCGCGGCGTGCAGCGGCTCGGTCGTGGCGGTGAGCGATGGCGGCGCCGGCGACGCGAGCGCAGGCGACGGCGCAGCGGACGCAGCGTCGGGCGACGTGAACGCGTGCGCCCCCGGCATGTGCAAGCTCACGCCGGTCGCGATGTGCGAAGCGCCGTCGGGACCAACCGGCAACGGGTGCTGCCGATGCATGGGCGACGAGTGCGCGATGTTCTGCAAGTGATCGCCGCGTTCGGACGATGACTCCGCGGATGGCATCGCACCTGGTTCAGCACGCCTTCGCGATCGCGCGACGCTGGCACGCGAGCGGCGCCATCTTCGCGCAGAGCGCCCACAGCGCTTCCTCGCGCGCTTCGTCGCGGAAGCGGCAGGGCTTCTCTTTCTCGTCGACGTAGAAGCCGCCCGTCTTGCCGTCGAGCGACGGATCGCTCGCGAGCCACACCGACGTGCGTGCGCCGCGTTCCGGCGATCGACCGAGCACCGCCGACGCGGCCGAAGCGACCTTCCCCTTCCATCCGTCGCGCGCGAGCTCGGTGCGCACCCAACCGGGATGCATCGCGTTCGCCGTGATGCCCGTGCCGCCGAGGCGACGCGCGAGCGCCCACGTCCACATGCGGTTGGCCTGCTTGCTCTGCGCGTACGCGGCGATGCCGTC
>JBBQXV010000330.1:0-9557 GCA_038209335.1 Polyangiales bacterium | reverse complement strand
GTTCCCCGACATGAGGTCCCGCTTGGACGACATGATCGCCGACGGCGACAAAGTCGTCGTACGCATGACCGTCACGGGCACGCACACCGGGCCGCTCGAGTTCGTGAAGCGGCCGCTCGCCGCCACCGGAAAGTCGTTCACCGCGACGCACATCCACATCTTCCGCGTGAGTGGCGGGAAGATCGTCGAGCACTGGGCCGAGCGCGACGATCTCGGCATGATGAAGCAGCTCGGCGTTTTTCCGGCGCGACCGGGGGGGCCGTCGTGAACAACCTCGACCTGTGGCGCTGGCTCGGGTTCATCGCGATGACGGCCGGGATGTCCGGCTTCATGACCGAGCTCTACGTGCGCGAGGGCGAGCCGTAGGCGAAAGCGCTAGGCTGCGCGCATGCGTACTCCGAGCTTCGGCGCCCTCGTTGTCATCCTCGCCGTCGCGATCCCCGTCGCCGCGCAGTCGACGAACCCCGACGACGCCGTCCGCTTTCACGTCGTGTCGCGCGTCGTCGAGCATGTCGGTCACGTGACCGCCGCGCGGCTCGATGTTCACGTCGCGCGCGGTGTCGTCACGGTGCGCGGCGTTCTCCCGAAGGCCGAGACGAAGCGCGCGCTCGCCGCGTCGCTCGCGTCGATCCCCGGCGTGCGCGCGATCGACGACCGAACGACGCTCGCCGATCCGCGACCGATGGCGTGCCCGCCCGGGACGATCGCCTACCGCAGCGGAAACGAAACCAAGGTGCGTTGCCTCCCCGCGCCGCCGTGCGGTCCCGAGCAGACGCGCGACGCGGTCTCCGGACACTGCGAGTGTCCGCCTGGAAAAGTCGCGTACCGCAACGGCAGCGACAACACGGTGCGCTGCATCGCGCTCCCCGCGTGCGGCCCGGAGCAGACGCGCAGCACGACGACCGGCCAATGCGAATGTCCGCCGGGCAAGGTCGGCTACCGCAACGGAAACGATCCGAACGCCGTCACGATCTGCATCGCGGCCGCGCCCTGCAGTCCGCAGCAGACGCGGAACAGGACGACCGGTCAGTGCGAGTGTCCGCCGGGGAAGACCGCCTACCGCAATGGCAACGATCCGGCGGGGGTCGTGCACTGCCTTTAGTCCCGAGTCGTTTCGATCGGAAGTCGGGAGTGCCGTTCGGTCCCGTCGTCACGCGCTCGTCGCTTCCGCGCTCTGAAAATGATGGACGGTCGCAAAGACGAACGCCGCCGCGGCCGTGACGACCGCGAGCGCGCGCGGCACGAGCCAAACGTCGTGGTCGAGCGTCGCGCCCATCCACAAGAGAGAGCTGAGGAGCACCAGCGCCGCCGCGACGAACAGCAGCACCGACGCCGCGATGGCGATCGCGGGGACACCGAGCCGCCGCGCAAAGAGAAACGAGACGCCCGACGCGATGAGCGCTGCCGCGATGGGCAGCGTGAGCACGGGGATGCCGGCGGTCGAGCTGAGCATCGCGATACCGATGCACGGAACGATGAGCTGCAGAATCGCGAACCCCGCGGAGACGAGGCCGTGCGAACCGGACCCGGCGCGCGTTTGCGCGACGTGGCCCGCCGCGCTGGCGATGAAACCGCTCGCGAGCAAGAAGAGAGAGAGGTAGGCGAGCTGCTCGGATCCCCCGTCGCGGTAGGAGCCGCGGACGAAGATCATCGTAAACGCGACGGCAACGACCGCGGTACCGGCCGCACCGATCGCGAAGAGTTTGGGCGTGGCGCTCGGCGTGGCCGTCGCGCGCGGTCTCGGAGACCCAAAGAAGAACGCCGCCACGAGCGCCATCTCGATGATCGACGTTCCCGAGTCGAGATCCTGGACGAGTCGCATCGGAGCGTGCGGCAACGCCGAGAGGCCGAGGAGATAGTCGAGCATCTCGACGAACCCGGCCGCGACGCCGAAGAGCATCAGCGATGCAGCCACGATCGCCACGCCTTGGTTGCCGTCGGCGCGGCGCACGATGAGCGCGGCGCCGAGCACGGCAAACGCGCCGAGGGTGAGCGCCCACAAGAAGACGTCGGCTGCGAGAGCGGCGCCGCCGCGCGGCAACATCGAGACGCCCAGACCCGCGACTCCGCACGCCACGGCGACGAGGAGCGCGATGCCGCTCATCAGCCACGCCTTGCTCCGCGTCGCGGAGAAGAGCCCGAACGGGCCGGCCGCGAGGAGCGCCGTCGAGAGGACGGCGAGCACACGGAAGGCGAACACGAGCGCACGCGAGCGGTCGCTCGCTCCGGCCATGACGAGCGGGAACACGAGCTCACGCGCGACGGCGATGAGCGCTCCGCACGCGCCGATGATGACGAGAGGTCTCACTCGAGCCTCGCGAGCGGCTCGAACGCGCCTTCGGATGTCTTTCGTTCGATCGCGACCTCGTCGCCGACGAGCGCGAGCCGATGCTCCACGCTTAGTTCGTCTGCGGGGCCGCCGCATGCGAGCGCTCCACCGTTGGCGACGAGCGCGATCTTCAGCATCGCGAGCTCGACGCCGCCCGCGCGCAGGCAGCGCGTCACGTCCTCGAAGTCGCCGAACCTCGATGTCGCCACGCGAACGATCTCTTCGGCGCGGTCGATGCCCGCCCGCGTCGACGTCACCGCGCCGCCCGGATTGAAAGCGATCAGCTGCTCTTCGTCGAGGCGTCGCGCAGCGAAGAGCGCGTCTTCGGGCGGGAGGCGCATGCGATTGCGAACGGCCTCGAGGCTCGTCTCGACGTTGGCCTTCCCCTTCGTGACGAGCGAGACGCCGACGACGAACTTCCCGCACACGACGCGACGTCGCTCGAAGTTCCACGCGCTCATTCGGCGAGCTTACTCCACTGCGAGCTTTGCGATCTCGCGTCGCGCACGGACCAAGATTTCCTGGTTCTCCGTCGCGCGCGCCTCGATCACCTTCAAGATGCGCATCGCCGCGGCCCGCGCGAACGCGTGCGACGCCGCGAACGTCACGAGCTGCGGATCGGCCTGCACGTTGGTCTTCCCCGACTCCACGAGCGCCGCGATCTGTTCCATTTCGTCGGGCCGCACCGAGAGCTTGTCGAGCGTCGACAGCGCGTTGAGCGCCGTCCGCGGATCGCCATCCGCGAGCATCGCGACGAGCATCGCCCGAACCTCCGCGTCGTCGAACTGGCGCAGCGAGGTCGCGACTTGAGCGCGCGTCCGCCCGTCCTCGGCCGACGCTCGCTTCTTCAGCGGAGCCAGCGCGGCGGCCATTCCGGTGTTGCCGAGCGCCGCCAGGAACGCGGTCTCCTCTTCGATCGGGAGCTTCGCGTCGAGCCCCTTCAAGAGCTTGTCGAGGATCGGCTGCGCCAGCGCGTCGTGGTGCTTCTCGTGAGCGTGCCCCGCGAGCGATCCGAGCGTGTAGATGCTTGCGTAGTACACGCGACTTTCCTTCGCCGCCTTCGATCGCTTCATCACCTCGTCGATGAGGACGATGGTCTCGGCGCGCGGATCGTCGACGAGCGAGAAGCTGGCGAGGAGGCGCTCGAAGAGGACGCGGTCCCCCATCGACGCGCGACTCGAGAGCGCCGCGCGCATCGCCGCTTGGGCCGCGTCGTCACCGGCCGACGAGAGGACATCCATGATGAGCTCGCGTCCGCGATTGCCGAGCGCGTCCTTCTGGAAGAGCACGAGGAGATCCTGCGTCGCCTCGGGGTGGAGCAAGAGGAAGCCCGTCGCGCGCGTGACCGCGCCCTTCGGAAGTCGCTGCCCTTGTCCGTACGCGCTCACGATCGTGACCACGTCCGCGAGCGTCATCCCTTGCGCGAGCTGCTCGAGCTGACCGCGTTCGTCGATCGCGGCCGCGCGGTCCCCCGGCGCGTTGCCGTCGTACGTTGCGAGATCCAAGGGCGGAGGCGCCTCGACGCGCGTCGCGCCGAGCGTTCGCGCGAACCGCGCCTCCGCCACGATCCCGCCGAGCTCGCCCACCGATTTTCCCGTCGCGAACCGCGCCGTCTGCTCTTGCGAAGCGACCGCGCCGGTCGTGTCGAAGCGCACCTCGCCGCGCGCGCGCACCGTCGGCTCCTCGGCCTCCTTGCGCAGCACGCCGTCCGGACTGCGGCCGTAGCGGAAGACGATCGGTCCGTTGTCGCCCGCCTCCGTCGCGATCCACGTCGTCTCGCCCGGGCCCGGGAGCGTCACCTGCGTCCGCGCCAAGAGCGCGTGGACGAGATGCTTGTACAATGCAGGTGCATCCTTTGGCACGTGGATCTGCGCGATGACGCCGCGCGGATCGCATTCGATGACGGCGGTGCGATTCAGGAACAGATCGTTCGCCGCGGCTTCGTCCGGCACGAGCTCGCGCCCGAGCGCGACGACCGACGCCGTACGGATCGCTCGAATCCTCGCGAGCACGAGCGTGCTCGCGCCGCGCGATCCCGCGCCGACGAGCTCGATGTCGCCGACGATCGACACGCTGTTCGTCTGCGGCCCGGCGCCCGCGATCCCCATCACCGTCGACGACGACCACTCGAACGCATACGGAAGCACGAGCCCGGGGGCGTGCGTGAACCGCGCCGGGATCGCAGACGACGATGCCGGCGGCGCTTCGACGACCGGCGCCGCGCTGCTCCCGCGACCGCGCACGGCGACGACGATCGCCACCGCCGCCGCGATGACCAGCAGAGCGACGAGCCACTCTCGACCTCGACGCGCGCTTGCCACGACGGACGCCTATCCCTTCTCGAACGCCCGAAGCGAGAAGAGCGGAATCTTCTCCGACACGAGATCGAAGAGGTGGACTTTGTAAGGCCCGAGACCGTTCCACCGGAACAGCTCGAACTCGTGATCCCAGAAGAGGAACTCGACGTAGAGCGAGAGTCGACCCGACAGAGTCGTGATGAGCATGTCGCCCGACATCCCGAACTGCAGGTTCATCGTCGTGCCGTCCTGGCCCATGCTCAGGTTCGTCGACGCGGTGAGCGGGAGCGACGGCCTAAGGATGTTGAGATCGCCGCGCACGCCGACGTACGCGATGCCGGTGATGCCGACGCCGACCGTCATGACCGCGTCGAGCTCCGCCCATGGGATGAAGCTCGCCGACGCTTCGTAGAGCGTGAGGTTCGCGTCGCACTGCTTCGGCGTCTTCGCCATGAGCTCGACGTCGGCGCCGTACCGAAGCTCGACCCAGACGGCTCCAGTGATGGGGACGGGGCCCGCCATCACGGTGATCGACAGCTTTGGCGAGTCGATCGGATCGCCCTTGAGCGGCGACAGCTTCGTCGCGTGATTGAGCTCGATCCTGTTGAACGTCTTCGGGTCGTTCGCGTTGTACGCGTAGCCCCAGTCCGCGCCCGGTTTGTACGGGTCCGGCGTCGCGAACTGTTGCTGGTTCGCGATGAGAAGGTGCCCCTCGTACCGGAGCTCGTGGTTCTTGTTCTCGTTCACGCGCGCCCATGCGTCGGCGTCGATCGCGTGCCGCCAGATCTTCGAGACGTCTCCGAGCACGTCGTCGAGCGGCGTCGTGAAGCGCGCCCAGAACCCGCCGCGCGCGTTGCCTTCGAGCGAGCACGGTTTGCGGTTCGGATCGGTCGCGTTCGGGTACCAGTCGTTCGCTTTGACCGTCCAGCCGACGTCGTACTTGTACCCGGCCGAGAACGACCCCTCGTTGCCTTCGACCTCTTCGTCGGCGACCGCCTGACCGAAAACGCCCGGCGAGGTGTTCGGATCGGGGCGCGGAATGTTCGCGACGAGCTTGAGAATGTAGTCGCGCGTCGCGACCAGGTACTTGTCGAGCGATGTTACGTCCTTCTTGTCGTTCGCCGCGATGTTGGGAAAGCCCGCGAACGACCACTTGTTGCATTGCTGGTAGTCGTAGTCGCGTTTCTCCGACATCGCGCGCGTCTTCGCGTACGCGTCGTGGAACATCTTGGGTGACCAGTCGCAGCCGTAGGCGCCGAGGTCGAGACAGCCGCAGCTTCCGCGATCGTTGCAAACGCCGACCGCCTTCTGCGCTTTGCGACGGAACCACTCCGACATAGTCAGGTTGAGCAGCTTGCACGCCGACGCGCGCCCGACCTCCGCCGCGTTGGCCCTGTCGACGGCCGCTTGGTTCATGCCGGCCTTCGCGCCCGTGTCGTACGTCATGATTTGCGGCGTCGGGCACGGGACATGCGGAAAGATGATTCCCGCCGTCGCCGTCGCCGTCTGCGGCGCGACGCCCGTCTTGATCGGATTCACGTTTTGCGGCGCGCCGAACAGACCCTCCGGAAGCGCGAAGCGCACCGCGCCGCCGCCCCCCTTGATGTTGGCGCCCAGGTTCGCCTTTGGCTGCATGAACGCCGCGTGCGCCGACACGCGCTGCGTGCGCGCCGCATCGTTCGACCAGAGCTGCAATCGCTGAAACGGATCGCCGCCCATCACGGTCACCAAGTCGACCGCCGGCACGTACTTGTTCACCGCGACGGGGCTCGGCGGGCGCGCGCTCAACACCTGATCGGCCAGCGTCTCGAACTCCGCCGCGCGCCGCGCAAACTCTTCGAACTCGTTCTCGCTGATGTTCTTCGTTTTGTTCCGCATCGCCGCGTGCCACGCCCAGACATCGGCGTAGACCTCGTTGACTCCGGCGCTCTGCTGCGAAGCGTAGAACGTCCCGCCGTCGTCGAGGGCCGCCTTGAGCTCATCGAGATCCGTCGCGAACGCCGGGAACATCGCCTTCAGCTCGGCGAGCGTCTTGAACGGCGGCGTCTGCCCCGGCAAGTGCACGAGGGTGCCGCCGATGAAGTACGAGCCTCGCGCGAAGAAGATGTTCTTCGGTCCTGGGACGAATCCGTACGGCTGCTCCTTTAGGGTGGCTCCGTCTTTGGCGACGAGCGTGCGCTTCGCGATGCGCGGCGCGCCCGACTGCGGCGTCCCGACGTAGGCCACGTCGAGCTCGCACTGGTAGTCGCCCTTGCACAGCGTCGTCGCCGTCTCCCAGCGGTAGTAGTCGTAATACTTCTCCGAGACGTACTCTTCGCAGCTCTCGATCACTTGCCCGTTCGCCTCCCACGTCGGGTCCGGCACGAACGTCTTTGGATCGACGACCGGGACGTGCGATGCCCACTGCTGGCGCTGCTTCGAGATGGTCGACGACGCCGCCCCCTTGCGCGTCGGAGGGCGCGTCGGCAAAGCGCCGATGAACTTGCCGGACTTGAGATTAGGGAACGACGTCGGCTTCCCATACGGGAACATCGGCCGATCGGGATTGACGGGGAGTCCGTCGTAATAAGCTTGGTACTCGGGCTTGAGCAGCGTCTGGCACGCGGTCTGGCTCGCCTGACCGCACGCCGAGACCAGGTAGTCGATCGTCTTGCATTGCGCGAGCGTCGGTGCCGGACACGTACCTGGAGGCGCAGGCGCCGCGGGCGTCAGATTGAAGACGGTCGCCAGCTTCCCCGTCGGTGGACGCAACGGTCGCAAGTGCACCGGACCTTGCGGAGCCGCCTCGGCGCCCGATCCGGGAATGGCGACGGCCGCCAGCGCAATGGCCGCGAACGCAGCGCGAACCGGTGAAAACGAAATCGCGAGGCGCATGGACGTTCTCCTCCGCAAGTGTCGGGACGGGCGCGTAGCGGGTAGACGGGGCGCGCACCGAAAGATTGCACCCGGGAGCGTCGCGAATTCTCACCGTATCATGATGATTCTCTGAACCGCTCGATGGGAGACGCGCTCCGCCCGACCGGAGCGGATGGCGTACGCCGAGGCCTTCGCGTACACGAGACGAGGTGCGCCGCTCGCGAATCGTCCTCGCGTCGTTCGTCGTCGCGATCGTCGCGATCGTCGTCGCGGCGATCGTCCTCCTGCCGCGCTACGCGTCTCAAGTCGCGGCGCGCGGGTTCTCGGATCTCGCCGTGTGCCTCGCCGGACCGGATCGCGTCCCGGCCGACGAAGCGGTCGTGCGCGCGCGCCGTCTCCATGGTCGCGCGAGTAGCGCGTCGCTCGGGGCGTGCGCGTCCATCGCGTCCGAGCTCGCGCAGTCGCGATGGGTGCGCCACTACCATCCGAACCTCGCGTCGCGCGCCGCCGACGCCGCGGACGCTCTCTTCGCGGGACGCCTCCCCGATGTCGCTGCGCTCTGGGCCTCGGCGACTGGCGTCGCGTGGACGCCGACGCTGCACGGCGCGGCGTCGGCTCCAACACCGCTCCTCGATCGCGAGCTCCCCGAGCTCCGCACCCGACTCACCGGCTACGCGCAGATCTACCGCGACGTCGATCGCCATCCCCTCGACGAAGTGATCGTCGACCACCCGTACGTCGCCCTCTCCGTGTCCAAAGACGATCGCGGCAGGCCGTTCGCGGCGACGCGATGGGCGACCGCCACGCGCGCCCGCCGCTGGAACGCGCGCGCCGACCAAGGCGAGGTCGTGCTCCATGGGCTCGGCCGAGCGCTGCCCGTCGGCAAAGGCGAACGCGCGTGGCTCGTCGGTGACTTCGTCGTCCGCCAGCTCGCGTCGGAGATTCGCGCGCGTCGCGTCGCCGACGACGGCACGCTCGGTCCCGACCTCGTCGCGCCGGCGCCGCCGAACATCTTCGGCTGGGCCCTCCGCACGTGCCGATCGGCGAAGGGGCACGCCATCGCCATCGGCGGCGAGCACTCGGTCGCGGTGCTCTTCCTCGACGACGCGACGCTCGTCGCGTGGGGCGACGTGGAGCGCGCGCGACTCGAGGCGCCGATGCACACCGGCGACTGGACGATCTCGTGCGGCGACGACGGCGCGCGGGTCGCGTTCGCGGTGAGCGATCCGGTGACGCACGATCATCGGATCGTCGTCGCGAGCTGCACCGTCGCCGGATGCGTGCGTCGCGAAGCGAAGGCGAGCGGCATCGACGCCGGATGGCAGAGCGTCGGCGGGTACGGCTCGTCGATGTACATGGTGGCGCCGGACGTCGTCGTCCTCGACGATCGCGTGCTCGTGCTCTGGCGCAACGGGCTCGCGGTCCTCTATCGGCTCGACGATCTCGACGCGCTCGACGCCGCGCCGTCGCGATGGATCGCAGAGATGAGCCACCCCGAACCGAAAGAAGACCACGACCCGCGAACGATCGCGTGGCCCGAGATGGAGATCCTCGCGCGCGGCGGCACGGCGCTCGTCGTCGTCTCGGAGTCGCGCGATCCGTCGGCGTCGTTTCTCCTCCGCTTCGATCACGATCGAAACGCCGAGGTCCTCGTCCCGCCGGTGCAGCCCGCCCGCCCGTGACGCTGCGGCGCGAGGACGCGCACCCGCCTTGCTCGACGTGCGCGAGCGTGATTCGCTGGTCGACGTGGCGGACGATACGAAGCGCTTCATCCTCGCGCGGCGTGCGCGCTTCGTCGCCGCGGCACTCGCCGGGCTCTCCGTCGCGTCGTGCGACTCGTGCGATTCGAAGAGCGCGACCTCCTCCGACGCGAGCGCGACACCTCCCAACGGTACGAGCGAGCCGACGATGCCGCGCGTCTGTCTTTCGCCGGCTCGTCGTCTGCCGCCGCTCGATGCGTCGCCTGATCCCGAGCCGCCGCTCGATCCGCCTGTCGACGCCGCACCGCCTCCGGCAGGCAACGTCGACGTGACCACGACGGTCACCGGCACCCTCGCGAACGCCGAGCGCATCGT
>JBBQXV010000329.1:0-9631 GCA_038209335.1 Polyangiales bacterium | reverse complement strand
CTCGGGGATCTGCGAGTAGCGCCTTCGCTCACCTTCTGGCCAGGGGGCGCCGCCGGGGACCGCTGCTATCCTTGGCCGTCATGCAGGGAGCCGCGGGCGCCGACTACAACCTGCGTATCCTCGCGCCGATCGCGCGGTTCTTCCGCGAAGCGGGCGACGACGCGGCCGTCGCAGCGATTTGCGCCGACGCCGAGATCGAGCCGAGCGACTTCGAGAAGGCCGTCGCGTGGATCACGCACGCGCAGTTCGAGAAGGTCCTCGCGGCGACGCGCGCGCGCGTTGCGAACGACGACGCGTTCATGGCCGCGTGCACGTTCCGCTCGGCGGAGGCGTACGGACCACTTCGCTTTTTGATCTGGGCGACTACGCCCGCGCTCGTGTACGCGCTCGCGCCGCGCGTCAGTCGCTTCTTGTCGACGGTCGGTACGTTCGAGCTCACGTCGAAGGGACCGAACTTCGCGCACCTGCGCTACACGAGCCCAAAGGCCGAGAGTCGCCTCATGTGCCTGTCGCGCCAGGCGCAGTCGAAGACCGCGCCGACGCTCTGGGGATTGCCGCCGGCGTTCTGTCGCGAGGGGAAATGCATCGCGAAGGGCGACGACTGCTGCGAGTACCAATTCTATTGGTTCAGCGTGCGGCGTTGGCTCCCGGCGATCGTCGGGTTCGCGATGGGGCTCGCGCTCCTCGCGCTCGTGTGGGCGAGGATCCCGCTCGCGATGTTCGGATGGGTGCTCCCGATCCTCGGCGCGACGCTCGGCCACATCCTCGAGCTCGGTCGCACCCAGCGCGCGAACAACGCGACCCAACAGGAGGTCACCGACGCGCTACGTGCGATCGTCGACGACGACGCAGAGGCGCGGCGCGAGCTGATCGATCTCCATCAGCGTCAGCACGGATGGACGCGCATCCTCGAAGAGGAAGCGGCGACGAGGCACACGGCGCTTCAACGGGTCGCGACGCAGTTCAAGCAACGCGAGGAAGCGCGCGAGAACGTCATCCGCGGCTTTTCCCATGATCTTCGCAACCCGCTCACCGTCCTCATCGCGAACGTCGGCGTCCTCGCCGAGAATCCGCACTTGCAAGGGCGCGGCGACGTCGAGATAGTGAGCGAGCTCGAGGAAGCCACCGAACAAATGACCAAGATGGTCGGAGAGCTGATGCAGCTCGCGGTCTCGAAGCGCGGGCTCGTCGAGCTCGTTCCCGAGCGCTTCGAGGTCGGACCGCTCACGGAACGATTGCGGCGTCGCCTCCGCGCGCTCGTCCACGGACGCGACATTCGCGCGACCGCCTTCAGCACGCGCGAGGCGCCTGAGGCGATTCACATCGATCCGCTCCTCTTCGATCGCGTCGTCGACAACTTGCTGACGAACGCCGCGAAGTACACCGCGACGGGCAGCATCGTGATCGAAGTCGACGGCACGCCCGGGTTCCTCGTCATCAAGGTCTCGGACACCGGGCGCGGGATCGACGCCGAGGCGCTCGAACAAATATTTCGCCCGGGCGGATCCGACCCGACGAAGCGCGCGCGCAACAGCTACGGCGTCGGGCTGTCGGTCGTCGTCGGATTGCTCGATCAAATCGGCGGCAAGCTCGAGGTCATGAGCAAGGTCGGGAGCGGCACGACGTTCTGGCTGCACTTCCCTATCAACGTGGAACGCCAGAGCTTTCAACACCTCGATGTCGAGTCGGAGAATGACGTCGAGCCGGTCGATTCACTCTTGAGTCGCGTGGTGAAGATCCGTAGGACGGCGCCGTGAGCAATGCCGCCGTTCCAACTCTCCTTCGCCTTCCCCTCCCCAACTCACCCCTCGCTCGGCCCCGCACTCTCGAACGGCGCGCCGTCGATGTTTGCCTCCGCTACCTGAAGGCCGAGGGCGTCGAGTACGTCTTCGGCATCGTCGGTGGTCTGCTCTATCCGTTCTTCGCGGCGGTCGAGGCGGATCGCGATCTGAAGCTCGTCACGACGAAGCACGAAGAGGGCGCGGCGTTCATGGCCGATGGCTACGCGCGCGTGACGCGCGGCCTCGCCGTGTGCGCGGGCACGAGCGGCCCGGGCTCGACGAACTTGCTGACGGGCGTCGCGTGCGCCTTCGCCGACGGCGTTCCCATGTTGGTGCTCACCGGCCAAGCGGCATCGCACGCGCTCGGCAAGGGCGCGGCGCAAGAGACGGCGCGCGAGGACATCGACATCGTCCAGATGTTCAGCCCGGTGACGAAGTACTCCGCCATGGTGACGTCGCCGGCGAGCCTTCCGCATCATCTGCGGCGCGCGCTCCGCCTCGCGCTCACGGGACGCCCCGGGCCCGTTCATCTGAACGTGCCGGTCGATCTCTGGGAGAAGCCGCTCGAAGAAGATTGGTTCGATCCGAAGACGTACCGGCCCGAGACGCACGCCTTCGATCGTCTCGCCGTGCAGCGCGCGGGCGACATGCTGCTCTCGGCCGAGTACCCGGTCATCCTCGCGGGCTCGGGGGTCGGCATCGCGGGCGCGGAGGAGCACCTCGCGGCGCTCGCCGAGCTCTTGCCGGCCCGCGTCGCGACGACACCGCGCGCGAAGGGGATTTTTCCGGAAGATCATCCGTCATCGCTCGGCGTCCTCGGCGTAGCCGGGCATCGCGACGCGCGCGAGACGATCCTCGGCGACGCCGTCGACGTGCTCTTCACCGTCGGCGCGTCGCTCAGCGAAACCAGCACGATGAACTGGACGCCCAAGCTGAAGCCCTCGCGCTCGCTCATCCAGCTCGACATCGATGTCGATCGCGTCGGACGAAACTACGCCGTCGACATCCCTCTCGTCGGCGACGCGCAGAGCATCCTGGTCGAGCTCGTCTATCACCTGCACCGCCGCATCCGCGAGGGCACCTCGCCCGCGTCGCGTTGGGGATCGCGCCCGCTGCCGACGCGAGGCCACGCGCGCTACGAGAACCCCACGAACCGCACGAGCGAGGCGACCCCGCTCACGCCCGAGCGATGGCGCGCGGATCTCGAGAGCGTGCTCCCCGACGACGCCGTTGTGTTCTCGGACATCGGCGGGCACATGCTGTTCAACCTCCACCACCTCTGCATCAAAGAGGGGCAACGGTTCGTCATCAACCTCGGGTTCGGATCGATGGGCCACGGCACGGTCGCGCCGATCGGCGCGGCGCTCGCCCACCCGGATCGTCCGGTGTTCGCGATCGTCGGCGACGGCTGCTTCACGATGAACGGGATGGAGCTGCTGACCGCCGCGGAGTTCGGCGTCCCGGTGATCTGGATCGTCGAGAACAACAACGGGCACGGCGTCACGTACCACTGCAGCAAGGCGCTCAGCGGTCGTCCGCTTTCGGCGGCGACGTGCAGACGCCCGCTCGAGGTCGCCGCGATCGCCCGCGCGATGGGGCTCCACGCCTCCGTCGTCGACGCGCCGGGGAAGCTGCAAGCTGCGGTGCGCGAGGCGCTGCGGCTGCGCATTCCGACCGTGATCGAGGTGCGCGTCGACGGCTCGATCGCTCCGCCGCTCGGCGAGCGCGCGAAGTCGCTGGCGGGATTCATCGATCGCTGAAGGAGATGGAGATGACCGCGACGGGACCGATCGAGGCGCAGGAGTGGCCCGAACGACTGACGGCGCACGTCGTCACGCCGGGAGACGATCCGCGTGTTCACGGGTATTCGATCGAGAGCGATCTCGCGCGCAATTACCGAACGACGGACGCCATCCTCCTCGCGTTGACGGGCGAGCTCCCCTCGGAGTCCGACGGCGCGGCGTTCGAGATCGCGATGCATTTTTTATCGGCGACGTCGATCGCGGAGGCGCCGGCGCATGCCGCGGCGCTCGCGCGCATCTGCGCGGCGACGACGAGCGCCGTCCTCGCGACCGCTGCGATATGCGCGGCGGAGCAGGCGCGCTTCCTCGTCGAGGGCCACGACGCGTGGCTGCGTTGGATCGCGTCGCCCACGCCGGAAATTCCGGAGTGCGCGCGCGACACGCCGCTCGTCCATCGCGACAGCGTGACGCGACTCGTCGAGTGCTTGTCGGCAAAAGGCATCTCGTTCCGCGAGCTCACGCTCGGCATCACCCGCGAAGCGGCGCTCCTGGCGGTGCTCCAGCGCACAGGTCTCCGCTCGTCCGAGCAGCTCCAAGCCGCGATCGTCTCCGCGCGTCTACCCATTGCCGCCGCTGAAGCGCTCCGCGTCGCGCCGACCAGCTTCCGTGAGTACCCGATGCGACTGCCCGATTTCGTCTACGAGGCCGACCAATGAAGAAGCTCGAGCTCGCGACCCGCGTGTGCCGCGCCGGATGGGATGAGCACGAGTACCGCGGGCTGCGTCTCTTCCGCGATCTGGCGGGAAAAGAGACGCTGACGGGAATGTTCGGTCTCGCGGTGACGGGCGTTCGCCTCTCGCCCGAGCTGCGCGGCTTCCTGGACGATCTCTCGACCGTCGTCGGTCCGCCCGATCCGCGCATTTGGCCGCCAAAGACGACGCGACTCGCATCAGCATACGGTCGCGCGCTTCCGGCGGTCGCGGTCGGCGCGCTCGTGTTCGAGAGTCGCGACGTCGGGCCGATGACGTGCAAGGACGCTGCGGATTTCTTCATGGCGCTCTCGGACGTCGTCGGCGACCAGCTCGGCGATTCGGCGGTCGTCGAAGCGGCGACGCTCGAGCTCCTCACGCGGTTCAAGCGCGTCGCAGGATTCGGCGTCCACTTTCGTCCGGTCGACGAGCGGCTCGTCGCGCTCCGCAAATGCATCGAGCGTCGCGGCCTCGACAAGGGCCGATATTGGCTCCTCTTCGACGGCGCCGCCGCCGCCATTCGTAAGGCGAAGCGCATCGAACCGAACTTCGCGAGCGCGATATCGGCGGTCATGCTCGACCTGGGCGTCATGCCGGACAAGCTCGGCCTCTTGGTCTTCGCGATCGTCCAGCACGTCCAAATGGCAAACTGCGTCGAAGGCGCCGAGCAAGCGCCGGAGATCCTGCGTCGCCTCCCCGACGAGTACATCGAATACGTTGGCGCGCCACCGCGAAGAAGCCCGCGCTTCGACGGCGTCTGATCAGTTCGCCACTTCTCTCAACAAGCGCGCGACGGCCGCCGCGAGCGACGCGTCGTCGGTCTTCCGCAGGAGGTTCGCGGCGTGCTTCTTCACCGTCAGCTCGGAGGTGGCTCGTGCACGCGCGATCGCGTCGCGACGGCGGCCTTGCGCGGACATGATCAGGACGTCGGACTCCGCCTCGGACAGCTCGTACTTCGCCTCCCACCCCGCGACCGCCTTCTCGATTCGCGTCGTGAGCGACGCGTTCGCGCGCAAGAACTGTTCGATGCGACTGGCGTGAACGGGCTTCGCGACGAACGACGCATCGAGATCGTACGTGGCATTGATTGCGAGCGCGTCGGTGCGCCCAGTCAACACCAATGCCGGCGTCTTAGGGTGAGAGGCGCGCAGATTCGCGAGTAGGTCGAGCCCAGATCCGTCCGGGAGGCCGAGGTCGATGAAGAATGCCGTCCAGACGCGATGCGCCTTCACCGCCCGCTCTGCCTCGCGAATGGATCCCGCGACGGTGGTGTGCCCGCTTCGCGTCAGGATGCGCTCGATCGCGCGCGCCACGCCGCGATGGTCTTCGACGACCAGAAACCGGCTGCGCGCACGCGCGGTCACGAACTCTGCTCGCCTTCGCTCTTCGCCATCGGTTCGCGGCGGAGCGTAGTCGAAGCGGAACCGCCCGCAATAGCCACTACTCCCTAAGGAGTAGCCAAGTCGGGACCAATTGCGTATCCTGGCCAGATGTCTGCACCCCTCACCGACCTCGCCAAGTGCCCCATCAATCAACTATTGCCGCAAGCCATCGAGAGACTGAAGAAGGCCAGTCTCGACGAGCTCGCAGAGCTTCTCGGGCGAGGTAGCGCGCGCCCGAAGACCGACGCACAGCCGGTGCACGCCGCCAATGGCGACGATCTCGCGCGGGCGATTCTGGCCCTTCCCGGAAATGGCTCGAAGCTCGGCGCGGCCGAGCGCGCGGTCATTCTGCACGCGCTGTCCACGACGAAGGGGAATGTCAGCGCCGCCGCGCGCATATTGTCGGTCGACCGCAAGTCGCTCGAGCGCAAGATTCGCCGAATCAAGCGCGCCGACAAGCGCTAGCGATCCGTCCGTAGGGCTTCGATCACTCCGACTTCGGCGCGTCGGGCAGGATCGACAGCGACGGCTCGGGCGTGCTCGACGACTCGCCCGAGCGATCGAGCGCGAGCTTGAAGAGGATCGGCCCGACCATCTCGTTCAGCGCGATCGTCGCGATCGCGAGCGCGCGAAAGCCGTCGCCGAACGCGGGGAACTCGCGCGAGACGAGCGCGGCGAGGCCGAGCGCGAGTCCCGCCTGCGACACCAGTCCGGACCATCCCCACGTTCGCACCACGGGCGCGTCGTTCGCGAGTCGACTCGAGAGCCGCGCGACCCCGTACGTCACCGCGACGCGCGAACCCGCCAAGACGAGCGCGACCGGCCAAAGCTGCTTGAGCAGCGGGACGTCGAGATCCGCGCCCGCCGTGGCGAAGAAGATGACGTAGACGACGCCGCCGGTCTGTTGAAGCGCGTGGAGAAACTTCTCTCCTTGGTTCGAGAGGTTCTGCACGAGAAAGCCGGCGACCATGAACGTGAGCAGCGGATCGAAGCTCAAGTAGTGGAGGACCTCGGTCAGGCCGAAGCCGAGGACGAGGAAGACGACGAGCAGGTTTTTCCCGATGAGTCGCAGGTACGCGGCGAGCACGAGGCCGAGCGTCGTTCCGAGTGCGACGCTGCCGAGGATCTCGTGGCCGAGCACGCGAAACGCGTGAAACGAAAAGCTCGCGCCGGGCTCGACGAGCGGGCGTGCGAGCGTGATGGCCGTCGCGAGCACGACGACGACGACCAGATCGCTCGTCATCACGAACGTCAACATGAAGCGCGCGAGCGGCCCCGAAGCGCGCGTTTGCGACAAGATACCGAGCGTCGCCGAAGGGCTGCGTGTGATCGACATGACGCCCCACAAGAGCGCCGCGCCGAACATCACCGTCGGCGCGAGGTGCTGCGCAAACGGGATGATCGGGCGCGCCGCATAGAAGACACCCGTCATGACGACGATGACCGCGAACGTTTGCAAGACGGTCGCCCACACGAGGCCTTTGAGCCCCTTCTTCAGAAAGTCGAGCTTCAGCTCGGCGCCGCCTTCGAGCGCGATGAGCGCGAGCGCGAGCGCGTTGACCGACGAGAGGCGCTCGACGGAGTGGTGATCGATCAGCTGAAGGACGTGCGGGCCGGCGACGATCCCCGCGAGGAGATATCCGGTGAGGTGCGGCATCCCGACGAGCGCGACGAGATCGCTCAGCAGCGTTCCCGACAGAAGGAGAAACCCGATGGCCGCGATCGTCCACGTCCCACCGTGAAAGTCGGGAGTCTGGCGCACGACGACCCACAGCATCGCGGACAACGCCACGAGGAGAATCGCCTGGATGACGCGACCTCCGGCCCCCTTTGCGCTCGGCGCGACCGCGCTCACGACCGCGCCTCGACTTCGTTCGACGAGGGCGGCGTATCGGGCGGGTCGGGGACTTCGCCGGCGCTCGCCAGAACGCGACGCAGCGCCGCGGGCGCGAAGAACTCGCCGAAGATCGCCGAGACCGCCGCGACGACGAGCACCGTGTCGCCGACGGGACCGGGGAAGCGAACCGCGAGCAGCAAACCGATGCTCATGCTGAGCGCGCCGCTCGACAAGAGACCGAGACCGAGCAGCGGCGACGCGCCGCGCGCCGACGTCGTGAGCGTGCGGAGGACGAGCCCCGACACGAGCTTTCCGACCACGCGCGCAGCGAGCGCGACGGCGACGACGACGATGAGCCCTCGGTTCGCTTGGAACGGACGGAGATCGATGCTCGCGCCCGCGAGGAGGAGCGCGGGGAGGAGCACGGGGCGCTCGGTTGCGGCGACGGCGTCGCGGAGAAGCGCGCGATGCGGCGAGACGGCCGCCATGCCGATCCCCATGAAGAACGTGACCGTTAGCGGCGCGAGATCGAGACGGGTCGCGACGCCGACCGCGAGGAGCGACGCGCCGAAGAGCACGCCCCAGGTCGTGTGGACGCTGAACTCGCGACCGATGAGCAGCGCCGCGATCGCTCCGAGCGCGAGCCCGAGGACGACGGTAACACCGAGCCACGCCGCGCTCGGGAGATGCCAAGGCAAGTGCGCCGTCTTGGCCGTGAACGCGAACAACGCCGCGACCGCGAGCAGCGGAACGAGATCGTCGGCGTGCGAGATCTCGCCGAAGAGCTGCGACAGGCGTCCTTGCGCGCTGTGACGCTCGACGACCCACCTCACCGCGTGGCGCGTCGTCTCGGCGCACGCCGCGCCGGCGCCGCCCGCGATGAGCCATCGGTCGATCCCCGGCGGCACGATCGGAAACCGCCGCAGCAAGAGGAAGACCGCGCCCGCGACCGCGCCGCCCGTGAGGATCGAACAGAGTCCGCCCAGCGCGAGGCTCCCCGCGCGGACGCGTTTGTCGCCCGCGTAGCCGAAGTCGATCCCGATGACGAGCGCGAGCCAACCGAGCGCAACGTGAGCGATCGGCTCGAACGATTCGAGCATCGATCGTTCGAGGACGCCGAGGAGCTGCGGTCCGAGCACGAAGCCGAGCGCGACGTACTCGGACCCCGACGGCAGCCCCATCCCGCGCACCGCGCGTCCGCCCACGAGGAAGCTGCCGATGTAGGAGAGGACGAGCAGCCCGACGAGGAGGAGAATCGCGTTCACGGCTTGGCCCCGCGACGACCGAGCGCGACCCCGTGCTCTTCGAGCGCGTCGGCGACGAGAACGGCGAGGCTCTTTCCGGGCTCGTGCGCGCACGTCACGCGGTAGCTCGCGCCGTCGCCGTCGAGGCTCGCAAGCTCGACCTTCGCGCGCGCCGACATCGCGCGCGCCGCCGTGAGCAGCACCTCTTCGACCATCGATTGCGACGCCTTCGGATCGACGACGACGTCGACGCTCACCATGCGCGTGCGACCGATGACGCGGGTCGGATGCAAGAGCGTGAGCAAGTGCGGCACGCGGATTTCGCAGCCGAAGACGTCTTCGAGGCGGACCTCGAGCAGCGTGATGCCGTGGACGCGCCCCGCGCACCCGCCCATCTCGACGAAGTCGCCGTTGTGAAGCCGGCGACCGAAGACGATCGGCACGCCCACGGCTGCGCACGCCAGGATCGGCATGCACGCCAGCGCAACGGTCACGAGCGCCGCGACTCCGGCGCGCGCGAGCGTCCCCTCGTCGCTGCCGGTGATGAGCGGAGACGCGACGATGAGCGACACGATGACGATGCCGGCGCGAACGAGGACGCTCGTCGACTGCGCGAGATCCGTCGGAAGCCAACCGAGCTTCGTCTCGCCGCGCGTCACCGTCCCGAAGAAGAGCCCGACGAAACGAACGACCAGGAGCACGGCCGCGATCGCGATGATCGCGACCACGAGCACCGGCAGCGCGCTGCCGATCCGCTGCAAGAGCGCCGCGAACGGCGTGACGACGAAGCCGGTGAGCTTCTCGGTGTAGCCGCGCGTCGAATCGAAGAGAGAGAACGCGATCAGGAGCCAGAAGTACGGGACCGCCAGCTGCGCGAGCCGATAGCCGACGCGCGC
>JBBQXV010000328.1:0-9707 GCA_038209335.1 Polyangiales bacterium | reverse complement strand
GACGCGCGAGCCCGCGATCGCCCGCGCGCAACGCTCGCACCGCCGCGATCCCCGCCACACTCGTCATCGCCGCGCAAACCGGCCACGCCTCGTACCGCGACCATGCCGCCGTCGCGAGCGCCGCGCTCCCCCAAACGCGCGCTCGCGCGCTCCCGATCGCGATCGCCCCCGCCGCGATCAACGCCGCCGTCGGTGCCTCCGGTACCGTCGCCGCGCCGAGCCACGCATTCCATGGCACCGTCATCGCAACGACCACACCCGCGACCGCAACCCCGCGCACCACACCGACCGCGCGCAGCGCGACATACGGCGCGACAACGGAGACAGCGCCGAGCACGAGCGCGACCCCGCGCGCCGTCTCGATCGATCGCCCGAACACCATCATCACCGCGCCGTTCACCCAGAACGGCAACGGCAGCCAACTCGTCCCGCTCGGATCCAAATGCGGCGCGTGCGCGAACTGCTCCGCAATCACGATGCGTGCGTAGTCATCGTCCGACACATGCGAAAATCCGATGTGCCAGATCCACACCGTCAGCGCGGCCTTCAGCAGCGTGAGCACGATCGCGTCCGTCACGATCCCACCGCGACCGCGCCCGGCGCCGCCCACCGCGCCCGGCTTCATCGCACCGACATCGCGCTCCGTCCCGCGCGCCACGTCCATCCGACGTGAACCCGATCCCCCGGAGCAACGCTCGGCCTCGCGACCGCGTAGAACACCGGGCTCTTCCAGCTCGTCGTCGACGTCTTCCCGGGATCCGTCGTCAGCCTCACGCGCGGCGAGAGCTCCGCCTCGAAATAGATGACGAAGCCGAGATGCGTCGCCGCGCGCGTGATCGCGACGTCGACCTCGCCGGTGATGCTCGTCGACGACGCCGTCGCCAAATCCAAATGCACGAGCTCGATCGGCTCGGCGACCACCGGCCATCGCGCGGCGTTGTCGGGCAACACCGATCCGACGCGCGTGTCCTCCGGCGCGTAGCTCGCGAGCGCGCCGAACTCCATGCCGTACGCTTTGCTCCAGCGCGCGAGGTTCGCCGCGTCGAAGCGCTGCTCCTCGACGAAGTCCACGCCGAGATCGACCGGCAACGCGCGAACGCTGAGCGTGCGCGGAACGATCCGCGCGTCCGCCGCGAGCAACCGCGCGCGCGCGTCGCGGATCGTCTTCACGATTCCTTCGTCGAGCGGATCGTTTCCGATCGTCTCGCTGATCAGCACGTTCGCGCGCTCCGGAAGATCGATCCGCGTCGATCGTCCTCGCAGCACCGTCACGCGATCCGCGCATCCGTTCGCCGCGACCAACGCCTCCGCGGCGTCCGCGATCCGCCCGACCTCGATCGCATACACGTGACGCGCGCCCGCGCGCGCCGCCGCAACGGCGAGCACACCGGTCCCCGTGCCGATGTCGACGACGACATCTCCCGGCTTCACGACTTCTGCGATCGCCGCGAAGAACAACTCGGTCCGCTCGCGATCGTCGAGCATCGCGACGTGCGCCGCGGGAAGATCGAACCCCGTGAGCGACTCTTCCACGCGCGCGTTCAGTGCCCTTCGGTCGGTGCCGCGCCGGAACCGGCGGGCGCGGGATCGGCCGGCTTCGGGTCGCCACTCCCCGGCTTCTCCGGCTTCGCTCCGCTCGTGGGCGTCGCGCTCGGATCCGTCCGCGGCTTCCCCTCGTTGCCTTTACCCTTCTTCACTTCTTGCTGAAGCTTGTCCTTGAGCGCGCGGTCGCCCGACGACGACAAGTACGCGAGCGACACGCTGGTCAGCATGAAGATGCCGGCGCAGACCGCGGTCGCGCGCGTGAGCAAGTTGCCCGCGCCTCGTCCGCCGAAGACCTGCTGCGCTGCGCCGCCGCCGAACGCCGCGCCCATCCCTCCGCCTTTGCCCTGCTGCAAGAGCACGACGAGCATGAGGAACAAGCAGACGAAGACGTGAACGATGTCGAGAAACGTCGTGAGCATGTGGGAACCGGGTACCTCTTACTACGCTTTTACCGCGAGCGCTTCCGCCGCGCGGGCGATAGCACCGAACGAGCCGGCGTCCAAGCTCGCGCCGCCGATGAGCGCGCCGTCGATGTTGGGGCAGGCGAGGAGCGCGGCGGCGTTGTCGGCCTTGACCGAGCCGCCGTACAGAATGCGCGTGCGCGTCGCGAGCGCGGGCGATGCCTTCGCGAGCCATCCGCGAATGGCGGCGTGGACCTCTTCGGCGTCGGCGGGGCTCGCGTTCTTTCCGGTGCCGATCGCCCAGACGGGCTCGTACGCGATCGACGGGTGCGGTGCTTTTTCGTGCTTCGCGATCACGTCGAGGAACGCGCGGACCTGGCGCTCGACGACTTCGAGCGTCTTGCCGGCTTCGCGTTCGGCGAGCGTCTCACCGACGCAGACGATCGGCGTGAGGTTGCCGGCGATCGCCGCGGCGGTCTTCTCGACGACCGACGCGTCGGTCTCGCCAAAGTATTGCCGCCGCTCGCTGTGACCGATGATGACCGACGTGCACCCGCTGTCGCGGAGCATCGGCGCGCTCACTTCGCCGGTGAACGCGCCGGAGTCCTTCGCGTGCATGTTCTGCGCGGCGATCCCGACGCCGCTCCCGTCGCACTCGTGCGCGCACGCGGCGAGCACGGTGAACGGCGGCGCGATGACGACGTCGACATGCGGTACATCGCGCGCAGCCTTGACGACCGCGGACGCGAGCTCGACGCCGGACGTGCCGCCGTGAAACATCTTCCAGTTGCCGGCGATGAGCGGCGTGCGATCGCGATTCATTTCGATTTGCTCTGGTCCGACGACGCGCCGGCCTTGGGCGGCGACCACGCTCCACGAAGAACCTCGATGCCTGGCAGTTTCTTCCCCTCGATGAGCTCGAGCGACGCGCCGCCGCCCGTCGAGATGTGTCCCATCTTCGCCGCGAGCCCGTCGCCGGCAGCGTGAATCGCCGCCGCGCTGTCACCACCGCCGACAACCGTGAACGCCTTCGACGACGCCATCGCGTGCGCGACGCCGAACGTCCCCGCGGCGAACGGCGCCTTCTCGAAGAGGCCCATCGGTCCGTTCCAGAAAATCGTCTTCGCCTTATCGAACCGCTTCGCGAAATACGCGATCGACTTCGGGCCGATATCGAGCGCCATTTTTCCCTGCGGCACGGCTTCGACGTCGACCGTCTCGCCGACCTCGGCCGCCGTGCTCGCCGCGCAGACGACGTCGACCGGGAGCGCAACGTCGACACCCTTGGCCTGCGCCTTCTCGAGGAGCGAACGCGCGAGCGCGAGCTTGTCGGCCTCGACGAGCGAAGCTTGCATGTTGCAGCCTTTCGCCGCGAGGAACGTGTTCGCCATCGCGCCGCCGATGACGAGCGCGTCGACGAGCTGCAAGAGCGACTCGACGACCGCGATCTTGTCGCTCACCTTGGCGCCACCGAGCACCGCGACGTACGGCTTCTCCGGCGCCGTGATGATCTTTCCGAGCGCCGCGATCTCCTTCTCGAGGAGAAACCCGCACCCGCGCTCGCGAAACAGCATCGCCATCCCGTGAACGCTCGCGTGCGCGCGATGCACCGCGCCGAACGCGTCGTCGACGTAAACCTCGGCGAGCGCCGCGAGCTCTTTCGCGAAAGCGTCGTCGTCCGCTTCTTCCTCTGGATGAAACCGCAGGTTCTCGAGGAGACAAATCTGCCCGGCGCGAAGATCGTGAATGACCTTCTTCGGTCCGTCGCCGACGCAGTCCTCCGGCATGTGCACTTCGATGCCGAGCATCTCGGCCAGGCGCGCGCCGCACGGCTCGAGGCTCAGCTTCGAATTGTCTTTGCCAGGCTTCGGTCGACCGAGGTGGCTCGCGAGAATGAGCCGCGCGCCGCGTTCGATCGCGTGTTTTATCGTCGGCAGCGCTTCGCGAATGCGCGAGTCGTCGGTGATCTTCTTCTCGTCGAGCGGGACGTTGAAGTCGACGCGAAGAAAGACCTTCTTGTTCTCGATCGCGAGATCGCGAATCGATCGGATGCCGTCGAGCGGGCTTGCCATGGCGATCGATCAGAGCTTTGCGGCGACGAGCTCGGCGAGCTCGACCATGCGGTTCGAGAAGCCCCACTCGTTGTCGTACCAGCTGAAGACCTTCGCG
Source organism: Polyangiales bacterium (assembly GCA_038209335.1). Taxonomy (GTDB): domain Bacteria; phylum Myxococcota_A; class Polyangia; order Polyangiales; family Polyangiaceae; genus JBBQXV01. The sequence continues at coordinate 5,592 of JBBQXV010000328.1, read as the reverse complement.
AACTTGTCGCCCATCACCTGCGTGACCGTCGCGTCGAAGATCGAAGATCGCGGATCGCCGATGTAGTCGCTCGAGACGAGCTGCTCCTCGGTGTACCCGAGGATTCCCTTGAGCGGTCCGTCCGCGGCCGCCTTCATCGCCGCGTGGATCGTCTCTTTGGTGATCGCCTTCTCGGTCTCGAACGTGAGATCGACGATGCTCACGTCCATCGTCGGCACGCGCACCGCTTGTCCGTCGAACTTCCCCTTGAGCGCCGGAATCACTTCGGCGAGCGCCTTGGCCGCGCCGGTCGACGACGGGATCATGTTCATCGCCGCGGCGCGCGCGCGCCGGAGATCGCCCTTGCGGTGCGGGATGTCGAGGACGGCTTGGTCGTTCGTGTACGAGTGGATCGTCGTCATCAGGCCCTGCTTGATGACGAAGTTGTCGTTGAGCACCTTCGCGATCGGCGCCAGGCAGTTCGTCGTGCACGAGCCGTTCGAGAGGATGTGGTGCTTGCTCGCGTCGTAGAGCTCGTGGTTCACGCCGAGGACGATCGTCAGATCGTGGTTCTTCGCGGGGGCGCTGATGAGCACCTTCTTCGCGCCGGCGTTCATGTGCATCATGCACTGTTCTTTGTCGGTGAAGAGGCCGGTGCACTCGAAGACGATGTCGACGCCGAGCTCCTTCCACGGCAGCTTCGCCGGATCCCTCTCCGCGAGGATCTTCGCCTTCTTCCCTGCGAAATCGATGGCCCCTTCGATCGCCGTGGCGCGCTGCTTCGCGCGGCCGTGCACGGTGTCGTAGTTGTAGAGGTGCGCGAGCGTCTTCGCGTCCGTGAGATCGTTGATGGCGACGAGCTCGAGGTCTTTGATGCCTCGCTCGGCGAGCACGCGGACGACGCAGCGGCCGATGCGGCCGAACCCGTTGATGGCGATCTTCGTGGACATGAGAAAGGGCTCCTAGCCGGGGACAGGGGCGGCAAACGTAGTATCCGCCACGCCTCCGGGCAAGGAGCCCTGTGCCGAGTCGCTAGCTGCCGCTGGTCGCCGGCTTCGGCGGCCCGCCGAAGATGCTCGCGACGCGGCGCTTCTCTTTCGCCTGGCGATCCTTCTCCGCGTACGTCGGGATGATCACCTTGTCGCGCTTCGGAAGGTCGGTGCCGGCGATGACCGCCGCGATTTCCTCGGCGTCCATCGTCTCGCGCTCCATGAGCACGTCGGCGAGCTTTCGCAGCTTCTCGACGTCCTTCGACAGGAAGTCCTTCACGCGGATGTACTGCCGCTGGACGATCCCGCGGACCTCTTGGTCGATCTCCTGCGCGGTGTGCTCGGAGTAGTCCTGCATGCGCGAGCCGTAGTCGCGGCCGAGGAAGACTTGCTCCTCCTTCTTGCCGTACGCGAGCGGTCCGAGCTTCTCGCTCATGCCCCACTCGCAGACCATCTTGCGCGCGATGTCGGTCGCCTTTTCGATGTCGTTTCCGGCGCCGGTCGTGAGCTGACCGAAGATGAGCTCTTCCGCCAAACGCCCGCCGAGCGCAACGGCGATGGCCGACTCGGCCTGCTCCTTCGAGAGGTTGTGGCGATCGTCCTTCGGCAAGTACCAGGTCACGCCGAGCGCCGGGCCGCGCGGGATGATCGACACCTTGTGCACCGGATCGTGGTGGTTGATGAGGACCGAGATGAGCGTGTGGCCCGCCTCGTGGACGGCGGTCGTGCGCTTCTCTTCCTCGCTGATGACCATCGAGCGGCGCTCGGTGCCCATGAAGACCTTGTCCTTCGCCATCTCGAAGTCGGTCATGTTGAGCGCGTCTTTGTCCTGACGTGCGGCGAGGAGAGCGGCCTCGTTGACGAGGTTCTCGAGATCCGCGCCGGTGAATCCAGGCGTGCCGCGCGCGATGGTGTCGAGATCGACGTCGGGCGAGATCGGCGTGCGCTTGGTGTGGACGCGCAGGATCTCTGCGCGACCGCGAACGTCCGGACGGGGGACCGTGATGCGGCGGTCGAAGCGGCCCGGGCGAAGGATCGCCGGATCGAGGACGTCGGGGCGGTTGGTGGCGGCGATGATGATGACGCCCTCGTTCGACTCGAAGCCGTCCATCTCGACGAGGAGCTGGTTCAGCGTCTGCTCGCGCTCGTCGTGCCCGCCGCCGAGGCCCGCGCCGCGGTGACGACCGACCGCGTCGATCTCGTCGATGAAGATGATGCAGGGTGCATGCTTTTTCCCCTGCTCGAAGAGGTCGCGAACGCGGCTGGCGCCGACGCCGACGAACATCTCGACGAAGTCGGAGCCGGAGATGCTGAAGAACGGAACGCCCGCTTCGCCGGCGATCGCGCGCGCGAGGAGCGTCTTGCCGGTGCCCGGCGATCCGATGAGCAAGACGCCTTTCGGGATGCGGCCGCCGAGGCGCTGGAACTTCTTCGGATCCTTGAGGAAGGCGATGATCTCTTCGACCTCGTCTTTGGCTTCCTCGATGCCGGCGACGTCCGCGAACGTCACTTTGTTCTGCGAGTCGCTGAGCATCCGCGCCTTTGCCTTGCCGAAGCTCATCGCCTTGCCGCCGCCGCTCTGCAGCTGGCGCATGAAGAGGAAGAACATCACGCCGATGAAGAGCATCGGGAGCAAGGTCACGAGCGTGCTCGACCAGAATGGCGTCGAGTCTTCCTTCTCGAAATAAATCTTCGGGAGCGGCGCGTCGGTCTTTTCCGGCTTGAGCGTCTCGAGAAGCTTTTCGTCGGCGACCGGGCCGATCGCTTCCTTTTGCTGCGTCGCCTTCGACCCGTCGGGGCCGTGGACGCGGAAGACGTACTCGCGGTCCTTGATGCGAATTTCGTCGACGTGTCCCTGATGGACTTCGCTGATGAACTCGCTGAACGCGACGGGCTGCTTGCGGTCGCTGGGGCTCAAGAACTGCCAGATCGCCAAGAACATGACGATGAGGAGGACCCAGAGGAGGAGCGTCTTGTGCGATTGCTTCACGTTATGTCCCTTGAGGGGGGCCGAGGCGGAGTGAGGTGGCCCACGTTCATTCTACTCTCTACTTAGGATGCCTACCATCGCGTGTCCGGTGCTTCCAGCGGATGCGGGGCGTTTCGGTGACCTTCAGCCCCTCTACACCACCGTGGCTACGATCATACGTCGCGACAAGGCCCTTCGGTAGCTGGACGGCGCTTCGCGACGAGCGGCTCGTGGCTAGCGCAGCCAAGGCGAGGCGGGTCGCGCGCGGGAGAGACGCGGTGGCGAGCGGATCCTCGGAGAGGGACCCTGCACGGACGAGCTGGTCGGCGAGCGCGCAGAGGTGCTCGACGATGCGCGGGCTGAGGTCGGTGAGTAGCGGGAGAAGCTCGTGGCGGACGCGCGCGCGTAGGAAGCGCACGTCACGGTTCGAGGGATCGATGGCGAAGGGGACGTCGTGGCGGCCGACGTGCGCGTCGATGGCGGCGCGGTCGGCGCGGAGGAAGGGGCGGATGAGATCGTCGGCGCGGGGAGGGAGGACCGCGAGGCCGCGCGGGCCGGCGCCGCGGAGGAGACGAAGGAGGAGGGTCTCGGCGCGATCGTTCATGTGGTGCGCGGTCGCGATGCGATCGCAGCGGCTCGACGCGGCGATGGCACGGAGGGCGGCGAAGCGGGCGTCGCGTGCGCGCGCTTGGAGGTTGCCGCCGGGCGCCACCTCGAGCTCGGTTCGCGCGAACGGCACGTCGAGCGAGCGCGCAAATCGTTCGGCGAGATCGAGCTCGGCCGCGGCAGACTCGCGGAGACCGTGATCGACGCCGTGCGCGACGAGCGTGATCTTCAGCGGTGCACGAAGGCGCGCGAGGACGTGAAGGAGCGCCATCGAGTCGGGGCCGCCGCTCACGGCGACGAGAATCCTACCGCCCGCCTCGACGAGGCGTTCGTCGCGGAAGATCGCGCGCGTCAGCGTCAGGAGGGTCGGAGGATGCGAGCGGCTCATTCGAGCTCGAACTCCTTGCAGAGCTCGACCTGGTCGAGCGTCGCGATCGCGTCGCGCCGCGGCGACGCCGGATAACCATGAACGCAGCGTTCGCGCTCGCGATCGAAGTGCGCGCAGTGGTCGCACGCGAAGCGGAGAGCGAATCGTGTCGCTTCGTCGCGGAGGCGTTCGTCCGCGCGCGTCTTCACGTGCGTGGTCCTTTGGCACCGCCTCGTCGCCGTTCGAGCGCGACGATGGTCTCGACGTGGCTGGTGTTCGGGAACATCTCGAAGGTCTCGACGGCGATCGGCGAATAGAGATCGGCGAGCGGCGCGAGATCGCGGCCGAGCGTTTGTGCGTCGCACGAGACGTAGATCACGTTTCGCACCGGAGCTCGCGCGATCGCTTCGGCGACGGCGCGCGCGCCTGTCCGCGGCGGATCGAGGACGAGGAGCCGCGTCGCCGGACTCCATGCGTACGTCGCAGCGTCGGCTTCGACGACCTTCGCGGCGAGCCCGCGCGCGGTCACGTTCGCGCGCGCGGCGTCGCACGCCTCGCGGCTCGACTCGACCGCGGTGAGATCGACGCGCGCGCGCGCGAGCATCACGGTCAGGTTGCCGGCTCCGGCGTAGAGCTCGACGACGCGGTGTGGCGGCGTCGTCGCAGCGTCGGCCGGGATCATCGCCGACGCGAGATCCGCGACGCGCCGCGCGAGGACCGCGTTCGTTGCTTCCGACGCCTGTCCGAAGCCGCCCGCCGCGAGCCTCAGCGGCGCGCCGTCCGCGCCCGTCATCCATGGCGTCGGATCCCCGATGACCGCCGGTCGCGACGCTTCGCCCCCGACGACGCGCGCTCCGGCCCATTCGCCGGCGGTGACCGCGCGCTCGAGACGCGCGTAGCACGCCGCCGCGAGCGCGCCGCTCCACTCGAGCTCGAGCACCGGTCGCGCCGTGCCGTCCTTCGCGAGGCCCATCGCGATCTGCGCGTCGCCGCGTCCGTGCGCGCCTTCGAGCAGCGGCGAGAGCGATCGGCGCGCGGCTTCGATCTCCGGCGACAACACGACGCACGTGTCGACCTCGACGGGATCGCGGGTCGACGAAGCGTTCATCCCGACGATCGCGCGCCCACCCGACGCGCGCACGTGCAGCCGCGCGCGGACGCGGTAACCGAGCGCGGGGGAGGCCACGTGCGTCGCGATCTCCACGCCGCGCCACGCCTCCGGAAGCGCGGCGCGAACGTGCGCGACGTGCGCGTGCCGCTGCGCGTCGAGCGAGACTTGCATCCAGTCGCAACCGCCGCAGCGATCGACCCACGCGCACGCCGACGCGACGCGATCCGCGCCCGGCTCGAGCAGCTCGACGACGCGCCCGCGCGCCGGTCTGCGCGACAGATCGACTTCGAGGTGCACGCGATCGCCCGTCGCGACGCCGCGCACGAACACCGCGCGCCGCTCGCCGGCGATCTCCGCGATCGTGACGCCGTCACCGCCAGGCGCAAGCTGGGTGATCGTCGCGTGCAGCGCGGTGAGCGGAGATCCCGGCGGCTTCACGCGCTTCATGCGGCACGCGATAGCATCATGGCGTCGTACAAGCGAAGAGCGCGTAGCCGCCGACGATGTCGTTTTCTCCGAGCGTCCGGCCGGTCGTCCACACGACGATGACGCGCGAATCCGACGCGGCGAT
>JBBQXV010000327.1:0-9721 GCA_038209335.1 Polyangiales bacterium | reverse complement strand
GCGACTAACGAGGTAGCGATCCTGGTTGTAGATGCCGCCGCCCTGACGGAGCTGATCGTCGGAGTCTTGGTGCGACTCGTATTGCGCTTGGATGTACGCGGTGAGCTTGAAGGCATCGGACCAGGCGAACACGGGGTGCGGCGGCTTCTCGAGGCGATCGAGGCGCGCGCGCAGCTCTTCGATCTCGCGGCGCGTGTCGGCGTCGCTCGGCGTCGCAGGCGCGGCGGCGGTCGGAGGCGGCGCGGGCGGGGGAGGCGCGACGGATCCGGCGGGCGCGCTGCTTGCGGGCGCGGGCGGATGCGGCTTCGCGATGATCTCTTCGTCGTCGTCCTGCTTCGGCTGGGCGGCAGCCGGCGCGGCCGCGAGGAAAATCGCGACGACGGTCGCGCACCGGAGAATCGTGATGGCCAAGACGGCTGGAAGATACGGAGCGACGGTGACGCGCCGGTTCTGTCTGCGTGACGTCCTCGCGCGTGCAGCGTGACGGAATCGCGCGTCGTGCGTGACGGCAGCGTGTCGCGACGTCGGCGAGTCGACAAAAGGCGAACGCGGCGCCGACCGAAGTCTGCGCCGCGTCGCGATCGAAAAATCCGTTCTTCAGGGAACCATCGGTACGTTCGCCGGCACGCGCGTCCCGTTGTTGAACGGAATGCAGTTCGCCGTCGAAGGAGCGCAGGCGTTGTACGGGTCCTGCATGTTCTGCATCGGCGAGTAGCAGGAGTTGCAGGTCGCGGCGTCCGACACGCACGAGCCGGTGTCGATGACGCCGGTGTCCTGCATGCCGCCGCTATCGCCAACGACGCCGCTGTCGGTGTTCATGCTGCTGTCGGCAGCGGTGCCCGAGTCGTGCGTCGTCGGGCCGGGGGTGGAGCTGTCGTCGCTGCTGCACGCGACGAACGTCGCCGCCAACGAGAGGAGGATGGCTGCGGCCGCGAGCGGCGCGAGGAGCTTGGAAGTTTTCATGTTACTTCGCCTCGCAGTAGCCGAATCGGCAGTGGGTGTTCGCGGTTCCGGTGCAGTCGGTATCACCGCCCGGGCAAGCCTTGCAGCTGGCCGCGGCGGTGCCGACCTTGCTGTCGAAGTAACAGCCGCACGGCTCGTCGGGTTGGAACGACGACTCGGCGCCGACTTCGGCCGTGCGCGACACCTTCATCGCGCAGAGCGGAATGGTGTGTGCCGCGATCTCCGCGTCGGTCTGCGTCTTCTTCAACGCGTCGGAGAGCCCCTTGCGCGTGAAGTAGTTGACGACCTGCGCGGCGCGGGCGTTCGACGGATTGCCTTGTCCGTCGACGTTCGCGATGACATGGAGCGGTCCCCACGTCGCGTACCGCCCTTCACGGACGTTGATCTTGTCGAACGTCGTCGCCGACGAGTCCGGGAGGTACCCGCACTTCTGACCCTTGTGTTGGTACGCGAGGATCTTGATCGTCGTGCGGTTCACGTCGGCGACGTCGGACGCGAGGATTCCGATCGTCGCGTTCGGCGTGGCCGATCCCGATACGGCCGTGAGCACCGCACCGCTGCCGCCTTTGTCCTGCCCCTTCCACTTCGAAGCCGGAAGGCCGATCGCGTTCGCCCACATCTGCTGCGTTCCCGACGTCGCGTTGCGGATCATCAGGAAGTTCACGTCGGTCCACGGCGCGACCTGGTACATCGTGCCGCCGTAGCCGAGGATCGCGTAGAGCGCCTCGGCGCTGATCGACGTCTCGGTCGACGCGATCGGCGCGATGATGTTCATGACCTGCACCGGACCGAAGAAGTCCTTCTGCCCTGACGTCAGCGTGACGTTGCAGCTCGACGAGTAGACGTCCGAGACACCGACGTCGACCGTGTCGCCGCCGACCGTGAGATCGCAGGTGAGCTCGGTGCCGTTCGCGTCCCAGTACGTGCCGGTGCCGGTGATTTTCGTCCCGTTCACGATCGCGTCCGGCGCCGTGCACGAGCCTTGCGACTTGTAGACGATTTGGATGGAGGGATTTGCGGCGAGCAGCGGCGAGCTCGCGGTCTTCAGCAGCGGCTTCACGGCCGACGAGCCGGTGAAGTACGCGGGATTCGTCAGCGCCGAGCATGCCGCCGCGAATGCGTCGGAAGGCGCCGCCAGTAGCGTCGCGGCTGCGGCCGACAATGCGGCCGCACAGGCAATTACGTTTCGCTTCATTTAAGGCTCCATGATCTGCTCGCGCGCCACTGCGGCGACTCGAGCGAGGCGGAGACTATTTGCGCTCGGTGACGCGCGCGTTCTCTGTGCGTGACGAGATCGCGCGATGTGAGTGACGAGCGTGCGGCGATTGTGACGGCGAAGTGGCGAAACGACGCTCCGTCCTGCAACACTTCATTCCGGACGCCACATCGCCGCTACGAGTGCGAGAGCCACGTGAGCACGGTCGTCGTGCCGCGCACCGCGACCGACTCGACGCGCACTTCGACCCCCGCGTCCGCGCTCCCCCACGTCGGATCGATCCTCCGACCGCCGATCGCCGATCCGCGAAACGCCGCCGAACGCTTCGCGCGGACGATCTCGTCGCCGCGCGACTCGACGAACGCACACGCCGCCGGAGACAGCGACGCCCAGCGTCGACCCGCGACGGTCAAAGAGGTCTCGAACGTTCGCGCGAGCGCGCCCACGTCCTTCAGCGCTGGCAACGCCATCGCGCAGAGCGGCGCGACGATCGCGTAAGGCAAGAGAAGCTCGACCGCGAACTTATCCGCTTGGCGCTCGACGCGGTGCTCGCGCCCGGTCCGCGGCTGGCCGTGGATGCTCGCGAGACCGTCGAAGTCGCGATGGAGCAAGTGATGCGCGAGCTCGTGCGCGATCGAGAAGCGCGCACGCGGCGTCCCCCACGCGTGATCGGCGATCCCGAGGTACGCGACGTCGCCAGCACGGACGACGCGTGCGTCGGCGCGGCCGGCGTGCCTCGACAAGGTGTACGCGCCGCACTCCGCGGCGATCAGCTCGACGCGCACGGCCCTCGCGCGCCGAACGTGAAAGCGCGCATGAAGCGCGCGCGCCGCGCCGATCGCGTCGACGTTCGCGGGATCGCAGGCTTGGCTCTCGACGAGCGTCACGCGCGCCTACTCCTCGTGCTCCGCGAGCGCCTCGATCTCTTCGAGCATCGCCTCGAGCTCTTCGTCGGTCGCTTTCTCCGCGGGTCGATTGCGGAACATCACACTGACCGGCTGCGCCAGGCGCGGATCGGTGCGCGCCATCGCGATCCGCCCCTCGAGCTCCGCGCGCGTCAGCTTCTCGCCGCGCGATCCGCGCGCCGCGAAGCGCGACTGCACCCGCGCGAGCTTCGCTTCGGCCTCCGCCTGCCACGCTTGCTCGTGGCGATGCGCGACGAGATCCGCCGCCATCGCCGCTCCCTTCTCCGCCTCGACCTTCGGATCGAAGCCGGCGTCGACGAGCTCGCGATCGAGCTCCGCATCGCTGAGTGCGAGGATGCGATCCATCTCGTCCTCGACCGCGAGCTTCTCGATCGCGTCCCATTCCTGGCGTGCGTTGCGCTTCGTCATCACGCCACCTCCTCGGCTTCCGCGTCGTCTTCGTCGTCTTGCCCTTCATCGCGCGCGTCGTCGCCGCCGAGCTCGTGGGCGACGTCCGCAGCGTGACGGAGCATCAGCCGACGGGTGACGATCACCTCGTCGATCGTGCGGCCCGTCGCGGTCGCAAGCGCCGCGGGCGTCTCGCGCCCGTCGAGCGTGAGAGCCAAGAGCTCGAGCGCGAACGCATTCCTTTCGAGGCGCTTCCTCAACATCCCGAGCCGCCGCGCGTGCAGATCCATTTCGACCGCGCGGTCCTCGGAGAACGCGCGCTCGTCGCGCAGATCGTCTTTGTCCTCGGGATCCTTGTCGAGCGGTACGTCGCGCCGCGCCCGCGCGCTCGTCCGCTCGTTCTGCAGCTCGCTGTTCACGACGCTCATCAGGTGGCGCGCGAGCACGGGCTGCTTCGCCGGATCCCACGAAGACCTCCGCGGATCCAAGAGCTTCTCCATCGCTCGCTGGACGAGATCCTCACCGAGCTCGGACGACCGGCTGCGGTATACCGCGAACGTCAGCAGCTGCTTTCGCAGCTTCTTCCAAGCGTCCTTGTCCATCTTCGCGAGGACGGCGTCGAGGACGGCGCGCTTCTCTGCGGCGGAGGTCTCCATCGGCAGGGCGAAACGTACGAAGCGATCGACCACCGGGCAAGTGCGAGCGTCGCGCGCGATCCTCCGAGGACCGAGCGCGCTCGACGGATCGAACCGTGGGCTCTCTCCGAGCATCGCGCGGCCACGTCCCAACGTCGCGCGCGAGCCTCGGAGGATCGATGCGCCTCGCTCCGTCGAACCGCGGGCTCGCTCCGAGGATCGCGCGCGATGCTCGGAGGATCGGCCATCCCCTCTCGACCGAGCCCGATCGATCCTCGGAGATGGACGTGGGCTCTCCCGAGAGAGCCGCCGCGTACCTCGGAGGTTGGCCTCGGTTCGCTCGAGAGAACCGCGCCCTACCTCGGCGCTTCGAGCGCGATCCCAAAAAATGAAAAATCGACCCTCGGCGATGGCCGATTCGTCGCGCTGTCCAACTCATTTAGATGAGGGGCAAGGGAGCGCGGACCTCGCGGATACGCCGCGAGCCGCGCAGGCGAAACACGCCGTTTCTGCGCCGCTCGGAAAGGAGAATCTACCATCGTGAAAACCAAGTCGAAGCACCCGGTTTCCTCGAAGGCGATCGACGCGAGCGTGAAGCTCGTGGAGAAGGCACGCCAGCCGTTCACGCAAGTGACGCGGTTGACGGCTGACGATCGCGTTCGCGCGGCGAAGTTGAAGCGCGGTGCGCATCAGGTCATTCCGGCCATTGCGCACATCGCGACCAAGTTTGCCGTCGAGGTCCCGGGCCACTCGATCGCCGAGATGCTCTCGGAGATCGAAACGGCCCAGAGCCTCGAGCCCTTGCTCGGTGCCATCGCCGACTTCCATGCGACGCTGCGTGACGAGTTTCTTCGTGCGCAGTCCGCCTCATGGAAGACGGCGACGGTGACGTACGCGATGCTGAAGAAGGCCTCTGAGGTCAACTTGAGCGTCGCATCCGAGCTCGAGCCGGTGCAGAAGTGGTTCCGTCACAATGCGCGTCGTGCGTCGAGCACGGCCGCGCAGCCGACGCCCGTCACGCCGCCCGCGAAGGCGGACACGCAACCCGTGTCCCCGAGCAACGGCGTCGTGAACGGCGTCGCCGACGGAACCGCCGCTGCACACGCGGGGTAGCCGGTGCCACCCAACGAAGTGCCCGCGGACGGCCGAAGACGGGTCGCGGGAGGAAAGAGCCCTGGTTCGCGCAGGTGAAAGCGCGCGGCCGGGGCGTTTTTCTTTTGTGATGGAGCCTGCTCGAGCGTGACGGGGGGATGCCCGTCGCTCACACCCACTGCGCGCGAAACACCGCCGATCCTGGCGCGCGCTGCTTGGTGATCTCGTGCATGTACGCGCGACGGCTGAAGAGCTCGAGCACGCCGATGGAGAGACCACACAGCGCGGCGCGCCAGTACAAGCAGTCCGCGTGCGCGGCTCTGTGAACCTCGAGGCGCGCATCCTTCGGGCCGAGCTTCGCGACGAGGATCCCGCCGCCGTCGAACGCGCGGTTCCAGAAGCGTTGAAACTGCGACATCACGGCCCACGGCGTGACGCCGCTCTCTCTCGCCATGCGCACGATCGTTCCGAGGATCGTGTTGTGAATTTTCTGCCCCGCCAAACGCCCGAGCGCGAGCTGCTCCTCGTGCGGGATGCCGAGCGAGCCGCACGCGGTGTAGTGCGCGACGGCGACGTCGATGGGGATCCACGTCGCGGCCACGGCCTCGAAGATCGCCTGATGATGCTGCTTGGGAAGCGCGAGGCGGTACGCGGCGTCGTAGCCGCCGTCGCGTATCGACGCGTACGACGACATCAACAGCGTGCTCCGGATGTGCCGCACCGGCTCGAATTTCGCGGGCAGCGGTAGAACGATCTGCGGCGCTTCGGGCACTCGGCAAGACTATCGCAAGCTGGTGTTACCGATGAGGTCCATGTGACGCGCTTCCGTCCATGAAGTCGGCGTCGCTCTTGTGCGCGTAGCCGTCGAGCGATCGCCACGGGAGATCGCCGTCAGCGGGGAGCTTGTCGACCGATACGATCATCCGATCCTTCTTGGCGCCGCTCGCCGAGTCGCTCTCGCTTGTCTTCGTAGCGGACGTCGTGGGCGACGCCGTCGCGATCGTCGGTGTGCTCTTCGTGGCGAATCGTCGCCGCGAGGCAGCCACGCGCGTCGGGCCGCGGTGGCTCTTGCGCGACCGGCTTGGTCGACGCGACTGCTTGTAGAGGGCGTGGTGAACTCTCCTCGAGTGGACACGCCCGCGGTTCGCGAGTCGGCCGCCTCGTCTATGAGGGACCGCGCGAGGAGCGCGTCGCATCACGTGCGTGGCCCCTCGCGCTAACTCCGCGTGACGCGCCATCTGGCCGTTGCGCGATGGTCGCGCCTTGGCTGGTCCGGCGCTTGCTCATCGTTCGCGCACCCATGAGCTCGCCGAATTCCTGTGCCAAGCGATGCCCTTCGCGCACGCGTCGCGACATTCTCGTCGTGGCTTTGCTCTGCCTTCCGCTTTCGGTCGCATGCGGCGGCGCGGTCACCGCGCCCGATGGCACCTCGCCCGCAGACGGCGGGAGCAGCGGTAGCGACGGCGCGTCTTCCGACGTCACGACGACGAATGACTGCGGGACCGCGACCGAAGGCGCCGCGTGCTCGCGGGAAGGCGAGAGCTGCAGCAGCGGCTGCACCAATCCTTGCCAGTTCTGCAATCTGCTCCAATGCTCGGGCGGGCACTGGACGCGACTCGAAGCACCGCCCGCACCATGCACGGACGCCTCGGCGCGCACGCACCCCGACGCGAGAGTGAGCTGGCAAGGTCCGGGCGGCGTCACGGGCTACGGTCCCGCGATCGTCGTCAGCGGATCCGGCGTCATCCAGGTCTGGCAAAACCAGCCGTCGTTTCCGCCCGCGGGCGCGCCGATGGCGCCGCCCGATGTCACGGGTCACCTCACCGGTGATCGTGTCGACGCACTGTTCGACGCGTGGTCGAGCACGAGCACGGCCGCGTTGCCGCACGCGGGTCCCGGCGCGGAGTGCGAAGCGACGGTCTACGTGACGATGTGCACGCACTGCATGCCGACGGCGATTCGCTACGGCGACGCTTCGCAGATGGCGCCCGAGATGAACGCGGTGTGGAGCTGGTTCGACGCGAACGTTCCATCCGCGGCGGGGCATCCGCGCAACTTCTGCCGCATCCAGTAATTACGCCGGGCCGCCGCGTCGTTGGTACGCGCAGCGGCCCCGCGTTCCTTCGCGTCAGTGTTGCTTCGGCTTCGCCGAGACGACACTCGACACGACGACGTTGTCGACGGCGACGCCGCACGTGTGACCCGGTCGAACGTCGGCGCAGGTGCCGTACGAGTCCTGCTGGTACTCGAGGTTCAACCGCACCGTGCTCCCGGCCATCCCGGGCAAGCGCATGTGCACGTGCTTCCATCCCGCCGAGTCACCCGACCACGCCGACATGTCTTCGAAGACGTAGTTGGCGTCCTGATCGACGCGCGGGAAGTGCTTCGTGTAGCCGTTGAGTAGACCGATCGTCTGCTCTTGCGCGAACGCCTCCGCGAGGACGAGCCGCACCGTGCGACCCGGCGTGAAATCGGTGATCGTCGCGATGAGCCCGTCGAACGCACGAACGTTCGAGATCGCCTCGTCCTCGAGATCGTGGCAGACGTCGAAGTCGAGCGTCACGTACTCGGAGTCGCTCGGTACGACGATGAGCGGCGTGCGAAGCCGTTCGGCGCGTGTGGCACCGGAGGCGTCGACGCCGTCGTTGAGCTCGACGTGGTACGCCGCGGGCGAGGTCGTGCCGCAGAACGTGCTCGTCGTGATCCACGGCACGGTCGCGGCTCCCGCGATGTGCTGCTGCAGCCACCCGGCGCCGAGGCTGCCGGCCGGCGATGCGTCGAAGGTCTCGTTCAGCAAGACCGTCGCGACGGGCGTTCCGGTCTGCAACGTCGCGTACAGCGTCGTCTGCCCGGAGAAGAGATCGCCGACATGGAGCTCGAGCTCGATCGGCGTGCCGGCAACGAAGCCGTGGCGCGTGGCGATCAGGATCGGAAGCTCGTTGTCCTTCGTCTCGCCGGGGGCGAGCGCCGGATACGGCGTCACGCCCCAGAGGACCTGCACGCCTGGCGTCGACGTTGTCACGAACGCCGTCACGCCGTGAAGCGTCGCTGCGTTGAGCGGATTGGTGACGTAGTTGAAGACCGGCGCCTTCACCGAGATGATCTCGTCGCGGTTGATCACGCCGTCGCCGCTCGAGTCGCGGAACGTGACGTCGCCGAGCGACACGGTGTCGTCGCGGTCGCGATCGCGCGCGCGGATGCGCTTCACGACCGGCGCGGGCACCGTCATGCTCCCCGAGCCGGGCTGTCCGTCGGCGAACCCGACCGAGCGCGTCTCGGCGTACACCGCGAAGAGCTCGCCGTGCTGCGCGACGATCTGGTTGTAGTCGCCGAGGTTCGGTTGGCTGAAGTTGTTGCCGTAGCCGGCGTGAAACGGCCGCTGCGACATCGGTCGCGGGCGCGACCAGCTCGTGCCGCCGTCGTCGGACCACGTGTACGTCGTCTCGGTGAGGTCGCCGCTCTTCGCGATTCCCTGATCGTAATAGAAGACGTAGACGCGCCCGGTCGAGTCGTCGACCGCGACCCACGGGAACCACTGCGTGCGATCGCTGCCGCGTCGCGCGTTGAGCGTCAGCGGCGCCGAGAAGGTGACCCCTTCGTCGGTGCTCTTCTGCAGAACGATGTCCGCACCGTCCGCGGAGTCGTTCGGCGCATAGACGACGTAGACCGTGCCCTTGTGCGCGCCGCGCGAGTTGTCGACGGCGAGCGACGGAAAGTTGTGCACGCGATCGTTGCCGAGGACCTCGTCCATGTAACCGGCGGCAGGTGCCGCGAGATCGATCGGCGCGTTCCACGTTGCGCCGTCGTCGGTCGACCGCGCAAACGCGATGCTGTCACCGGTGTTGTTCGGGTAACGCCCCCACGCGACGTACGCGTTGTGCGAGCGGTTGCCCGCGAAGCGCGGGATCGATCCCTGGCCGTCCGCAGGCGTGTTCGCGACCATCGCGCGCGACGACCACGTCGGCACCGCGGCCGTCGCGAGATCGTCCGAGTAGGTCGTCGAGATCTCCGCGGCCGTCGGCGTGAAATTCGTCCAGCTCATGATCACGCGACCGGTGTCCGGATCGACGTGCATGAACTCTTTGTCCGCCGCGTCGGTCGGCGCGTTGCCGCCGGACGGCTGCGTCGCACCGGTCACCTCGAACGGCCCTTCCCAGGTATGGCCGCAGTCGCGTGAGCGGTGCACGCTCATCGTCTCGACGGTCCCGGTGTCGTTCGGATCCGCGGTGAACTTCTTCATCAGGATCGACGCGTAGACGAACGTGCAGCGTCCCAAATATTTGATCTCGGGATCGCCGTAGATCTGTGGAAATTGTCCGCTGCCTACGGCCGTCGTCGGGCCGGTCGGAAGCTGGCCGCCGTCGACGAACGTCCTGCCGCCGTCGTCCGAATACGAGAACCCAGAGACCGAGATCGTCGTGGGCGTGAAGCCGCGGAAGTCGTTGTAGCCGATGACGATGTGCTGGCCGCTTGCGTCCACCGCGATCGACGTCTCCGCGCGC
>JBBQXV010000326.1:0-9739 GCA_038209335.1 Polyangiales bacterium | reverse complement strand
TCGTCGTCTGCCGCCGCTCGATGCGTCGCCTGATCCCGAGCCGCCGCTCGATCCGCCTGTCGACGCCGCACCGCCTCCGGCAGGCAACGTCGACGTGACCACGACGGTCACCGGCACCCTCGCGAACGCCGAGCGCATCGTTCGTGCCGGGTTCCAGCCGCGCGCGCGGGCGTGCTACCGCGCGGCGTTGCGAACGGATCCGAAGGCGTTCGGTCGCATCGTGGTCACGCTGACGGTGAGCCCCGCGGGTGACGTGCAGAGCGCGAAGATCGCGTCGGACGCGGGCGCGGCGAAGGTCGTGAGCGAGTGCGTGACCCAAGCGGCGAAGAACCTCCGCTTCGACGAGAGCGAGAAGGGCGCGGTCGTCACGATCGACGCGACGTTCACCCTGCCCAAGTGATCCATCGCGTCATCGCGGCGCCCGCTGCCACTCCGTCGCGCGCTCCGGTCCGTCGGGCAGATACCGCTCGATCCATCCGCGCGTGGCGTCGCGCCGAATGTGCAGCACGCTCGCGTTCGACGGATTCGGCTCGTCCTCGAACCAATCGACGCCGAGGTTGAGCCACGCCATCCGGAACGCCCGCTGCGTGACGCCGTGGAGAAAGACCACGTGATTGGGAAAATCCGAGCGGTGTACTTTCCCCATGAGCGCGATGACGCGGAGCACGACGTCGGCGCGGCTCTCTCCGTTCGGATACCGGAAATAGAATTTGCCGAGGTTGTCGGTGAGCAGCTTGCGCTTCGCGAACGCGCGCGGAAGATCGCTCTCGGCTTCTTGGTCGGTGAGGCTGTCCCAGTCGCCGAACTCTTGCTCGCGAAGGAGAAAGCTCTCACGCCGATGAACGCGCGCGGCGGCATCGCCGAACGTGTGCGCGAGCACCGCGTCCTCGGTCTGCGTGCACCGAAGGTACGGGCTGCACCACGAGCACGTCTCCTCCGCCGCGAAACCGAGCGCGCTCACGAGCTCCGCCGCGCGTCGCGCGCGCGCCGAGTCGAGCTCGACGAGCGGGATGACGTGATCGGGCATGCGCTTGTAGACGCTCGGATCGACGTTCGCGATCGACGCATCGTGCCGCACGAGGACGATGTGCTGAATCGAAGTCGTCATCGTCGTCTCGCCGAGCGCGTCGACGTACGTTTCGACGTCATGCTCACCCCTTGGAGAAGACGAACTCCTCACCTTTGACGTCGACGCTGACGATGCTCCCGGGCGCGTAACCGCCGGCGAGGAGCTGCTCGGCGAGCGGGTCTTGCAGCTTCTTCAAGATCGCGCGCTTGAGCGGGCGCGCGCCGAACGCCGGCTCGTAGCCGAGATCGACGAGCGCGTTCTTCGCCGCGTCCGTGAGCGACACCTTGAGCTCGCGATCCGCGACGAGCTTCTCGAGGCGACGCAGCTGGATGTCGACGATGCCGCGCAGATCCTTCTTCGACAGCGCGCGGAACAGCACGATGTCGTCGATGCGGTTCAAGAACTCCGGGCGGAGGAAGTTGCGAAGCTCTTCGCGCATCACGTCGCGAAGCGCCTCGCGCCCGTCGTGCGTCTCGAAGAGCTTGGGATCGGTCTCGAGGATCCGCTTCGATCCGATGTTGCTCGTCATGATGACGACGGTGTTCGAGAAGTCGGCGGTGCGACCGCGACCGTCGGTGAGTCGTCCGTCGTCGAGCACTTGGAGGAGCAAGTTGAAGACATCGGCGTGCGCCTTCTCGACCTCGTCGAAGAGCAGAACGCTGTACGGACGGCGACGCACGGCCTCGGTCAAGAAGCCGCCCTCTTCGCTGTCGACGTAGCCGGGCGGCGCGCCGACGAGGCGCTGCGCCATGTGCTTCTCCATGAACTCGCTCATGTCGAGGCGAGTCATCGACTGCTCGTCGTCGAAGAGAAATTCCGCGAGCGCCTTTGCGAGCTCGGTCTTTCCGACGCCGCTCGGTCCGAGATAGAGAAACGATCCGATCGGCTTTCCAGGATCGCGAAGCCCGACGCGCCCGCGACGCACCGCGCGCGACACCGATTTGACCGCTTCGTCTTGCCCGACGACGCGCTTCGCGAGGCGGTCCTCCATCTTGAGGAGCTTGTCCGCTTCGGACTCGAGCATCCGCGCGATCGGGATCCCCGTCCAATCGCCGAGCACGAGCGCGACCTCTTGCTCGCCGACGACGTTCGCCCCTTCGGTCGGTCCCTCTTTGCCGACCGCGGCCTCGGCGGCGTCGAGTCGGCGCTTCACGTCCGGGAGCTGCACGTGCTCGAGCTCGCCGAGCTTCGCGAAGTCTTGTTTCTTCCGCGCCTCTTCGAGCTGCGCCGAGAGCTTGTCGTGCTCGGTGCGGAGCGTCGCGCGCGCCGCGAGCGCACCGCGCCGCGAGTCGAGCTTCGCGCGCATCTGGATGACCGTCGGCTCGAGATCCTTCAGCTCCTTCTCGATGCGGTCGCGCGTCTTGGTGCTCATCGCGTCGGCGTCGCCTGCGAGCGACGCGAGCTGCGCCTTGAGCGACGCGAGCCGCCGAATCGCGTCGTCGACCGCCGCGGGCACGCCGTCGATCTCCACCCGCTTTCGCGCCGCTGCTTCGTCGAGGAGATCGATCGCCGTGTCGGGGAGCGCGCGATCCTGGACGTAACGCTTCGCCAGTCGAACCGCCGCGACGATCGCCGGATCGCCTATTTGCACGTTGTGGTGCGACTCGTACCGCGTCGCGATCCCGCGCAGGATTTCGATCGCCTGATCCGGCGTCGGCGCGTCGATCGACAAAACCGAGAAGCGCCGGAGCAGTCCGGGATCCTTGTCGCTCATCTTGCGAAGCCCGTCGGGCGTCGTCGACGCGAGGAGGCGCACTTCGCCGCGCGCGAGCATCGGCTTCAAGAGATCGCCCACGCCGCTCCCCGCGTTCCCTTGTCTGAGGAGCGAGTCGATCCCGCCGATGTAGAGGAGCGTGTCGCTCGGCGCGCCGATCGATCCCTTGACGGCACCGATGACCTGCTTGAGTCGCTCTTCGATTTCTCCGCGCAGCTTCGCCCCCGCGACGAGCGCGCCGGTCTCGAGCTCGAGCACGCGGAGCTTCATCAAGTTCTCGGGGACCTCGCCGGCCGCGATCCGCATCGCGAGCGCGCCGACGATCGCCGTCTTGCCGACGCCCGGCTCGCCGACGAGGAGCGGATGGTTCTTTTGTCGGCGCTCGAGGATCTGCAGAAGGCGTCGCACCTCGACGTCGCGTCCGATGACCGGATCGAAACCGCCCTTCTTCGCCCGCTCGACGAGATCCTGCGTGAAGCGCGACACCGCGTCGGCGTTCCCGGCGGCGCCCGTCGCCGTCACCGCGTCACGCGGCACGCTCTTCAGCGCGGCCATGTGCGGCCGAAACGATCCCGGTCCGAGCCCGAACGCTTGCAGCACGACCGCCGCGGAGCCGCGGATCTCCTGCGACATCGCGTTGAGCAGATGCTCCACGCCGACCGTCTCCGAGCCTGCTTCCTTCTCCGCGCGCGCCAACAGCGCGAGCATCGCGTTCGACAAGTACGCCAGCCCGCCCGACGCCTTCCCGATCCGCGCGAGCGCGGCCTCGGCCTCGACCGCGACATCCGACGGAGCGGCGCCGGCTTTCTTGAACACCTCGGCGACGCCCGGATCGCGATCGATCGCGCGCGCGAGGAGGTGGAGCGGTTCGACCTGCGCGTGCTTTCGTTCGTCGGCGAGCGCTTGCGCTCCCGCCACGAGTGCCTTCGCGTCGGCCGCGTATCGGTCGAGGTGAATCGTCTGATCGGCTGCCATTTCGAAGAGCGAAGGTAGCACGCGCGACCGTGAGCAGCGGCGCGGCATCGAATCGGTTACAACGTGAATCTAACCGTGCCTTCCGTCCCCGAGATGACCGCCCAATCCCCCGTCGTCCAGATGTACACGACGACGATATGTGCATACTGCATCCGTGCGAAGATGCTGCTCGGCAAGCGCCACATCCCCTACCAAGAGATCAACATCGGCGGCGATCACGACAAGCGCGCGTGGCTCGTGCAGGTGACGGGCCGAAAAACGGTTCCGCAGATCTTCATTCACGGCCGATCGATCGGCGGCTTCGAGGAGCTCGCGGCGCTCGATCGCGCCGGACAGCTCATGCCGATGGTTCAAGGCAACGCGAGCGGAAGCCCGCCGTAGAAACCCGTCGTGCTTGACCGAGGGCGCCTCGTTACATAGAAGGCCTTCGGGAGATCACGACGAATGAGATGTCGAGTAGGGGTCCTCGCGACCACGGCCGCGCTCGTCGTCACGTTCGCGTGCTCCATCGACGCCCTCGCGCAGCCTGCGCCGCCTGCGGTCGCGCCGACGCCGCCCGCGCCGCCCGCGCCCACTCCGGAGAACACGTCGGCCGGCGTGTCCGAGGGGTACACCGGGCCGAACCGCGCGATGATCGGGACGGGGATCCTCACCGTCCTCGTTTGGTACGTGCCCGGCGCGGTCATCGCGTCACGCAGCCGCATCTCGTCGGACTCCAGCTTGTTCGCGCCGATCGTCGGACCGTGGGTCGATCTCGCGACCCGTCCCGGATGCGGCGCGGGTTACATCTCGTGCCGCGTCGAGACGGGAAACCAGGCGCTGCTGGTCGTCGACGGCGTGTTCCAAGCGTGGGGCATCGCCGCGGCGATCGCCGGCATCTTCATCACGGAGCGGCCGCGCGAGACTCCCAAGGTCACCGTGGCTCCCGCGAAGGTGGGCGCGAGCGGCTACGGCGTCACGGTGGTCGGGAGCTTCTAGAACGCGTCGACGAGCCGCGCGACGTCGCGCTCGGCCACGCTGCACAGCGCGACGCGTAGCGCCCCTTTTTGCGGAACGACGAACACGCCGACCTTGCGCATCCGCTCGGCCATGCCGAACGCGTCGTCGTCGAACACCGTGACGAAGAACCCACCTTCGTAGCGCGGGTAGCGGAGCTTCTTCGCGGGCGCGAGCCGATTGAAAGCTTCGACGCGCGCGTGAAGCTTGGCCGCGAACACCGCGCGCTCTCTGTCGCACGCCTCGCGCAACGCCGGATCGACGAGCAGCCGCGTCACCGCCGAGAGCCCGCCGCGATTGCAGTTGGACCACGTGCCGCGGCACGAATAGCTGAGCGCGGCTTCGGTCATCGCGCGCTCCTTCTCGTCGGCGATGCACGCGACGATGGCGCCGACGCGAAGCCCGTAGTGCGTGAACGTCTTCGACGCCGTCCACGCGAACAGGATCGCCGCCTTGCCGAGGAGCGGCGCGAGATGCGTGAGGAATGCACGCGGTTCGCTCGCGGCGTACGCGAAATACGCGCAGTCGACCAGCAGCGTGACCGGCGCCTTTGCCGCGTGCGACGCGAGGCACGCGACGACCGCGTCCCACTCGCTCCCTCGCATCGAGTAGCCCGTCGGGTTGTGGCAAGGATCGTTCAAGAAGACGAGCGCGCGTCCTTGATCCGCGATGAGCTTCGCCAGCGCGCGATCGAGCGCAGCGACGTCGAGCGATCCATCCGCTGCGAACATCGAGAACGTCGCGACCTTGCGATCCGCTTCGTCCGCGAGCGTCTGGTACGGCCCCCAGAAAAAGCTCGTCGTCAGCAGCGACTGCCCCGGCTCGAGAAAATTCGCGATCGCGTGTCGAAGCGCGCCCGTTCCGCCCGGCGTCGCCGCGCCCACCGCCGACGCGCGGAGCTCGGGCTGACCCGTGAAGAGATCGTCCATCACCGCGCGAAGAAAATCAGGGCTCCCGGCGATCGGCGCGTACGTCGCCCACTCGACCGGCGGCACGTCGTGCACGACGCGCGTCGCCGTCGGCAACATCGCGAGCTGTCCGTCGTCGTCGAGGAGAGCGCCAACCGTCGCGTTGACGATCGATTCACCGCGCTGCTTTCGCTGCGTCGCCTCGCGGTTCAACGCGAAGATCGGATCGTCGGACGGTCGCCCTTGATGACTCGGAATGAGGTGCAGCATCGCGCGCATTTCTGCCGTGATTCGCGGCGCGCGTCATCCGTTATCCGCTGTCACTTTGTCAGGACGCGCGAGCGGAGCGGCCCGACGGTGCCACGTTGACGGCGGGTTCTCTGCGTCGACGCCGACGACTCGGCGACAAATGCGGGCGAAACACGCGACGTCGCGAGAACTTTGGCCTGGCACGGGCTATGCTGCGCCGCATCCCAAGGATGCTTCACTCTTCTCTCTTCTCCTCGCGCGCGCACGCGTCCGTCGTGTCGCTCACCATCGCGTTCGCAACCGTCTTCGTCGCGATGCCGGCGGCGGCGGCGCCGACGATCGCGTTCGCAACCGTGAACCCGGATCGGAACAGCCCCGCCTCGAATCACGTCGTCCGAGGAGCGAACGCGCTCCCGAACGGCATCAGCTTCGATGACTGCGAAAAAGACGTCAAGCTGACCTTTCACATGACGGCAACGGCCTTCACGACGGGGGCCGACACGCTGCAGGTCTGGGCGGGTCTCAGCCCATGCGACACGGCCGCCGCGCGCACGCCGCCGAACGGCACCTGTCAGCCGGTGAGCGCGCCATACGCTCTCAACCAGTCGTTCCAGGTCGATGTCCAAGCGCGCGATCTCGTCTATGCGTCGCTCACCGGCATCGCATCCCCTCCGGGCCAGGGCGGCATCGTCGGACTGACGTCACAAACGAGCGACGCGGTCTGCAGCCAGCGAACTGCTTCCGCCGGCTCGCAGATGAACGTCGTGTTCCTCGTGTACGCGGCGGGCGGCGGCGTGGAGGCGGAGACGTCGCTTCCGTTCAACCCGATGGGGATGGGCCTCAGCATCACCGTCGACACGGTCGGTCCCGCAGCGCCGACAGCGCCGACCATCGACATCGGCGACACGCTCCTCAAGCTCGGATGGACGCCGGCGGGGGATGCGACGGATACCGCCGGCTTCACTGTCTTCTGCGACCCACCGCCCGGAAAGAGCACCGACGCGGCCCTGTCGTTGCCCGATGGCGCAGGGGTCTGCACGGACTCATCGACGACCTCCGTCGACTCGGGCGCGCCGCAAGACTCCGCCCCACAAGACTCCGCCCCACAAGACTCCGCGAGCGCGGACGCCTCCGACTCGGCGACGCCGAGCGATGCGAGCAGCGCCACGGACTCCGCGAGCTCGACGTGCGGCACGACGACGGATGGCGGGGCTTGCGGGAGCGATGTCATCAAGTCCAACGTCAACGGGAGCGTGCTCGCAAACATCGGGAACGGGTACTTCGTGTGCCCCAACACCACCAGCACGAGCGACAAGACTTCGACGAAGGCGACGGTAACCGGTCTCACGAACGATAAGCAGTACGCTTTCGGGGTCTCGGCTTCCGACCTTGTCGGAAACACCGGTCCGGTCCTCGCCTTCGATTGCGGGACTCCTCAGGCGATTGATGACTTCTGGAACAGGTACAAAGAAGCGGGCGGCGGCGCGGGTGGAACGTTCTGCGCGCTCGAGGCAGTGGGCCTCCCCGTGGAGACCTCGATGATGGGACTCGCGTTCGTGATCGCCTCGCTCGCATTGGCGCGACGGAGGCGCCGGTGATGCGTCGAAGGTTCGCGGTTGCGGTCGCGACGCTCGCATTGCTCGGCATCACGACCGAAGCGCGCGCGCAAGACCGGAGCAACGCGCTCGAGTCGCGTCATCGCAAGTTCGAGTCGCCGCAGAATTTCGCGTTCGAGTTTCGCTTCTCGCCGTACCGCCCCGACATCGACAGCGATCCGGCGCTCCACGGTCAGAGGCCGTACCGCGACATCTTCGGCTCGATGCCACGACTGCTCATCGCGGCGGAGCTCGACTGGCAGGCCGTGCGCATTCCGCATCTCGGGACCCTCGGTCCGGGCATCAGCGTCGGCTACACGTCGATGGGCGCGCCGGCGCCGCTGTTGAAGCCGGGGCCCAATGGCCAGAGGCTGTCCGGCGAGAACACCGGCCTCGACCTCTTCCCGTTCTACGTCGTCGCGGTGTTGCGCGCCGACGTCGTCACGCGCGAGCTCAACATTCCGCTCGTCCCTTACGCAAAAGCCGGCCTCGGCTACGCGCTGTGGCGCGCCTACAACGACGGCGGCACGTCGAGCTCGCGCGCCGACGGCGTCACCGGCAAAGGCCACGTCTACGGGACGCAGGTCGCGTTCGGTGTCGCGCTCCACCTCAACGTCTTCGACGCGTACTCCGCGCGCAACCTCGACAACACGATGGGCGTGAACAACACGTACCTGTTCTGGGAGTACTACTCGACCGACCTCACCAGCTTTGGCAGCAACACGGCACTCCGCGTCGGCAACACGTCGTGGGCCGCGGGTCTCGCGTTCGAGTTCTAACTACCTAGCTCGTTGGCGTCACTGGCACGTGTCGGAGAAGCACGCGGTGACTTCGGGGCTGCACTTGTTCTGCGCGCAGTCCGAGCACGCGCTCGTGCCCGTGGTGGCGCATTCGGTCGCGCAGTTGGTCTTCGTGCAGTTTTGCAGCGCGACGAGCAAGCCGCTCGCGTCGGGACACGACGTGGCCATGCACTTCTGATTGCACGGATCGACGTCCGGCTGCCCCATGCCGATGTTGAGGTTGAGCGGCGGACACGACTTGAAGCACGACAACAGAGTCGAGCAGGTGCTCGCGCCGGTGCCGAACATGTCGTGCGCGTTGAGGCACATGTCGTCGGGCGTGCCGAGCGCGGGATAATAGACGCCGGTGAACATGCACATCTCGTTGTCTTGTGCGCTCTGTCCCTGGAAATATTCTTTCGTCCCGGCGGTGTTGTCGTAGCCGCACCCGAAGCGAATCTTCGAGCCTCCGGCGATCTTCATCGGCGCCGGAAGCGTCGGCGGATGATCCCAATCGCTCGACGTGTAAAACGGCGTCGTCGCGAGCGGCCCCGTCGGCGGATCGACGTACGCGGCGTAGTCGTATCCGCGCTTGTGGTAGTGCGACGTCGCCGTGATCAGCGTGATGTCCGAGCGAATCCCGCAGCGCATCGACGCGCGCGCCCCCTTCGTCCCCATCGGCACGTAAATGAACGGATCGTAGAAGAAGAGGACACCCGCGTGCTGCGCGATGCCGGTGCCGTCGGAGATCGTGAGCGTCACGTCCGCGCGCGCATCCATCTCGGTGCTGCCCGGATTCAGGTAGTGCGTCTGCATCATGAATACCGACTTCGCATCGAGCTGAAGACCGACGCCGTCCGGATAAACGATCTGCCCAGTCGGGACTTGCGCTCCATAGATGACGCCGCGCACGTGGCCCATGTACCCGCCCATCGCCGACTCGTAGCAATCGCCCGGCTTGTCCATGCCCGCGGGGATCGCCGTGAGGTCGGTGCGAAAGAGCAGCATGTGATGGCTGCCCGACGTGTAGACGTGCTTGCCCGCGACGATGAAGGAGAGCGCGTCGGGACCAGTGACGTACTGACACTGATGCGTCTCGCTCGACGCCGGAACCTTCGTCTGCATCGTGAACGTGATCGTCGACTACCCCGGTGCGAGCGCGGCGTCGTCGGCTCCTCCGTCGGACGGAGTCGTCGCGGGCGTGGAGGACGAAGACGAACATCCCGCGGCGATCGCGAAGGACACGGCAACTGCTGCGGAGAAGACGACGGTGCGGCTCATGCTTTTTTTCTCCTAGGGGGCGGCGGAGTCGATGCGCGCTTGGTCTGTGAGCCAGCGAGCACTTGGGTCACGATCTCGAGATAGAACTTCGCCGCGTCTTCCCCCGAGACGAGGCGGCGTGTGAGCTCACGAAGGAAGAACGCGCGCGCGGCCGGCGGGCCGAACGTCTCGTG
>JBBQXV010000325.1:0-9763 GCA_038209335.1 Polyangiales bacterium | reverse complement strand
AATACAAGGCTTCACACGATCGCGAGGGGTCCGGAAAGACCCTCGGAGCTCTTCGTGGTTGTGAGTGGAAGCGATCATTCGAAGCGCGCGGGTCGGCGCGATCGTCTCCATTCGGCGCAAAGGATCTCTTCGGCGTCGCGTGGTGACTTGGCGAACGAGTCGATCGGGGCGCGAACGGTTCTCCGCGCGGTGGCAACGCCAGGCCGGGTCGGTGGTAACCCCTCGCGCGAGGGGTGATCGCCGCGCCGCTGCAGGGCTCGCACGCCGCGTTCGAGCGCGAGCACCCCGCGTGCACCGCGTGATCGCCGCGCGCGATCGGCGTTGCAATCCCGATCACCTGGGGTGCGGAGGTCTCGGAGGGCTTTCGCGAGGTGTGCTCGCGCCATCGCGACGTCCGCGCGCGCTCTCGCGAGGGGCGCGCACGCTTTCGCGAGGCGCGGACGTTGCGCGCTCTTCGCGTCAGAGCCCGCCCTCACCCCACGATGCGGGTAGCGCGGTGACTAGACGATCTCGAGGAGCTCGATTCGGTTTCCGAAGGGGTCTTCGACGAACGCTTGGTTCGAGCCGGGGCGTGGGTCGGCTTCGGTGACGTTGTACCCGTCGGCTCGGCATCGCGCGATGAAGGCGCCGAGGTCGCGCACACGGAGGCCGGGGTGCGCTTTCTTCGCGGGGCGGAAGTCGGCTTCGACTCCAAGGTGAATCTTCAGCGACCCACGCTCGAACCACGCGCCGCCGCGCTTCGCGAGCTCGGGGGGCTTCGGCACTTCCGGCACGCCGAGCGTCTGCGAGTAGAACGCGCGCGCGCGATCTTCGCCGCCGGACGGCATCGCGAGCTGGACGTGATCGATCGCTTCGACTTCCATGGGCCGAGTCTACGTCAGGGCGTACACGCCTGCGCGGCGTGAAGGCGCGAGCCAGACCTCCAGATGCGCCGAGTCTTTCGTAACTCGTGGCGAAGGAAGGTCGAAGGCGGCCGTGAGATCTACTGCCACCGCGGTCAACGTCGCGCCATTGACCGGCGCCGTCGCGCACCCCATCGTCCACGCGATGCCGGAGCGCCGTGACGCCACATGACGCCGAGCAAGAAGAAGCGGGCGAGCCTCGTCGTGCTTGCGGGGCTGCTGTTCGTGCTCGCGCTCTTCCTCCACACGTTCTCCGCGTCGCCGCTTCCGCCGCCTCCTCCGCTCACAGCCACGCTTCCGTCCGCGTCGGTGCCGACGGAGGTCGCGCTGTTTCAACTGCCGACCGGGATCACGCACCGGAGCGCGGCGTTCGCGTACCGCGGCGGCGCGTTCGGCGACAAGCGAGACTTCAGCATGAGCGCGGTGCTCGTGAAGCACCCGCGCGGCGACGTGCTCATCGACACCGGGTTCGGTCGCGACATCGACGCGCACATCAAGCTGATGCCGTGGGCGTTTCGCGCGATCACGAGCTACGACCGCGGCCTCTCGGCGGCCGAGCAGCTCGACGCGGTCGGCTACGATCGCAAATCGCTCCGCGCCATCATCTTGACGCACGCGCATTGGGATCACGTGAGCGGCATCCCCGATTTTCCGGGCACGCCGGTATGGGTGACGCCCGAGGAGCACCGCTTCGTCGCCGACGGCGGAATGGTCACCGCGGTCGCGCGCAGCTTCAGCGGCGTTCGCTACGAGGACTACGCATTCACCGGCGGCGCGTACCTCGGCTTCGCGAAGAGCTACGACGTGTACGCCGACGGCGCGATCGTCATCGTCCCCGCGCCCGGCCACACGCCGGGATCGGTGATCGTGTTTGTCACGCTGGCGAGCGGCAAACGCTACGCGCTCGTCGGCGATCTCGCATGGCAGCGCGAAGGGATCACCGAGCGCGAAGAGCGTCCGTGGCTTCAGCGATCGCTCGCCGACGAGGATCCATCCGGAGTGCGTGACGGCTTGCTTCGTATGGCCGCGATCGCGGTGAAGTTTCCGAATGTGACGCTCGTGCCGGCTCACGACAAGCGCGGCTTCGACGAAATGCCGAAGCTACGCCGCGATGATCCCTGATCACTCGCCTTCGAGCAGCAGTCCGCCTTCTTCCCAGTCGACGAGACCCGCGGCGTAACCGGCGAACATGGGTAAGGCGCTATCTACAAGGAACCAATAGAGCGCAATGCTGGAGTGGCATTGAGGGTCGTGCAATAGACGATTATCCAACGTCGAGCATAGTCGCGGGTACCTTTTGACGTCGTGACAGACCGCATCGAGCCGCGGGCGCGGCCGTGCACGCGCCTCAGAAACGCTCGGCGTCGTTCTGCGGCGCTAGCGTCCACGCTTGGGAGGGCTGGCCGTTTACGGTCGTGCCACCGAACGCGAACGTGGGGACCGCGCCGAGCATGTCCGTTGGGAATGGGAGGACCGGAGTCGTCGCCTTGTCGAGCGACTGCACGTGCGCAGCGGTCAGCTTCACGTCGAGCGCGCCCAGGTTGTCGTCGAGCTGCTCGATCGTCCGCGCGCCGATGATGGTCGACGCCACGCCCGAGCGACCTTGCACCCACGCAAGCGCGACGCGCGGCACCGTCGTCCCGAGCTCGGTCGCGATCTGCTCCAGGAGGTCGAGGAGATCGAACGTGCGATCATCGAGGTAGCTCGTGACGCGTGCGCCGCGCCCCGCCTCGTGCTTGCCCTTGTCGGCTCGCTTGTACTTTCCGCTGAGCGCGCCGCCGCGGAGCGGACCCCACGGCGTAATGCCGAGTCCGAGCTCCTGCGCCATCGGAACGAGCTCGCCCTCGACGGTCCGTTGCAAGAGCGAATACTCGATCTGAAGCGCAACGAGCGGAGCCCACCCGCGAAGCATCGCCATGGTCTGCGCCTGCGCGACCTTCCACGCCGGGGTGTCGCTGAACCCGAGGTAGCGAACCTTCCCTTGCTCGACGAGCGTGTCGAGCGCGCGCATCGTCTCCTCGATCGGCGTCGTCTTGTCCCAGGCATGCAGCCAATAGAGATCGATGTAGTCGGTGCGCAGGCGCCGGAGTGATTCTTCGCATTGGGCGATGACGGCCTTGCGGTTGGAGCCGCCGCCGTTCGGGTCGCCGAGGAACAGGTTCGTCACGAACTTCGTTGCGAGGACGACGCGGTCGCGCTTCTTCCGGTCGTGCGCGAGGTGCTCGCCGAGGATCGCCTCGGAGTGACCCTTCGTGTAGCCATTCGCGGTGTCGATGAAGTTGCCGCCGCGATCGAGGAAGCGATCGACGATGCGCTTCGCGTCCGCCGGCTCCGAGCCCCAGCCCCACTCCTTGCCAAACGTCATGGCGCCGAGGCAGAGCGGGCTCACGCGAAGACCGGAGTGGCCGAGCGTTACGTAGTGGTTCAGCGGCATGCAGCGGTCGTACAGCGCACAAGTCGCGTCGTCCATCTTGGCGCGCGCCGAGTACGCGAAGAGATCGACGGAGAGAGTGGTGGTCACTCGCGCTGCCAGGTACACGTCGGTTGCACAGCCGGTGACTGCAATGCGCGCTTGCGCCTGATGCAGTGACCCGTGTGCAAAGCGCGCCACGACCAACGCGTCCGCCGCGTTTCGCTACGGTCGCTCGGTCCGCGCCGTCGCCGACGGCAAGAAGGTGCATGGTTACGTAGACGAGTCATTGGATGCGGAGTTGCACCAGGAGGGGCTCGTCATGCGGGCGATCTCTCGGCTGATGAGCATCGAGAACCGCCCGCTCTGGAGGATCTCTATGCTTCGATCGACGTCTCTTCGCCAGATTGCACGGCTCGCTGTCTTTCTTCCGTTCGCCTTTCCGTTCGCCGGCTGCTCCGACGACGGGGGATCCGCTACCGCGAGCGACGCGGGATCCAGCGACGGGGGCTCCAACGATGGAGCTGTCGCCAACGACGGCGGGTCCGCTGACGCGGTCGTGCCGGACACCACGCCGCCGAAGGTCGTCTCGACGAACCCGCTCGATATGGCGACAGGCGTGGCCACCGCTGGCCAGATCAGCGCAAGCTTCGATGAGGAGATGGATCCTCTCACGATCACGAACGCGACGTTCGCTCTCAAGAAGGGCACCGTCGACGTCCCCGGGATCGTGACGTACTTCAACGCCGTCGCCGTGTTCTCACCGGCGACCGAGCTCGCGCTGAGCACGCTCTACACCGCGACGATCACGACCGGAGCGAAGGACACTAACGGCAACGCGCTCGTCGCCGCGTACACGTGGAGCTTCACGACCGATTCCGTCGCGGCGGTTGGTCCTGCGCCGGTGCCGCTTGGTGCGTCTGGCAAGTATGTGATTCTCGCGAAGTCGGCAATCTCGAACGTGCCGACTTCCGCCGTCACCGGGAATCTCGGGCTGAGTCCCGCGGCGGCGAGCTACATCACGGGCTTCACGCTGACGAGAGCGGGCACGAAGTGGACGGCACCCGAGGTGACTGGCGGCATCTTCGCCGCCAACAACGATCCTCCGACGCCCAGCGATCTGACCACCGCCGTGACCAACATGCAGACTGCATACACCGACGCGGCCGGGCGGCCGAACGCCACGATGAACCTCGGCGCTGGAACGCTCACCGGGTTGACGCTCACGCCGGGCCTCTACAAGTGGACGTCGTCGGTGACCATCCCGACGGACCTCATGCTCGCCGGTGCTCCGAATGACACGTGGATCTTCCAGGTCACGGGCGATCTCAAATTGGCTTCCGCCAAGCGCATGATCCTGAGCGGCGGCGCTCGAGCGAAGAACATCGTCTGGCAGGTCGCAGGCTTCGTCGAGCTGGGAACCACGTCGCACTCCGAGGGCGTCATGCTCTCGAAGACCGCGATTACGCTGCAGACCGGCGCATCGATCAACGGACGGCTGATGGCGCAGACCGCGGTGAGCATCGCCGGCGCTACTGTCACCGCGCCCGCCCCGTAGCGCCGTCCGATCGACGTACTACACCGTACGTCGTCAGCGCTGCGCCCCAAGCCACGCAGCGACGTCGCGCGCGAGCTCGACGGGCTCGGTCATCGAGACCATGTGCCCGGAGCTCGCGTACGGCGCGATCGTGACGGCGCGCGTTCCGTCCGCGTAGCTCACGACGATCCTCGCGGGCGATGCATCGTCGACGCGTCCCCCGCCGATGACGGCGCGGAGGGCGGGCGCGAGCGAACGTGTGGGCACGACGAGATCGAGCGCGCCGTTCGTCACGAACGCCGGGACGTCGCGCAGGTTGTCGACGAACGCGAGCGCGAGTGCGTTCTCGGTCCGCCAGTCGAGCGTGGTCGGCGTGATCTCTTTGCCCGGAAGGAGCGGCGAGTACGGCAGCCAATAGCTTTGTCCGGCAGGGAGCGCGCCGAGCAACGCGACGAGCGCGTCTTCGTTCGGCACCGTGGCGTCGCGCGCGCTGCACTTGAATCCGCGCGCACGCTCGGGGGCGGCGAGACCTGCGATCGCGTCGAGCGGGATGCCGAGCAGCGACGCGGCGCGCGCGGGGATCACGTGCGCGGCGGAGGCTTCGTCTTCGCGCTTCGTCTGGCGCTCGATCGTGTACGCGAAGTCGTAGAGGCTTCGACCGTTGGCGGTTGCGCACGCGCACGCGTCGGAGCCGATGCACGCCGCGCCGACGCTCGCGGAGACCACCGCGACCTCGCTCGCCTCCGCGCACACGGCGTTGATCGCCGCCGACTGCGCACCGCCCCCGAGCCAAGGCTCGAGCAAGATCTGCCCCGCGCGCATCGACGCGGCGCGCGGCGACGTGGCGATCCGCGCCGCGAGCGTCGCGTCGACGTACGACGCGAGATCGAAGCGCCCGCGCAGGTACGCGAGGATCCACGTCACGCGCACGCCGGCGTAGCTCTCACCGACCCAGACCACCGGCCCGCGCAGCTCCGGGTGCGCGTCGAGGAACGCGAGCACGCCGAGCAGCACGTCCGCCGCGTCGACGTACTCGTTGAAGATCCCGGGCGCGCAATCGGCGGCGTTCGGCGCGCGCGTCGCGAGCACGTCGTACGAATAACCCGCTTGGCGCGGCTCGACGTAGAGGAGGTTGGCCATCTTCGTCCACGACGCGGGGTTCGGCGCGACGTCGCCGCCGTCGACGACGCTCGTAGGTCCGGTGCCGTACGCGCGGACGATCTCCGCGGCGAAGCCGTTGAAGAGGACGAAGATCGGTTGGTCCTCGGGGTGATCGTCGGCGCGTCGAAAGTTGTAGAAGAGGCGCGCGGTGGCATCGATGCGTACGCCCTTTCCTTTGACGGAGACGTCCCGCGCGGGGACGACGGCGAATCCCGCGACGTCGACGATCGGGAGAGGCGACGGTGGCGCGGCTGGCGCGATCGCGTCGTGCGGAGCGCTGCATTGCAGCGCGATCGATGCGCACGCGATCGCCAGGGCCAACGCGAACGGAGCGATCGGCCTCATCGACGAACAGCTTGCCACATACCCGTCGAACCGGTTGGTGGCGACGCGGCGCGGAGATATCGTGGGGCTCGTGCTCCTCCAATGCGCACATTGCGGCGCGCCGCTCGACGTTCGCGATGCCGTGACGATCGTCAAATGCGGGTACTGCGGATACAAGACCGAGCGCGCGCGCTTCGTCACGATCGCCGAGAAGACGCCGGAGACGTTCGCGCCGCCCAAGGTTTGGCGGCCGCCGGCGCACGTGCCGGCCTCGTCGGACGCCGATCTGCCGTACAAGAAGAAGCTTTCGTTCGGCGGCGTGCTCTTCATCGTCGCCATGGTGGCGTTGGGTCCGTCGATCGTGGCGTTCGCGCTCTTGCACGACTCCGGGACGTTCAGCCCGAAGGTCGACGTGCTCGCCGGAAAGTCGATCGACGGGACGCCGGCCGCGCTGGCGGTGACCTTCGGCGGCGGGCGCGTCTCGGACACGTCGCTCTACATCAAGCTCGATCACCCCGAGATCGATCAGATCTATTTCACGTGGGAGAAGCGCGCGCCGTCGCATCCCTACAACATCGGGTTCATCGTGCGTCAGGGTAAGATGGTCCCGAGCGCCGTCTGCGCGCGGCTCGCGGAGACGCTCGGCGTGTTCGGCGACAAGTACTGGAACCTTGGCGGTGCGAGCGTCTCGTGCGATCCGAGCGGCACGCTCTCCGCGCACGTGAGCGTTCCCAAGGACGCCGCGCGCGACGACCACGGTCGCTGGAAGAAGCGCGTCGACACGCTCTACCGAGTCGTGATCGACGCGCTCCTCGGCGCGAAGCCGTCGGTCACGAACGACGAGCTCCGTCGCGTGCTGGGCGCCGGATATGCGGTGAGCGATCTCGCGCGCGTCGACATCGAGGTCGAGGTCGACGTCGCCGCGGCGATGCTCCAGAAAGCGCTGAACGGAGCGGTGAACACAGACGACGGTCAGCGCTTCACGATCCAGCTCGCGGGGACGCCGCTGCCGCAAGTCTCGCTCAGCTGGACGAACAGCAAGGGCGGCAAGCTCTCGTCCGGGACGTTTTACAGCGCGGACCAAAAGACGCTCGGCGCGGGGCAGGCGAAGGTGGCGGCGTGCCTCACGAAGACGCTCGGCACGCCGGAGATCCACGAGACCGACCACCTGAAGAAGACCGTCTATTACAGCTTCGCGCGGCAGATCCATCTCTACGACGCTTACGTCAGCGTGCAGACGACGAACAACGCGACGTGGAAGGCGTTCATCAACGGGCTCGACGGGTGCACTCTCTGAGTGACTGTCGCCAACGGCAACCGGGCGCGCTGCCGAGCACGACCCCCGCCGCGTCCACGAGGCGGAGAAGATCGCGTCGCGTGGGTCGGAGGACGATCGCCATTGGCAACGATGGTTCTAGAGCCCGTCGAGCGCCATAGCGAGGACCCACCCGAAGCGCCCGTCGACCGATCCGTAGATCGCGTGGACCGAACGCCCAGCGGGCGTGCCGCGTCCGTCGTTCAAGAAGAGCTCGATCGTCATCTCGGTGTCGCTCCCCTCTGCGCGATGGAAGACGGCGCGCGGATCGTCCACGCGAAGCGTCGTGTTGGCGTGGCCGGGACTTTTCCCCGGCGCGCCTTGCGTGACGTTGAGCACGCCGTCGCCGCGCACCAGGTAATGCGCGACGAGGTTGCCGTTGCGATCTTGGGCGCCGAACGCGCTCACGCGAAGGCCGCCGAACTTCGCTTCGAACGGCGCCGTCGCGGCCGCGGATCGAAAGCGGTACACGCGGCTGCCTAGCGTGCGTGCCGGGTTGCGCACGGTGGGCATGTCGACGCCGCGGCCGCCGTTGACCTGGTGCTCGTGCACCCATCCCGAGAGCTGCGCGTGGCTCGTCATCGTGACGTCCCACGCATAGACCATGACGTGCGGCGTCCCGCCGATTTGGATCTCGTGCCGGATACCGTAGTTGACGTTGATGTCGGGCGAGAGCACCTCGCCGCGGTCCGTCCCGAATTCGTCGTAGAGGTGCGATCCCGATGCGAGGTGCTGACCGGTGCGCCGGTTGCCGACGTTCGAGACCTTGCAGTTGGTCACCGTTCCGCAGCCGGGTGCGGACTGGAGATCCTCCGCGGTCGTCGCGGCGCCGTCGCCGGCGTTGTCGGCGCCCGAGCAGGCGATGGTGAGCGTGAGAAGCGGGAGGAGCGGGAGGAGCGAGAGAATGCGTGCGAGGCGTAGCTCGATCATGGCGAGCATGCTGTCTCGTCGCGCTCGACGCGGACAGTCACCGTTCGCGCCGATCTCTTCTCCGATCGCGCCACGCCGTCGGCGTCGATCCCGTCCAGCGACGAAACGCGCGCACGAACGCGGCGGGCGATCCGTACCCGAGGCGGCGCGCGATTTCGTTCACCGAGACGCCGCCCGCTTCGACGACGCGGCAAGCGTGCGCGGCGAGCACGGCGTCGGCGAGGACGTGAAACGTGGTCCCTCGCTCGGACAAGCGTCGCTGCAGCGTCCGGACGCTGACGCCGAGCTGACGCGCCGCGGCCTCGACGGCGACCGGCCTGCCGATCGATGCGTGCAAGAACGCGGAGAGCTTGCTGTCGAGCGCCTCGCCCGCGTCTTGCGACACCCACGGGAGCCACGCGTCGGTGTGCGCGCGCAGCGTCGTCGCGAGCGACGCGTCCGCGGTCACGAGGCGCGCTTCGAGCCATCCTGGATCGAAATCGATCCCGCTCGCCGCGTCGTTCCAGACGACGTCCTTCGTGCCGAGCGCGCGATGGAGGAGCCCGAGATCGCCCGCGGGCCGCGCGTGCGCGAAGCGAGCTCGGATCGGGGAGAACTCGGGAGAGATCAGGGCGCGAATTTCGCGGACGAGCGTCGCCACGAAAAATTCGTTGCCGTGCCGCCCCATGCCCAGCGGATCGGCGTCGACGCTCTGGATGAACGACGCGTCACGGCCCTCCGCGAGTCGCATCTCGCCCACCTCGTTGAGAAGCCGCGAGTGGGTAGCGAGGATCTGCAGACCTTCGCGCAACGTCGCCGCGCTTCGCCAGAAGAACTCGACGATGCCGTGCGAT
This sequence comes from Polyangiales bacterium, assembly GCA_038209335.1. GTDB lineage: Bacteria > Myxococcota_A > Polyangia > Polyangiales > Polyangiaceae > JBBQXV01. The sequence continues at coordinate 351 of JBBQXV010000325.1, read as the reverse complement.
CCGACCGGACGCACGGTCGCCAGCTCGATGCCCAGCCAGTCTTCGCCGCTCGCCTTTTCGCAGGCGTCGAAGAACGCGTGCAGCGCGCCGAGCTGGAGCGACACGCCGCTCTCCGTGATCGTGGCGCCGCCGAGGTGCCGCGTCATGTCGACGCCGCGCTCGCTCAAGTAACGAATCGCGAGCGGGACGAGCTGCGACCGCACGATCGGGGTGGCGCGCTTCTCCGTGAGCACGTCGCAGTCTACGTTTCGGCGGGACGTTCGCAACCGGCAGCCGCTCACGAGCGTGCACGTCGCGAGGGACAAGCTCGTGACGGCGGAGCGAGGACTACTTGCGCGTGTGACGCGCCTC
>JBBQXV010000324.1:0-9795 GCA_038209335.1 Polyangiales bacterium | reverse complement strand
GCAGCTCAGCCTCGTGCGGATCTTCCGTCGCTTGGAGATCGACGAGAAGGGCAAAGAGAAGGAGCGGATCCCCGAGTGGCTGCGCGCGCGTCGCAAGCGCGTCGACACGAAGAACGCGAAGCGTCTGTACAGAGGGATGCTGAAGCTCCGCGGCGTCTTCATCAAGCTCGGGCAAGTGCTGTCGATCATGGGTGGCTTCCTCCCGCGCGCGTACGGCACCGAGCTCGAGTCGCTTCAAGATCAAGTGCCGCCGCATCCGTTCAAGGACGTCGAGAAGGCGTTCCACAAGGCGTTCGGCAAAGCGCCCGAGGCCTGCTTCAAGTCAATCGAACGCGAGCCGCTCGCCGCCGCGTCGCTCGGTCAGGTCCACCTCGCGTACCTCGAGGACGGCACCAAGGTCGCGGTGAAGATCCTCTACCCGATGATCCGCGAGATGATCAAAGTCGACATGCGCGTCCTCGGCATCGTCATCCGCGTCTACAAGAAGTTCTTCCCGTTCGGGAACATCGAGCACGTGCATGCGGCGCTCGTCGATCTTCTACGCCGCGAGACCGAGTACCTGCACGAGGCCGAGTGCATGGAACGCATGGCGAAGAACTTCAAGGACGAGGAGGATCTCCTCTTCCCGTCGGTCATCCACGAGCTCACGACGCGCGACATCCTCACGATGACGTTCATGGAGGGGATCAAGATCACGAAGTTCGCGGAGTACGAGCGGCGCGGGATCGATCGCACGAAGGTCGCCACGCGCCTCGTCGAGTCGTTTTACAAGCAGCTCTTCATCCATCGCTTCTTCCACGCCGATCCACACCCGGGGAATTTCCTCGTGCAGCCCGGCAAGCGCGACGGCGATGGTCCGCGGATCGTCGTCCTCGACTTCGGCGCGATCAGCGAAGTGGGACCGACCCTCGTCGAAGGGCTCCTCGAGATCCTCCAAGCGCTCTTCACGGAAGACGGCGCGATGGCGCTCGCGGGATTTCGCAAGATGGGGTTCGTCTCGGAAGAGGGGAACAAGGCGCTCCTCGAGCAGACGGTGAAGACGTACTTCAAGAAGCTCCTCAAGCTTCAGAACCGGACGGCCGAAGCGCTGATGAAGGCGGACCGAAAGGATCTCGAGAAGCTCGCGGATCCCGAGGTCGAGCGCGCCGAGCTGCGCGAGCTGATGCGATCGTTTCACTACCCGGAAGGGTGGTTTTACGTGGAGCGCGCGAGCGTCCTGATGTTCTGGCTGTGCGGGCAAATCGATCCGAAGCTCGACACGATGATGGTCGGCGTCCCGTACGTGATGCCGCTGCTCATGAAGAAGCAGATGGAGGCGGCCGCGGCGGCGGCTGGATAGAAGCGCGGCGACCTCCCTCGAAAACGCCCATAATCCGTGCTATCGCCCGCCGCATGCACGTCCTCGTCGCCGGCGGAGCCGGATACATCGGCTCGGTTCTCGTCCCGCTTCTCCTCGAAAAGGGGCACAAGGTCACCGTCCTCGATCGCCTCTACTTCGGCGACACGCTCGCGAAAGCGAAGGCAAAAGCGGGCGACAAGCTCACGATCGTTCAGGCGGACATTCGATCGTTCTCGCCGTCGGTGATGGCGGGCATCGAAGGGGTCATCGATCTCTCCGGCATCTCGAACGATCCGTCGTGCGAGCTCGAGCCCGAGCTGACGAAGAGCGTGAACATCGATGGCGGCAAGCGCCTCGTCGTCCTCGCCCGCGAAGCCGGCGTGCGCCGCTTCGTCTACTCGTCATCGTGCTCGATCTACGGCCACGGCGAAGGCCTCGGCCTCACCGAGACGTCGAACCGCCACCCCGTGTCGCTCTACGCGCGCGCGAAGGTCGAGGTCGAAGACTTCTTGATGGAGAACGGGCGCACGTCGAACGGCAAGCTCGAGGCGGTCGCGCTTCGGCTCGCGACGGTGTTCGGGCTCTCGCCGCGTATGCGCTTCGATCTCGCGATCAACGTCATGACGAAGAACGCTTACGTCGGACGACGCATCACGGTCGACGGCGGCGGGCGTCAGTGGCGACCGTTCGTTCACGTGCGCGACGTCGCGACCGCGTTCATGATGGCGCTCGAAGCCGACGCGAAGGTCGTCGCCGGCCAAGTGTTCAACGTCGGCAGCGACGCGAGCAACGTGCAGATCTTGAACCTCGCGTTCCGCGTCCGCGACGCGATCCCCGGGACCGAGGTCGTCCACGCGCCGACCGATCCGGATCTCCGCGATTACAACGTCGCGTTCGAGAAGGCGCACAAGGTCCTCGGCTTCCGCGAGGCGATGTCGATCGACGACGGGATCCGCGAGGTGCTCGCCGCGCTCAAAGACGGCCAGATCGATCCGGACGAGCGCCGCTGGTACACGCTGAAGCAGTACCTCTTCTTGCGCGAGGCGGAGCGCGCGGTGAAAGAGCTCGGGATCGACGGGCGTCTGCTGAGCGCGCCGAACGCATCGTGAGCGCCGTCGGCAAGGTCGAGTTCTATCGTCACCAGCTCGGTGACGACGAAGCCGCGGCGTGGCGGAAGGTGCTCGATACGCTGTTTCTCACGCTCGGTCCGCAGGTCGCGGCGTTCGAGAAGGAGCTCGGCGAGTTCTTCGTGCGTGGGCGTGACGCGTCGGCGGGGAAGCTCGCGACGGCGCCGCACGTCGTCGGGACGAACAGCTGCTCGATGGGGATGCTCCTCGCGCTGCGCGCGCTCGACGTCGGACCGGGCGACGAGATCATCACGACGCCGATGACGTTCGCGGCGACGTCGAACGCGATCTTGCACCTCGGCGCGAAGCCGGTGCTCGTGGACGTCGAACGCGGGACGGGGCTGATCGATCCGGCGGCGGTGCGCGCGGCGATCGGTCCGCGGACGAAAGGGATCCTGCCGGTCCATTTGTACGGACAGCTCGCGGACATGCGCGCGCTTCGCACGCTCGCCGACGCGCACGCGCTGTTTCTCGTCGAAGACTCCGCGCACGGGATCGAGATGGAGCGCGACGGCGTGCGTCCCGGCGATCTGTCGGAGGCCGCGGTCTTCTCGTTCTACGCGACGAAGAACCTGGCGAGCGGCGACGGCGGCGCGATCGCGACGCGCGATCCGAAGATCGCCGAACGCCTGCGACGCCTGCGCAACCACGGCGTATCGAAGGCCGCGACCGAGCGTCACGGCGGCCTCTACCAACATTGGGATCTCGTCGAGCTCGGGTACAAAGCAAACCTCACCGATCTCGACGCGTCGCTCTTGCGCGTGCAGCTCCCGAAGGTCGAAGAGAAGCGTGCGCGTCGCGAGCAAATCGCGCGGCGGTACGAGTCGCTGCTTCGCGAAAGGGTCCCGGGCATCGGTCTCATCGAGCGACGCGGGACGAGCAGCCATCACCTCTTCACGATCCTCACACCCGCGGAGTCGCGCGATCTCGTCTTGTCGCGACTCGGCGCCGCGCAGATCGGCACCGCGGTGAACTACCGCGCGATCCACACGCTCACGTACCTCGTCGAGCTGTTGAAGATACCGCGCGGGACGTTGCCGGTCGCGGAAGACATCGGCGATCGAACGATTTCGATCCCGATGTACCCGACGCTGAGCGAAGCCGAACAGGATCGCGTCGTCGACGCGATCGTCGAGGCGTGGCCGCGCTGACTCAGCGCGTTCCGCCGACGACGAGATTCGCCATCGGGAAGTCGCAGCGCTCGTCGCGCTCGAAGGTGCGGTAGACCGCTTCAATCGATCGCCACGCGCGATCGCGTGCGGCGTCGTCGAGCGCCGCGAGGACCTCGGCGAAGATCGGCGAGTCCTTTGCGTTGGTGAGTGCGGCGTCGGCGGACGCGAACGCGCGCGTCGACGGCACGACGCGAACGACGACGTCGCGGAATCCGACCTCGCGGAGCGCGCGGCCGAGGGACGCGACGTCCGACATCGAGAACGCGCGCGAGAGCTCCGGCTCGGACGACGGCATGCCGCCGTTCGCGCGTGCAGCGTCGAGGACCGCGCAGTGGAACGGGTTGTCAGCGGGTGAGCCCCACACCATCGCGGCGAAGCGGCCCCCTTCGCGGAGCGCCTCGCGAGCGCCAACGAGCGCGCGCCGTCGATCGGGCGTGAACATCAGAACGAGGCGGGCGATCGCGGCGTCGAAGCTCGATGCATCGACGTCGATGGCTTCGATCGGCATCACGCGCAACTCGACGTTCGTCGCGCCCGCGTCGCGCACGGCGCGCGTCGCTGCCTCCACCATGTTCTCTGCCGCGTCCGTCGCGAGGACGCTTCCGCCCACGCCCACGCGCGCCGCCGCAGCGAGCGCGGTGTCGCCCGTCCCGGTCCCGAGATCGAGCACGCGCGCGCCAACGACGACGCCCGCGAGATCGAACATCGCGTCCGTCGCCGACGCGAGCATCCGATTGCGTGCCTCGGCGTGGCGCTGCCACATTTCGACGACTTCCGGCGATCCCCACGCTTCCGACATGCGCCGGATGGTACGCGCTCTAGAAGACGAACGGCACGTCGACCTGGACGATGTGGTAGTTCGGCGTCGCCGCCGCCAGCGGCTTGTCGAGCGCGCGCGCATACGCGAGCCCCGGACGAAGCCACATCGACTCGCCGATCTTCACGTGAAGGCGCGGCCCGACGGCGATCGTCATCGTGTCGACGAGGGTGTCGGTCTTGTCGTTATCGACGGCGATCGGCGCGTTGAGCCAACGCTGGTAGCGAAGATCTGCGCCGAACGAGAGCACCGGGATCGGCGCGTAGCCGACGTGGAGTCCCGACGTGAGGTTTGTCTTCGTCGCCTCGTGCTGGCGCGCCGACCCGCGCACGCGCGTGAGCTGGAACAGCGTCGCCTCGAGTTGCACCGTGAGCCCGTGCGCGACGTATGCGACGTCGATGCCGGGAATCACGGTGAAGTCATTGACGGCGAAGAGCGCGTTGTCCATCGCGGCGCGCGCGGCGGGCCCCTTCGCGCGCGAGTTCGCGACGCCCGCGTCGGGTGAGTCGCCGCCGCCCATGCCGATCGGAACGGTGAAGCCAAGGAAGGCGCTCGCACGAAGGCCGCCGCCGAGGAGGATGGCGTACGACGCTCCGACGAGCGGGTTGACGATCGCGAGACCTCCGTTACCGAGCGGCGGCGAGTCGTTCACGGCTGCGAAGCGAACGACGGGGGCGAGCCCGGCGGACGCGGGACCCGTGCCGGGGATCTTGAACGACGCGGTGAGCGTCGACGCGGTCGTGAGGCCGCGGCGCGACGCGGCGTCCTCGTACTTCGCGAATGACGTGTCGATACGAATGGCCGTCGCTGCGGTGACGGGGCGGAGCTACCATGGGAGAGAGTACGTCGACGGGGGCGGCGCGTACGGCGCGTGCGCGACGGGGGGCGGAGGGGTGAGCGTCGGCGTTGGCGTGGGCTCAGGCGCAGGCGTCGGCTCGGCCGACGGAGGATCGTCCGCGCGCGCGTCGAGCGCGAAGAGAAGGAACGCGGAAGACAACGGAACCGCGAGGAACATGGACATTCGCATGGCTAGACGTTCGCTTCTGCGAGGCTGGGTGCACGGCTCGCGAGGAACGAAGTGCGAGTATAGAACCACCACGTCATGCCGATGCAGCTGACATAGAAAACGAGGAAGCCCGCGAACGCGGCGCCGAGTCCTTGCGTCGCGCGGATCGAAGCGCCGAACGCCTGCGGAATGAAGAAGCCGCCGAGCGCGCCGATCGCCGACGCGAATCCGATGACGGCGGCGCTGTCGCGACGTCCGATCGCCATCGCGCGCTCGCGCAGCTCGGCGCTCCCTGTGTCGAGGCCGCGAAGCGCCTCGGCGCGGAAGATGGTCGGGATCATTCGGAACGTCGCGCCGTTGCCGAGCCCGGTCGTGACGAAGACCGCGAGGAACGACGCGAGGAATCCGGGGAAGCTCTTCACGCTGATGAAGTGGAGGACGCTCATGGTCGCGAGGCCCATCGCGACGAAGTTCCAGAACGTGACGCGCGCGCCGCCGATCTTGTCGGCGAGGAGGCCGCCGAGCGGACGCGCGACCGAGCCGACGAGCGCGCCGATGAACGCGAGGTTCGTCGTGACCTCCGGGAACTGCGTCTTCAGCAGAAGCGGGAACGCCGCGGAGTACCCGACGAACGATCCGAACGTGCCGATGTACAGCCACGACATGATCCAGGTGTGCTTGCGCTTCGCGACCGACAGCTGCTCCTTGAACGTCGAGCGCGAGGTCGTCAGGTTGTCCATGTGGAAGATGGCGCCGTACACCGCGATCGCGATGAGCGGCAGCCACATGAGCCCGCCGTACGCGAGGTGGATGCCTCCTCCGATCGTGATGACGATCGGCACGAGAAGCTGCACGTTGCTGACGCCGATGTTTCCGCCCGCGGCGTTGAGGCCGAGCGCGAATCCTTTCTTCTTGTCGGGATAAAAGAACGAAATGTTCGCCATGCTCGACGCGAAGTTTCCGCCGCCGACGCCTGCGGTCGCGGCCGCGAGCGCCATCAGCCAGAACGGCGTCGCGGGTCGCGAGACGAGCGCGGCCAGCGCGATCGTCGGGAGGAGAAGGAAGAGCACGCTCGCGATCGTCCAGTTTCGCCCGCCGAACTTCGGGACCGCGAACGTGTACGGAAATCGGATGAGCGCGCCGATGAGGCCAGGCAGCGCGACGAGCAAGAAGAGCTGATCGGTCGTGTACGCGAAGCCGACCTTCGGGAGGCGCGCCGCGGTGACGCTCCACATGAGCCACACGGAGAACCCGATGTTCTCCGCGAGGATCGACCAGATGAGGTTGCGTCGCGCGACGCGCTCGCCGGTCGATTTCCAGAACGCTTCGTCCTCGGGATTCCAGTCGGTGATCCAACGCGACATCGCTCGCCTCCGGTCGCCCGTTCGAGCGGGCCACTGAGGCATAAGCGGCGCCGTGTTTCGGCCTTGTAACGCCGGGATTTCATTCTGACGCACCGAGTCAATTCTTGCGTTCGCCGGGGGCGCGCGTAAGGTTCGCCGCCTTCAGGCCCGAATCGTTAGCTAGCTAATGATTTTGGACGATCTCCCGTGAATCAAGCCAAGCCAGCCCCCCCCCGCCCGCTCTACAGCGTCGTCGTGCCCGTCTTCAACGAAGAGGGAAACGTCGAGCAGCTCGCCGCGCGGACGATCGCGGTCATGGAGAAGCTCGCGGTGTCGTTCGAGCTCCTCTTCGTCGACGACGGCTCGCGCGACGCGACGCCGAAGTTGATTCGTAAGCTCGCCGAGGCCGATTCGCGGATCCGCGCCGTCCGCTTCACGCGCAACTACGGACAAGAGGCCGCCGTCGAGGCGCTCTACCTCAACGCGCGCGGCAAGTGGCTCATCCAGATGGACGGCGATCTCCAAAACCCGCCGGAAGAAATCCCGAAGCTCGTCGCGAAGAAGAACGAAGGCTTCGACGTCGTCTACGGCATCCGCGAGGCGCGGCAAGACTCGATGTTCCGCGTCGCGGCGTCGCGCACGATGCAGTGGGGGATGCGCTCGATGATGGAGATCGAGCTCCCCGAGGACGTGTCGACGTTCCGCCTGATGAGCGCGCCGATCGCGCGGCTCGTCGCAGCGCTCCCGGAGCGGCGAAAGTTCTTCAGCGCGCTCATCGTCTGGAGCGGCGCGCGCATCGGCATCGTCAAGGTCGCGCACGCCGCACGCGCGACCGGCAAGACGCACTACAACTTCACGAAGCTCCTCAACCACACGTTCGATCTGCTCGTCGGGTTCTCGAGCAAGCCGCTCCGGTACATCGGGACGATCGGCCTCCTCTGCGCGGTCGCCGGCCTCGGTCTCGGGCTCTGGACGATCGTTCGCAAGGTGATTTGGGATTACGGGCTCATGGGGTGGCCGTCGCTCTTCGCGGCGGTCGTGATCCTCTCGGGGATGCAGCTCATCGCGCTGTCGGTGATCGGCGAGTACATCGCGCGGATCTACGTGCAGGCGCAGGCGCGACCGCTCTACAACATCGCCGAGCGACTCAACTTCGAAGAGGAAGAAGACGCGGTGACGCACGAGCATCACCAAGCCGAGGACGAGCTCGTTCGCATGTCGCTTCGCCCCGACGAAAAAGAGACGACGAAGGAAGAAGAGGCGGCGTCGTGAGCGCGAAGGTTCTCATCGTCGGATGTGGATTTCCGCAGCTCTCGCTGATCCGTCGTGCGCGCGCGCTCGGCGTCGAGGTGCTCGGCGTCGACATGAACCCGGAGGCGGTCGGGGTCTCACACTGCAACGAGTTCGAGATGGTGTCGACGAACGACGCCGACGCGGTGTCGCGGCTCGTCGCACGTACGGGCGTTCGGGCGATCACGTCGACCGGGAGCGAGGTCTCGGTGAAGACCGTCGCGGCCGTCGCGGCGCGTGCGGGACTGCCGTTCTACGCCGATCCGCAGACGATCCGTCGCTGCCAAGAAAAAGACGCGATGCGCGCGGCGTACGAAGCGGGCGGCGTGGGCGTGCCGCCGTTCGCGTCGTGCGCGACGCTCTACGAAGCGCGGACATTCGCGTCGAAGCATGCGTTTCCGCTCGTCGTGAAGCCGGCGCACGGATGGGGACAGCGCGGCGTCGCGCGCGTCGACAACGAGGACGAGCTCGCGCGCGCGTTCACGGAAGCCGCGGCGCTCTCGGGGCGCGTCATCCTCGAAGCGTGGCTCGAAGGGCGCGAGCTGTCGGTCAACGGATGGATGGAAGACGAGCGCCTCGTGAGCTACTGCGTGACGGAGCGGATCACCGTGCCGGGCAAGCGACCGCTCGGCGTGATGATCGCGGAGCTGTATCCGTCGGGGCTCTCGGCCGACGACGAAGCGCGCGTCGTCGACGAAGCGAGGCGCGGCGCGTCGGCGCTCGGGCATCGACGCGGACCTTGCTACTCGCAAGTCGCGCTCGGACCGCGCGGCGCATGTCTGTTCGAAACCGCGGCGCGCCTCGGCGGCGGATTCGACGCGGACGTCACGCTCTTCGCGAGCGGCGTCGATCTCTACACGCGCGTCCTCGGCGTCGCGCTCGGCGACGCGGAGATGGAGCGCGCGGGCGCGAACGGTCCGAAGCACGGCGCGGCGATCGCCAAGTTCCTCGTCGCGCGCCCCGGCCTCGTGAAGAGCGTCAACGGCCTCGACGCCGCGCGCGCTCTTCCGGGGATCGCCGACGTGCAGCTCTTCGTACCGGTAGGCGGCCGCGTTCTCCCGCTCACCGACAGCGCGAAGCGCGCGGCGTACGCGCTCGCGCACGGCGACACGCGCGACGAAGCGATCGCGCGCGCCGACGCCGCACTCGCCACGATTCGCATCGACACCGACGGCGACGACGATCGCGCCGCGCTTCCCGGAGCCCCCGCATGAGCAGCCCCTCGACCGGCGCGACCTCGATTTGGCAGCTCTTCAAGGAGCGCCGTACGCGCGACGCGCTCTACCACGCCGCGGATTATTGGGACGCGCGTGCGTCGGCGCGCAGCGGGATGGCGCGGTCGATGTGGCCGTCGAACGTCTTCAACGAGCTGTGGGACGTGCGGCAGCGCGAGCTCCTTCGTCGCACGCTCGGATCGCTCCGCGGGCGTCGCGTCGTCGACGTCGGTTGCGGCACCGGACGCATGACGCGCTTCTTCGCGTCCGAAGGCGCGGTCGAATCGGTCGGGATCGATTTCTCGGCCGCGACGGTCGAGGCCGCGCAAGAAGAGACCACCGCGACCGCGAACGGGACCGCGCGATCGATCTCGTTCGTGCAAGGCGACGTCGTCGCGGGTCTCGATCACGTCGGCGTCGAGCGCTTCGACGACGCGATCGTCCTCGGATGCTTCTCGGTCGCCTGCCGCGATCTCCCGTCGCTCGA
>JBBQXV010000323.1:0-9822 GCA_038209335.1 Polyangiales bacterium | reverse complement strand
GCTGGCCATTGGCAGCGCAGACGCTGCCCCGGGCGCCAGCGGCTTTCCACTCGCAATCGGCCTGAATGCGGCCTTCCTTGGCAATCAAAAAGACGGCGTGCTCACTGCGACATCGACCTTCGTCAAGAATGGGAACACATTGAGCGTAGTACGCACGACGGTCACGGGCGCCAGCGGTCGCATTGTCGCGGACGTCACTACCAGTCACGTGCGAGCCAGGTAGTGCAGTCCCTTCTCTATTCATGTTCGATGCGGGTTGGCCCGAACTCTGACCACGACCCAGGTCTTCCCTCCCGCGCCGACGCGCGTATCCTCGCCGCCGGGAGGCCATGCCGATGAAGGCTCGACTCGTGTTCCGTAGCGCAGCCCTCGTTCTCGCAGTTTCGGCCGTCGCATGCCGTCACGCCGACGAAGGGGCCGCGAAGCGCGCGCCCATTCCGGTTCGCGTGAAGGTCGTGCAGAAGCGCGCGGCGAACCTCGCGACGCGTTACTCGGGCACGATCGTCCCCGCGACCCAGGTCGATCTCGCGTTTCGCGTGAGCGGCTACGTCCAACACCTCCTGCAAGTGAAGGAGGGGACGACGACGCGCGCCGTGCAAGAGGGGGACGTCGTCAAGAAGGGGACCGTGCTCGCGCGGGTGCGTCAGGCCGAGCTGCAGCAGCGCGCGGCAGGGGCGAGCGCGGCGCTCGCGGAGGCGTTGGCCGCGGAGAAGCAGGCGCAGCTCGACTACGATCGCACCAAGACGCTCGTCGATCGCCTGACGGTATCGAAGGCGGAGCTCGACACGATGGCGCTCAAGCTCGAAGCGGCGCACGCTCGGGTCGCGGGTGCGCGCGCGCAGTCGGGCGAAGCGGCGCTCGCCGTCGACGACACGCTCCTCGTCGCGCCGATCGACGGCGTCGTCATCAAGCGCTCGGTGGAGATCGGCACGCTCGTCTCGTCCGGGACTCCCGCGTTCGTCATCGCCGACACCACAACGGTCAAGGTCGTCTTCGGCGCGCCCGACGTCCTCGCCGAGAAACTGAGAATAGGCGGCACCGTCAACGTGAGGCTCGACACGAAGCCGGGCGAGCTCGAAGCGAAGGTCACACGCATCGCTCCGTCGGCCGATCCGAAGGCGCGTGTCTTCGACGTCGAAGCGCGCCTCCCGAACCCGGACGGCAGCCTCAAGTCGGGGATGATCGCGAGCCTCGCCGTGCCCGAGACGTCGCTCGCCGACAGCTCCGTGATGCTCCCGCTCCCCGCGGTTGTCCGATCGCCGCACGATCCGCGCGGCTTTGCGACGTTCGTCATCGAAGGCGACGGCGACGCGACGATCGTCAAGATGCGCGATGTGAAGCTCGGCGACGTCCTCGGCAACGACGTGCTCGCGACGCAAGGACTCGCCGTCGGCGATCGCGTCGTGTGCCAAGGCGCCACCATCGTCACCGACGGCGCCGCCGTCCGCATCGTTCCGTGAGGATGCCGCGATGAGCGCCCACGAGAAGAACGAAGACGAGCTGATCAAGACGACGAAGAACACCGCGCGGTTCTTCGTCGAGCACCGCCAAGTCGCGTGGGTCCTCCTCCTCGGCGTGATCTTGTGGGGCCTCGCATCGTACGCGGCCATGCCGAAGCGCAAGGATCCCGAGGTGCCGGTGCGCCTCGCCGCGGTCGTCGCGTATTGGCCGGGCGCGCCCGCGCTCAAGATGGAGGAGCTCGTCACGCGGCGAATCGAGGACAAGATCGCCGAGAACCGGAACATCGAGAAGATCGACTCGAACACGCGCAACGGCGTCGCCGTCGTGCAATTCTTCATCGAAGACCGGATCGCCGATCGCGCGAAAGAGTTCGACGACATCAACCTGCGCCTCACGACGCTCCGCGATCTGCCCGCGGGCGCGCAGTTCGTCTTCCTGAAAGACTTCGGGCAGACGACGGCGCTCATGCTCACGATCGCGAGCCCAAAGCCGAGCGAGGTCGAGATCCAGCTTCGCGCCGAGCAGATGCAGCGCGGCATCGACGAAGCGCGCAAGGCCGCGCCCGAGGATCGCCGCGCGAATCGCCTGTCGCTCGTCTATCCGTTTCCGGCGACGTTCGATCCGGCGCAGCTGCGGCGCGTGGTCGCCGAGATGGGCGCGTTCGCTGCGAAGAACGGCGTCGTTCGCGATCTGCGCGCGCTCGAAGGGAGCGGCTTCATCGGCCTCGACGGGCAATGGGCCGGCGTGTTCGACGCGGCGACGGTCGAAGCGCAGGTCCGCGAGCGCGCGCTCGAATTCTTGCAGCAGCAAGTGCACACGAGCGAGCTGCATCCGGACGTGTGGCGCGCGATCGTCGTCTTCGATCCATCGGAGACCGAGGCCAAGCTCGGCGCCGTCGCCGAGAGCCGCTACTCGTACCGCGATCTCGATCGCTTCACGGACACGCTCAAGAAGCGCATCGAGCAGGTCGACTCGGTGTCGAAGGTCACGCGCAGCGGCGTCCTCGAGGAGGCGATCCACCTCGACTATTCGCAGGCGCGCCTCGCTGCGTACGGGATCCAGCAAGGGCAGCTCTCGCAGCTGCTCGCGGGGCGAAACATCACCGCGCCCGGCGGCACATTCGAGACGCACGACAAGACGCTCGCGATCGATCCGTCCGGCGAGTTCAAGACCGAGAGAGAAATCGGCGACGTCCTCATCATGGCTCCGGGCTCGCGATCACCCGCGCACCTCCGCGAGCTCGTCGAGATTTCGCGCGACTACCGCGCGCCGCCGCAGCTGCTCAACAAGTTCACCTGGCGCGACAAGCAAGGGAACTGGCAGCGTACGCGCGCGATCACGCTGGCGATCGACATGCGGTCCGGCAAGCAGATCGGCGTCTTCGGCGACGCCGTCGACAAAGTGATCGAAGAGACGCGCGCGTTCATCCCCGAGGACCTCGTCATCGCGCGCACCTCGGATCAACCGAAGCAGGTCGAGGATCAGGTCGCGCTGTTCATGTCGAGCCTGCTCGAAGCGATCGGTCTCGTGATCGTCGTCGCGCTGCTCGGCTTTTGGGAGTGGCGCTCGGCGGCGCTGCTCGCGCTCTCGATTCCGCTGACGCTCCTGATGACGTCGGGAATGATGAAGCTCCTCGGGATCGACGTGCAGCAGATCTCGATCGCGTCGCTCATCATCGCGCTCGGTCTCCTCGTCGACGATCCGGTCGTCGCCAACGACGCGATCAAGCAAGATCTCGCCGCGGGTCGCTCGCGCCTCACCGCCGCGTGGTGGGGACCGACGAAGCTCGCGACGGCGATCCTCTTCGCGACGATCACGAACATCGCGGCGTACTTGCCGCTCGTCACGCTGCCGGGCGACATGGGGAGCTTCCTCTACAGCCTCGCGATCGTTCTCTGTGCGTCGCTCGTCGCGTCGCGCATAGTGTCGATGACGTTCGTGCCGCTGCTCGGGTACTACCTGCTTCGGCCGCCGAAGCAGCTGACGCCGAGCATCGCAGACCGGAGAAAACGCGGCTTCGCGAAGCGGTACGCGTGGTTCGTCGGGTTGGCGATCGATCATCGTTGGATCGCGTTCGCCGCGTCGATTCTCCTCGTGGTCGGCGGTGTGCGCGCCGCGTCCGGATTGAAGAGCGCGTTCTTCCCGAAGGACCTCGCGTATCTCTCGTACATCGACGTCTTGCTCCCGGGCGACGCGCCGATCTCCGCGACGAACGAGACGCTCCGCCGCGTCGACGACGTCATTCGCCACACGCTCGACGACTTCGGAAAGAGCCACCCGACGAAGGACGGCAAACAGGCCGTCGTCCTCAAGTCGCTCACGACGTTCGCCGGCGGCGGCGCGCCGCGCTTTTGGTTCTCGGTCACGTCGGAGCAAGCGCAGCCGAACTACGCGCAGATCGTCCTCGAGGTCACCGACAAGCACCTCACGAACGAAATCGCCGAGCCGCTGCAGCGCGCGCTCGACGCCGAGATCCCCGGCGCGACGATCGACGTGCGCCGGCTCGACACGGGCGCTGCGATCGCGATGCCAATCGCGCTCCGGATCGAAGGGGAGGACATCGCGACGCTGCGATCGATCGCGGCGAAGGTCGAGGAGGTCTTGCGCGGCGAGCCCGATGTCGCGCGCGTCCGCAACGATTGGGGAGCCGATGTCTTCTCGGTTCGGATGGACGTCGATCCCGATCGCGCGAGCATCACCGGCGTCACGAACCTCGACGTCGCGCAGTCGTCCGCCGGCGCGCTCAACGGCGCGATCGTCGGCAGCTTGCGCGAAGGCGATCACGTCGTGCCGATATTGACGAGGCTGCGCGCCTCGGAGCGATCGCGACTCTCCGACTTGGGGAACCTCTACGTGCGCTCGGGCGCGACGGGACAGCTCACGCCGCTCCGGCAGATCTCGACCGTCGGTTACGAGATGATCACCAACCGCATCCTGCGCCACAACCGCGTGCGGGCGATCACCGTCGGCGGCTTCCCGCGCGAAGGGATCTTGCCGTCGCAGATCGTCGGCGCAGTGCAGGCCAAGCTCGACGCGATCGCGCTCCCACCGGGATACCGCCTCGTCATCGCGGGCGAACAAGAAGAGCAGCAGAAGAACTTCAAGAGCCTCGTCGTCGTCCTCGGGATCTCCGTCGCCGCGATCTTCCTCGCGCTCGTGTTCCAGTTCCGGAGTGCGGTGAAGCCGTTCATCGTCTTCGCCGGGATCCCCTACGGCGTCATCGGCGCGCTCGTGTCGTTGCGGATCATGGACGCGCCGTTCGGGTTCATGGCGTTCCTCGGTGTCATCAGCCTGATTGGCGTCATCGTGAGCCACATCATCGTCCTCTTCGACTTCATCGAAGAGCGACACGCCGAAGGCGAGTCGTTCCGCGACGCGCTCATCGACGCCGGGATCGCGCGCATGCGCCCGGTGCTCATAACGGTCGGCGCGACCGTGACAGCGCTCGTCCCGCTCGCGATCGAAGGCGGTCCGTTGTGGCAGCCGCTTTGCTACGCGCAGATCGGCGGTCTCACGGCGGCGACGATGATCACGCTTGTGATGGTGCCGGTCATCTACGCGATCGTCGTGCTCGATCTGCGCCTGATCAAGTGGGAGTCGACCTGACTGCGCGCAGCGTCGTCGTGGCTGGCGGTAGATTCCTCTACGCGCCCGGCGGCCCTTCCGCCTCCGTGTCCATAGCGCGCGCAGGAATGGACGCGTGCTCGACGATCTCGGGCCGACGCCTCGCCGAGCTGCGGCGCGAACGTGGGTGGACGCGCGGAACATCCGATCAACGCGGTACTCGTCCGCCGCGCAGCCCGTCGTTCGTTGTAGCCGCGTCGGTCGGCAGCGCTCAGGCGACCACGCGAAGCGTGTAAACGGCTCGTCGTCCTTCTTGCTGCGCTTGCGGGGCGCGCGTTTCTCGACCCAATAATCACAGAGCGCGCCGAAGAGCTTCGCTGTCGGCGGCGCGTCGCGTTCGCCGCTGCGAATCTCATCGGCCTCGATCGGGTGCTTGCGGAGCTCGGTCTGCGCGAGCTTGTAGTCGTCGAAGACGGCGCTCTGGCGCGTGCCGCCCGCGTCGATCCAGCGGATGCGCAACGCTCGCCGCGCTTGATGGGCTTGGCCATGACCCTGTTCGCTTTCCGCCGAACAGGACGATCCGTCGCCTTTAGCGCTCGGGCGATCCGATGAAGTGGTTCGCTCTAGTGAAGGTCGCGTGGCCCAAAGCGTGGCCCAGAAATGAAAAACGCGGGGCCCGCTTTGCAGCGAACCCCGCCTTTTTCCCGGTTGCGCGGGTAGGATTTGAACCTACGACCTTCGGGTTATGAGCCCGACGAGCTACCAGGCTGCTCCACCGCGCGCCATTGCGACTCTCGGCCCTTTGCCTTGCGGCGCCGGCCCGATTGCGAGGCGGAACTTACTCTCGGTGTCCGTCGTGTCAAGCACGACCGCGTGTTGTTATGATCACGCCCGCGAATGACGAACGACGCCAAGCCTCCGGCACCGCCCGCACCTCCGCCTGCGCCGCCCGCGCGACCGAGGCCGCCGCCGCCTCCCCTTCCCTCTCGCGCCGCCGCTGGTGCGAAGGCGCCCGTGCCGCCCGCGATGCGCGCGCCGCTCCCGTCCGACGAAGGCATCATGTCGACGCGCGCGAAGATGTCGCTCGCCGACATCGCGATGAAGCTGCGCGACGAGCAGCTCGACGCGAAGATCGTCCACTACAAAGCCGATCTCGAGACGAACAGCGAGCTCGACGCGATCACCGCCGGCGTCGTCGCCGAGCTCCAAGCGTTGAAGCAAGCGCACGGTCGCGACGTGCCGAGCGTCGCGCCTCCGGCGATCGACAAATCGCAAGTCGAGATCGAGCTCATTCAAAGCTTCAAGGTGCTCCTCGGTCGCCTCTTCCAGGCCGACAAGCTGTCGCCGATCCTCGAGCGCAAGATGGGCGAAGTGTCGAAGCGCTTCGCGCGTCACTTCTTCGAGAGCGTGCTCCACGAAAAAATTCGCGGCTCGGCGACCGAGCTGAAGCAGATGCAGTTCGTCGAGCAGGCGATGTACCACGTGTTCGCGCGCAACGAGGAGTACCTCCAGCGGCAGCTCGAGTCGTTCGACTTCCCGGATCCCGAGGTGCTCTCCGACGCGAAGGCGAAGCTCGAAGGGATGCTCAAGGAGCTACGCAACGGGTATTTGTCGCGAACGACGCCCGAGCTCAACGCGCTCGTCAAAGTGCTCAACGAAGTGCTCGTGCGCTTCTTCACCGCCGAGCTCCCGCAGTCGACGGGAGAGATGGCGTGGGAGGTCGTGAAGGAAGCGCGCCTCGCCGACGCGAAGGTACGTGCAGGATACAAGATCTCCGCGGACGCCTTCCCGCGCTTCCGTCAGGCGTTCGAGCGACGCTTCCTCCAGCGCCTCGTCGGCTTCGCCGAAGACGAGATGCTGAAGCGCGTGCGCTCAGGCGAAAACAAGTTTCGCATCGACACGATCCACTTCGTCGCCGATCCGCAGATCTTCACCGACGTCTGCGAGCTCGTGTGCGACGCGGTCTACGACTTTCTCTACAACGACGGCTTCCTCGATCTACCGGCCGACTGGCGCGCGCGACTCGCACGAAACTGAGCCGCTCGAAGCTAGTCGGTCGCGATCAGCCCTTGTTCGGCGACCACTGCACGAAGCGGCCGTGGCCCTGCGCGCGGATGTGCACGCCGTCGACCGCCTGCTGCGAGGCGTCGCGGAGCTCTTCATCGATCGCCGCCTGCGCGTAGTCGCCCGGGAGGTCCGGCTTGATGAGGACGTCGCACTTGAGGACGGTGAACGCGTCGTCGACTTGCTCGAGCGTCCAGATGACGTTCGCGTCTTTGACGTTGCCGCTGACGAACTTGCCCTCGATGACCTCGAGGCCTGCGCCCGACGCGCGGGGTGCCGCGAACTTCTCGATGAAGTTGAGCTTGAGCAGCCCCCTGAGGACGCTGAACTCCATCTTCACGTTGGTGCCGCCGCCGGTGCCCGGGACGACCTTCGACAACGTGAAGCGCTTGGGCGCGAAGTCTTTGTACTGCCCGAAGTTCTGCACTTGCTTGCGGACGTCGGCGATCGGCGCGTTGATGATCGCCTCGGCGTGACCGTAGCGATCGGTCTTGCCCGGCGGCGTCCACGTCCACTTGAGCGTGTGCTGCCCGGACGTCGAGATGCGCACGGCGTCGGCCTCCGCTTGCGTCGCGTTGGCGGTCGCCGGAGCGAGCGCGCAAAGGGCCAGCGTGGAGACCGTCAGAAACGCGCGAACCGTACGAGCAATCGACATGGTGACCTAACCTCGGAGATGTTGGAGCACTTCTACCGGGTACAACTAGTTTTACGCCCGACGAGTGAAGCTGGCCCCCTTTGTAACGAATCTTTTGTGGGGGGCCACCCACCGGGTGTCCAAGCACGTCGCGTACCCGGTACGGCTGGCTCCGGTTCAGCGACGTTTCAAGGGGTTTGACGGAGGTCGGGCGGGAACGATGCACCCGCGATTCATGCCTACCGGGACCGGTTTGTCGTGCCCAGCTAAGCCCTCGGATCCCTAGCGCCTTCGGAAGCGGCCGCGCCCCTCCGTGACCCACCAGTCACGGTAGCGCTGTTGTGCACGTTCACGCTCTCGCGGTGGGAGATCGTCGGAGAAGCCGAAGTACTCCTTGGTCAACGCCTTGAGCTCTTCTCCGGCAGCTCGTCGGATGTCCGACACGTCGTGGTTCAGCGCGTCGATGAGCCACTCGATTCGGTGGCGTCCCGAGTTGGCGGTCCACCAGCTGCCCCACTTGCGCGCGTCGGTGCCGAAATCCTGGCGCGCGATCGTGACGAGCGCGCGCTGTACGATCTCGGCGTGCACGCCGTCGCGCTCTTCGAGGATCGTCACGAGCACCGGAACGCCGAGCGGCTCGCGCAGCTCACCGAGGACCGCCATCGCTCCGCCGCGTCGCGAGTCGCCGGGGTCGATCGCGATCTTCGCGACCTCGTCGACGACGGGTTGCGCGCCTGCCTTCGCGATCGCGGAGAGGGCGAGACGCGCGGCGCGACGCGTTCGCGCTTCCTCGTCGAAGAGGCGCGGGACGACCGGCGCGGCGGCCTCGGCGTACGGCAGCTCGGTGAGGAGGAACGTCGCCCAGTAACGGGCCTCGGGATCGGCGTCTTCGAGGCGCTCGAGGACGAACGGCAGCGCGACCTTTCGCTGCCCCGCGATGAGGCGGAGGATCGGTCCGCACTCGCTCACGCGCGCAGGCGCGTCGTTGAAGCGACCGCGATCGACGGAGACCGGCCCCGGAAAGCGCGACATGATCGCCGGCATCGCCTGCTGCCCCTGACGGAGGAGCTCCGCTTCCGCGTCTTCGTCGCCGACGGCCGCGAGGACGCGATCGACCAAGATGCCGAGCTCGGACGTCGTGTCGAACATCACCGAAGGGAGCTTGTCATCGACCGCGCGCGCGGTCGGCGGGCGATGCGGCGGGATGGCGATCGCTTGCGAGTCATAGCCACCGGGCGGCGAGCGATCGGACACGGGCTCGCGCTCGATCTCCTCGAGGAGCGCGCGCGCGCTCTCGTCATCCATCGTGTTCGCGGCGACTTGCGGCGCGGAGTCGACGTCGCTCCCGAGCGGCGGCTCCGGCGATGGCAGCGTCTGTGTCTCTCCCTGATCCGGCGGTGCCGAGCTGCTTCCCTTGCGCGTCGAGTCGGGCTCTTCGCGCGGGATCGGGCGACCGGAGTGCTTGCGGACGACGGTGACGTTCGCGGGCGGTGGCGGCGGCGCGGGGCGCGGGGTGAGGCTCTCGGCGACGCGAGGACGCGAGAGCGGCGCGCCCGGGATCACGGGCGAGAGCGGCGGCGCGGAGATCAGCTGCGCCATCGGCGGACGCGGCGAGCGCGCCGGCTCGGACGGAGCCGGAAGCGGCGCGAGTCCGAGATCGTCCGCCAGCTCGAGCCGGCCCTCTTCAGGCGCTTGCGGAGGGGGCATCGACTCGGCGAGCGGCGACGGATCGATCTTCGGTGGCGGCAGATGACGCGGGATCGCGTTGGGCGACGGCGTCATGCGCTTCGCGATCGCGCGCGGTGCTTTCGACTCGACGAGCTTCGGATCGATCCGCCCCGCGCTCGTCGACGAGCTCCCCGCGATGAAGCCTTGCAGCTTGCGCCGCACGATGATCTTTTCGAACGCGTGGCCGACCGTCACCGCGAACGACGCGACCTCGCCCGCGGTCGCCGCGTCGACGCCGAGATCGCCGCAGTCGCCTAGGAAGAGCGCGACGGCGCGCGTCCGCACGACGATCGGAACGACGAGCACCGACGCGCGCGTCGATCGCTGGAGATCCGCGATGAGGACCGCGTCGAGGCCGTCGTTCGCCGGCG
>JBBQXV010000322.1:0-9959 GCA_038209335.1 Polyangiales bacterium | reverse complement strand
TTCATGAAGACGATCGCCCCGCTCTTCGTTCTCGCGCTCGCGGCGGCGGGCACTCCGCTCTTCGCGCTCCTCGGCGGCACCGGCGAGCTCGCGTGGCTGCTCCATCCGACCGGACACCTTCGCTTCATCACGTCCGAGATTCTGAGCGAGCATTTCGCCGGCTCGCCGATCCTCGTCACGATCCCGCTCTTCACGTTCGTCGGCTACGTCCTCGCCGAAGCGAAGACGCCGGACCGCCTCGTGCACGGCGCGCGCGCGATGCTCGGTTGGCTGCCGGGCGGTCTCGCGATCGTCTGCGTCATCGCGAGCGCGATCTTCACCGTGCTCACAGGCGGCAGCGGCGTGACGATCATCGCGATCGGCGGCCTCCTTTATCCGGCGCTTCGAAAGCAGGCGTACTCCGAGAAGTTCTCGCTCGGGCTCGTCACGACCGGCGGCTCGGTCGGGTTGCTCTTGCCGTACTCGTTGCCGCTCCTCGTCTATTCGCTCGTCGCGCATGTCGACTACCGGGCGGCGTTCAAGGCGGTGCTCCTGCCCGGCGGGATCGTCATCGTGCTCCTCAGCATCTACGCGGCGTTCGTCGCGCAGCGTGACGGGATCCAGCGCGAGCCGCCGCGGATGAAAGAAGCGGGCAAGGCGATTTGGGCGCTCAAATGGGAGCTCGGCATTCCGGCGCTCCTCATCATCGGCCTCGGCACTGGGCTCGCCGGCATCGACGAGAGCGCCGCGCTCGTCGCCTTCTACGTCGTGATCATCGAGTTCTTCGTCTACAAAGATCTCGACTGGAAGAAGGATCTCCCGCGCATCGCCCGAGCGTCGATGACGCTCGCGGGCGGCATCATCCTCATCCTGACGATGGCGAACGCTCTCATGAGCTACGTCATCGACGAGAAGATCCCGACCGACATCTTGAACTTCATGGTCAAGATCGGCATCGAGCACCGCTGGCAGTTCTTGATCGTGATGAACGTCTTCTTGGTCATCCTCGGGATGATCATGGAGGGCTTCAGCGCGATCCTCGTCGCGGTGCCGCTCATCATCCCGTTCGTCGCGGATCTCGGCGCGCGCCATCCCGACGAAGCGATGTCGCCGATGCAGCTGGCGATGATCTTCTTGTTGAACCTCGAGATCGCGTACTGCGTGCCGCCGCTCGGGCTCAACTTGTTCATCGCGAGCTTCCGGTTCAACAAACCGGTGACGCAGCTCTACAAGGTGGTCATGCCATTCGCCGGCATCCTGCTCATCGCGCTGCTGATCGTCAGCTACGTGCCGTGGGTGTCGACGGTGCTCGTGCGCGGCGACATCGACGCGGTGCGCGCGGAAGCGGCGGCCGAAGTGAAGCGCGGCGATCCGCCGTTCTCGCTGAGGCAAGCGTGGATCCTCGAGTGCGTGCAGAACGATCCGGTGAACCCGCAGCCGTGCTCGGTCGCCGAGCGTCAGCAATATCCGGGCGGCGTGATCAACGTGACGGGCGCGGCGCCGGTGGGTTCGGGCGCGCCTACTCCGAGCGGGAGTGGGAGCGCGGGGACGCCGGAGACGCCGCCGGAAGACGACATCGACGCGGGGTGCAATCCCGACTTCGGCGACTGCCCCTGAGAAAATCCTTCAGCGGTCGACGGGTGCTTTTGCGCGGAGATCGCGCATGCGCTGCGCGAAGAGCAGTCGCTCGGCCATGACGAGATCGTGGACGCGCTGCTTCTCGTCGACGTCTTTCGTTCGGCGCGTTGCGCGGTCGCGCTGCACGAGCTCTTGCATCCGTGCGCGGTGACGCATGCGCTCGCGCTTCATGGCGACGAACATCTCGCGGCGCACTAGCACGTGCTGGCGGAGCTGCTGCGTGGTCTGAGGCGGTCGCGGCTTGTGCAGCTTTGCGGCGAGCGCGTCGGGCGCGGCGAGGACGGCGGCGACGGCGCATAGCGCGAGCGCCGCCGACACCAACCACCCCCTGAGGAACGCCCGATGCTGCATGGGACCATCCATCGGTACTCCCCACCGGGGCGTTTGGAAAGGGTGACCGCCTCGGTCGCGCGCTGCGGTCGGTGCCTCAGAGCTTGATGTGCTTCCACGCCCCTTGGCGAAACTTCACGCTCATCGTGATCGCCGCGAACACGGAATAGACGCACGCGGACAGCCAGATCCCGAGCAGCCCGATGTGGAACACGACGCCGAGGAGGTACGCGCCGGGGACGAGGCAACCGAAAACGAGGATGCCTTGGGCGACGGCGACGAACTTTGGATTGCCTGCGCCGAAGAGCGCTTCGCTCAGAATCATCGCGACGGCGATGACCGGCGTGACGATCCCCATCACGCGCATCGGTCCCATCGCCGCGGCGCGCACAGCTTCCGAGTGCGTGATGAATCCGACGAGCTGCGGCGTGAAGAAGACCCCTTCGCAGAGCCCGACGACGCCGAAGAGAATGAGACCGAGGCGGACGCTCGCCCATCCGTACTTCTCGGCCTCGTCGGGTTTCTTTGCGCCGAGCGCTTGACCGACGAGCGTCGCCGTCGCCGTGCCGAAGCCGAGGCACGCGGTGAACGTGAGCTTCAAGATCGCAACGATGTCGGTCGTGGCGGCGCTGTTCACGGCCTCGGTGAGCGCGCCGGCGTTTGCGACGATGGCCAGGGCGTCGAGCTTGTCGGCTGCTTTCTGGAAGAGCCAGAAACCGATCCCCATCGCGATGATCGCGGCCGCGCCCGGAATGGAGAGGCGAAGAATGTCCCACGTCAGGCGCCGCGAGACGTTCGACCAGCGAATCGGCCGAAACTGCGCACGCACGCCCCAGGCGTACAGCAGCATGATCCCGAGGCCGATCCACGTCGCCGTCACCGCGCCGAGCCCCGCGCCCGCGGCGCCCATCCGCGGCGCGCCGAGGTGGCCGAAGATGAACATCCAACAGAAGAGAACGTTGAACACGTTCATCACCAGCGCGCTCACGAGGTGGACGTGCGTCTTACCGAGGCCGTCGAAGAACGCCTTCACGCCCATCGTCATCCCCATCGAGATGATCCCGAACATGCGAAAGCGGGTGTACGAGAGCATGATCTCGCCCTTCTCCGGAACGTCGGTCGTTAGACGAACGATCCACGGAAGAGCGATGAGGCTGATGACGGTGAGAATGGCGCCGGCGATGAGCGAGAACCAGACGGCGTTCGAGAGGACCGCTCCCGCGGCTTCGTAGTCGCGCTCGGCGTAGCGTCGCGCGACGAGTGCCTGCGTGCCGACGCTGATCGCGCCGAGGCTTCCACCGAAGATCCACACGACGAGCAACGACGGAAAGAGTGCCGCCTGCGCATTCGATGACTCGGGGAAGGGGAGGTTCGCGAAGAAGACGATGTCGACTTCGTTGACCACGCTCTGCGAGAGCATCGCGATGACCGTCGGCATCGCCAAGCGGAGGATGACTTTGTAGCGATTCCCCTGAGGAAGGGGCTGCGCGGTCGTGACGACGGCATCCATGCGGCAGGCTCACTTACGCGAGGAACCTCACGTTGACAAGGTGAGCAGGCGCTACGGAGCGGCCGTCATTTTCGCGCGAGCTGCGGCTTCGCGCCGTGATCGCCGCCGAGACGCGCGAGGGCGCGTTTCGCCTCGGGCGAGTCGGGGTGGATCTGCAGCCACTCGTCGAGGACGGCCTTTGCTTCGGCGCGATGGCCGCTCGTCTCGAGGACGGTGGCGAGGAAGACGCGCGGCTCGGCGGTGCCGTCGTGGAGGCTCCATGCGTTTGCGGCGCGCCGAGCTTCGCGGAACTCACCGGCACGGAACGCGGCCCACGCCCACGTGCGGAGGGCGGAGGGATCGCTCATGTGCTGCTTCGCGTTCGCGCGGAAGTCGGAGAGGACGCGCGAGCGCTCGGCTTTGGTCGCGGGCGCTTCGGGATCGGCCGCGTTCGAGGTCGGGGTCACAGTCGACGTCGGAGTCGCGGTCGAGGTCGAGGTCGGAGTTGCCGTCGACGCTTCGGGATCGAGCACCGCCACCGGCGTCTCCGGCGGAAGATCGCGCATCGGCGCCGGTCGCATCGCAGCCGCGACCGTGCTCGTCGTCGTCGGCGCGGGCTCCGCGTTCATCTGTGCCCACTTCGACGCGACCCACTTCGATCCCCCGCCCTGCACGGCGAACGCCGTCACACCGAGCAGCGCCGTCGCGAAGAGCACCGCCTTCGCTGTCCGTCGCGACGCCGCGCGCCTGCGATCGGGAGCTTCGAGCGTCGCTTCGAGCGCGAGCCGCATCGCCGCCGCCGTCGTGAACCGGTCACGCGGTGTCTTCGCGAGCGCTTGCATGATCACGTCGTCGATCTCGCGCGGGATCCCCTTCGACGGCGCGCGAGCGCGCGGCGACTCCGGCGTCTCGCGCAGCTGCTTGCCCATGACGACGACCGCCGACGGTCCCTCGAACACACGCAGCCCCGTCACCATCTCGTAGAGGACGCAACCGAGCGAATAGAGATCGCACCGCCCATCGACCGCTTCGCCCGCGACCTGCTCCGGCGCCATGTACTCGGGCGTCCCGAAGATCGCGAAGCCCTTCTGCCGCTTCTCGTTCGCGTCCGCGATCGTGTCGGCGAGCGCCATCGCGACGCCGAAGTCGAGGAGCTTCACGCCGCCGTCGTCGGTGAGAAACAGATTCGCCGGCTTGAGATCGCGGTGAACGAGCTTCGCGCCGTGCGCGGCTTCGAGCGCTCGACAGACTTCGATCGCGAGCTTCGTGGCGTCGCGCCACGAGAGCGCCGACTCCGTCTTCAATCGCTTCGCGAGCGTGTCGCCGCGCAGCAGATCCATCGCGAGGAAGACGCGCCCGTCGAGCGACTTTCCGAAATCGTAGAGGCCGACGAGGTTCGGGTGCGACAGCTTCGCGACCGCGCGCGCTTCGCGACGGAAGCGCTCGACCGCGTCGCTCGCCGATGCGTGCTCCGGCGCCAGGACCTTGATCGCGAGGCGACGTCCAAGCTCGACGTGCTCCGCTTCGTACACGACACCGCTCGCCCCTTCGCCGATCTTCCGTGCGAGGCGGTACGGTGTTCCGGCGAGCACATACGGATCGTCGGGCGCCATCCGCGCCGCGACGTTCTCCATCACCTTGCTCGCGCTCGGCGTATTCACTTCGGCGCGCAGATCGCGCGCTTCGCGCAGAAGCTTGGCGAACTCCGCGCGCGACTTCCCGGGCTCGCTCGGCCAGAGCACGCGCATCACGTTCGACACGCGCGCGCGCACGCCGCGCTCGCCCGTCTTCGCGGGGGGCGCCATGCCGAGGAGCTTCGCGAGATCCGGCACGGCCTGCGCCGCGGTCGCGTAGCGCTCCTCGGGATCGTTCGCGGTGAGCTTCTGCACGATTTCATCGAGCAGCGGAGGCGCGCCGCACGTCTTCGCGACCGCAGGAACGAGCACTTTGCCTGCAGCGGCGTCCTCGAGATGCTTCTGCGGATCGCTCCCCGAGAAGAACCGCCGCGCGCTGCACAGCTCCCAGAGCATGATCCCGAGCGCGTACACGTCGATGCGTCCGTCGCCGACTTGCTGGCGCGCGACCTCGGGCGCCACGTAGCCCGGCTTCGCGAAGACGACGCCCGCGACCGTGTGGCAGCGCCGGTTGTGTCCACGCGCGGTGCCGAAGTCGATGAGCTTCACTTCGCCCGAGTACCCGATCATCACGTTCTGCGGCGAGAGATCGCGATGCACGATCTGAAGCGGCGATCCGTCGGACCCCGATCGCTCGTGCACGTGCGCGAGCGCTTGCGCCATCTCGATCGCACACGCGATCGCGTCCGGCCAATCGATCTTCTTCCCGAGCTGAATCGCGCGTTGGCGCACCTCGGAGAGCGATCGCCCTTCGACGTGCTCGACGACGGTGTACGGCTCGCCGTTCTCGTCGGTGGCCGCTTCGAGCACCTGCGCGACGCCGGGATGATTGAGCTGCGACTGCACGCGCGCCTCGTCGAGGAAGCGCGCGAGGAACGATCCGTCGTGGATGTGGTCGCGTCGAATCGTCTTCACGACGCACGCGCGCTCGGCACCTTCGATGCCGGTCGTGGCCGCGAGGTACACGTCGCCCATCCCGCCGCGCGCGATCAGCTTCAACAAGAGAAGACGACCGAAGACACGCGGCAGTGCAAGCGCGGCGGCCTGTGTTCCCGATGAGAATCCAGTCGTCGCGTCGCCGGCGTTGGCGCCACGGCGCGACAGAGAAGGCTCGCCCATGGCGGAAAAGTAAGGAGGGGAGCAAGGCGGGGCCAAGTTTGCGGCGGCGCGTGCCGCCGGTTAGAACCTGGCGATGCGCTTTCATCGATCGCTCTTCGCCGTGTCCGTCGCGTTTGGGATTTTCGTTTCGCAGTCCGCCTTCGCCGACGAAGTATCGATCGGCGAGCCGGCGTGCGAGCCGACGTGCCGCGCCGGGTACGCGTGCGTGAAGGGCGTCTGCATGTCCGCGTGCAATCCGGTGTGCGGCGCGAACGAGACGTGTACGGCCACCGGGCAGTGCGCTCAAAAGCAAGCCGCGCCTCCTCCCGTCGCGCCGCCGAGCTGGGAGCCGGCCGCCGGCGATCCGACCAAGGGCGATCCCACGAAGAAGCCCGGATACCAAACGCACGACGGCGGCTACGTGCGATTAGGCATCGGAGGCGGCGGCATCTTCTCGACGATCAAAGACACGACCGACGCGAGCGTCTCCGCCGGCGGCGTCGCGCTCGAGCTCGCGTTCGGCGGCACGCCGTTTCCCGGCTTCGTCGTCGGCGGAGGGATCTACGGCGTGAGCACGACCGCGAAGCCGACACTCTCGCAAGGCGGGAAGACGGTGGAGATCGATCGCGCGACGGTGTCGATGCTCGGGCTCTTCGTCGACTGGTACCCGAACCCGAAGGACGGCTGGCACGTGGAAGGCGCCGTCGGTCCGACCGCCGTCTCGTTCACCGGGACGAACGCGCTCTCCGGTACGGGCTTCGGCGCGATGCTCGGCGGCGGCTACGAGTGGTTCGTCTCGGACAACTGGAGCCTCGGCATTCTCGGGCGCCTTCAGCTCGCGACGCCGTCGCTCGCGTTCTCGAGCGCGCCGTCGACGCCGTACAAGTCGACGTCATGGGTTCCCGCGCTCATGTTTGGCGCGACGTATCACTGAACGGACGCTCATCGCCCCGACCGGGGATGCCGCTCGCGAAGTGATGAGCTATGCCACGCTTCGCATGACCTCCTACTCCGCCTCGACGAAAGTCCTGGGCGCGCTGCTTGTTGCCGCGCCTCTCCTGCTCTGGACATCGGCCGCGGACGCCGCGACCCGCTACGTCGCCACGACCGGAAACGATGCGGGTAACGACTGCACGAAACAAGCGAGCCCGTGCAAGACGATCCCGAAGGGCATCGCCGCGATGGCGGGCGGCGACACGCTGATCATCGGCGACGGCACGTACACCGATCGAATCGACGACATGCCGAGCGGCACGGCGGCGGCGTACACGACGATTCGCGCGGAGCACGACTGGGCCGTTCTCATCGACGGCTCCGCGTTCCCGAACACGTTCAAGAACGGGATCAACGTCGGCGCCAAACACTACGTCGAGGTGCGTGGCTTCCGCGTGAGGATGAATCAGGCGACCGAGAACAATCAGCCGATCAGCGTCCCGTACAGCGATCACATCAAGATCGTGCGCTGCGGCGGCGGCTACTCGCCGACGACCGGCAACGCCGCGACGTTCGACGTCGGTCCGATGTCTTCGTACATCCTCATCGAAGAGGGCTTCGCGTACGGCGGCGGCCGGTACCAGTACATCGTCTATCAATCGGATCACGTCGTCGTGCGAAGGTCGGTCGCGCGCAGCGACTACTGGAACGGGTCGCTTCAATGCGGCGGCTTCGTCAACTACGACTCGGTCGACACCGCTTGGCAGAACAACATCGCGCTCGACTCGGACACCAAGGATTGCTCCGGCGGTTTGTACGGCGGCTTCTTCAACGAGAACAAGTCCGACTACGCGCCCGACACGAGCCAGAAGCTCCAAGGCAACATCGTCCTCAACGTGCAGGCGTTCTACGCAGGCGATCTCGACTGGGTCCTCTCCGGCACGCGCACGATCGAGGACATGGTGATCTGGGGATCGTCGGGCGGCTACTGGGCCAACCAGGGCCCCGGCGTCACCGCCGTCGTCAACGCCACACGCATGACCCTCGGCGGGCTCACCGGCAAGTACGACGGACCCAACGACGGCGCCGCTCGCGGCACCGGCTTCTCGGTCTACGGACCGATCCAGAATTCGCTCACCAACTCGGTGCTCGCGCACAACAACTCGCTCGGAGTCGCCGACTACACGGCGGGCGACTACAACGCCTTCTCCGCCAACGGCGCGAACTACGGCGGCACGCACAAGGCGATGCCCGGTGCGCACGACATCACCGACGACTCGGTGTCGAAGAGCCTCCTCTACTTACCGCGCATCGAACCCGGCTCACCGCTCAAGACCGCCGGCAAAAACGGCGGGCAGATCGGCGCGGAGATCGTCTTCAAGGTCGGCGCGAGCGGCACGTTGCACGGCGATCCGGGTTGGGACGTCTTGACCGCCGAACCGCTGTGGCCGTTCCCGAACGAGGACGTCATCCGCAACGAGATGGCGTCCTACATGGGACCCGGCGGTGCGGGCGCGCGCGGCTTCACGACCGGCAAGAGCAAGGACGGGACACCGCAGTCGCTGACCAAATACGTCTGGGAGTTCCTTGGGAATCAGATCCCGGCGGACGTCTACGGATTTCACATCGCGGTGCCGTCGTTGCCGTACGGAGTCGTCGGCACGCCGTACAGCGCGCCCGTTACGGTCGGTGGCGGAACCGCGCCGTACGCATGGGCGCTTACGGCGGGGACCTTGCCGCCTGGGCTCACGCTCGACGCGGCGACGGGCGTGATCGCCGGAACGCCGACGATGGTCGGGATGAGCGACTTCACGATCAGCGCGACCGACGCGAGGATGCCGACCGAGACGGCGACGAAGCCGCTGAGCATCGTCATCAAGCTCGTCGCGGATTCGCCCGATGCCGGAGCCGGCGCGGACGGCGGCGTGACCGACGGCGCGACGGGCGGCTCCGGCTCCGACAGCGGCGGTTGTGGATGCCGCGCGGGCGCGCGTGCGGGGAGCCCGATCGTCGCGGGGATCGCGGTCATGATGTTCGCGTTGTGGATCGGGCGCAGGCGACGCCGATCGTCGTGCCGGCGCTGAAGCGACCGTCGGATCTGTGGCGTTTGTCCCATCTCGCGTAATCGCGCGAGCGTTTCTTCGTTTTCGGTGCAGCATGTCAACGGGGCGGGCTGGAGGCTCGGTTGTCCGTGCGCACGCGCTTGTTGATTGTGGATGACGACCCCGAGGTGAGGCGATCCGTCGGACGGATGCTCGGGCGCATCTATGACGTCGAGCTCCTGAGCGACGGCGCCGACGCCGTGGAGCGCGTGGGTGCGGGCGAGCGCTTCGAGCTCCTGTTGATGGATCTCGAGATGCCGCGAATGAACGGCCGCGACGCGTTCGCGCGGATCGAGGCGATTGCGCCGGCGCTCGCCGCGCGCGCGCTCATGATGTCCGGAGGCTCGGGCGATCCCGCGCTGCGCGAATGGTTCTTGGCATTGGATCCACGCTGCCGGATCGACAAGCCGTTCTCGCGCGAGGCGCTCGAGGGGAAGCTGCTCGCGCGCCTCGTGGAGTGACGCGACGTCACGAACGAAAGCGATCGAACGTCTCGAGCACGAGCCCGGATCGCTCGAACGCGGCGTTGACCTTCGTCACGAAATCGTCCGCGTCGCTTGGGCTCTTCGCCAGCTCGGCGAGCGAGTCGGCGCGATCGAGGAGTCGATCGACGTCGCCGATCGCGAACGCGTCGGGCGGCATCGAGTCGATCTCGTCCCACGCGAGCGGCGTCGCGATGGTGGCACGAGGTCGAGCGCGGAGCGAGTACGGCGCGACGACCGTCGCGTGCGGGAGGTTCCTGAGCCAGTCGACGAA
>JBBQXV010000321.1:0-10043 GCA_038209335.1 Polyangiales bacterium | reverse complement strand
CCGGAGCCCGGCGTCGCGCAGGAGCGCGCGCGAATCGATCGCGCTCACGCGGCGCCTTTGTCGGCGGGCGGATCGGCGTCCGCGTGCGGCACGGCGAGCTTCGCGGGGCGCGCGCCGAGCGTGATGACGCGGACACCGAGCTGCCGCAAGAGACGCTCGCCACGCGTTCGCGACGCCCGCGCGCGCACGCGCACCGCCTCGTCGACCGCGTCGCGAACGTCGATCGGTGTGGCGATCTGCGGCTCGGCGGTCACGCCGACGCTCGGCTCGAACGACGGTGTGCTCCAACGCAGCTCGCAGCGCTTCGCCTTCACTTTTCGGATCGACTTGAGGACCGGGCTTTGGCGGCTCGGCGCGGGGGCCCACACGTGCACGACGCTCGGACGGGGCTTCTCGGCGGCGAGCTTCTCGAGCACATGCGCGATCGCCGCCTCGGTCTTCTCGCGCTCGCCGTCGACGCGCGGCGGGAGCTCGATGCCGAACGCGGCAACGTAGTGACGCAGCGACTGCTCGCGCGGCGTCCGCGCGAATGGCAAGCGCGGCGCGAACGGTGCGCGCGCACGGAGCGACTCGGCGCGACGCGTGAGCGCGTCGAGGTCCCCCTTCATGATGTCGACCAGACCGCGCGGATCGAGCGGCCGCGCGTGCTCCGCGACTCGTTGCGCGACCTCGACCTCGTCGAGCTCGGATCGATCCGCGTCGACCATGCT
This sequence comes from Polyangiales bacterium, assembly GCA_038209335.1. Classification (GTDB taxonomy): domain Bacteria; phylum Myxococcota_A; class Polyangia; order Polyangiales; family Polyangiaceae; genus JBBQXV01. Next base: position 9,333 of record JBBQXV010000321.1, on the reverse strand, counting down.
CGCCGCGCTCGCGAGCGCGCCTGCGATTCGCGCCGCGTGCGACGCTCCGCCGCCCGGATCGATCCACGATCGGAGACGCGACGCCGTGACGACGAGCCCGACGTAGTCGCCGCGGCCGAGGTGACGCGCGGCGAGCGCGCCGAGCTCGTCGACGCCCGCGTCGAGCGGCGCGCGCCCCGACGGACCGGCCCACAGCTCCACCGAGGCATCGAGGATCAGCCAGACGACGTCGCGCTCTTCGCGCTCCATCTCGCGCACGAGGAGCTGCCCGCGTCGCGCGCTCGCCTTCCACGCGATGCGCTTGAACGGATCGCCCGGCACGTGCTCCCGCAGCTCGCGAAGCTCGTCGCCTTGCCCGGCTTGGTTCGACGCGCGTCCGAGCTCGGACGATCGACGCGAACGTCCACCGCGCGGCGACGTGATCATCGTGTGGAGCGCGCGCGGGAGCACCTCGACGCCGAACGGATTCGCGAAGAGGAGCGGCACCTCGTAGAGCCCTTCGCCGCCCGCGGGCGTGCCGCGCACTTCGAGCGCGAGGCCGTGAACGCCCCATCGTCCGACGCGCTTCGCCGTCACGCGGACGTCGACGCGAACGCGCGCGCCCGCGGGTAGATCGACGACCGTCGGCTCGATCTGCACGTCGAGCATGCTCGACGCGATCGGCCGAATCGCGACGCCGCGCACTTCGTCGATGCCGCGGTTGCGGAGCTCGGCTTCCAGGAGCACGTCGCCGCCGCGCGCGGTCCGCGCGACGCGCTGCGAGCCCGTCCACACCATCTCGAAGCCCGCCGCGCGAAGGCGCGTCACCGCGACGAGCGCAAACGCGCGCCCGACCGCGACCGCGAGCACCATCGCGCCGCCGAACGCGACGATCGGCGCGATCCGCGCCGCGGCGCCGAGCGCCACCAGTGCAGCGCCCGCGACGGCGATGTGAAACGTCGATCGCGTCGGGTGAAGCTGCACGACGACAAGCTTAGCGCTCCCGCGCCTCAGCCGACACGGGCAGCTTGTAGAGGTAGAAGTTCTCCGCTTCGATCATCGAGTCGTAGAGCTCTGCGATGGTCTCGACGGAGCGCGCGCGCACGGCGTCGACGGCGAGTGGCCGGTTGACGACGATGACGACGTCGCGCCGCACCGTCGCCGCGACGCTCGCAGCGAACGACAGGATCTCTTCGTCGGACAAATCCGAGACGCGTCGCGCCGACGCGGGCGTGACGAACGACGTCCGACCGCCCGTGCGCGGGTTGTAGATGGCGGCGGCGCCGAGATGGCCGATGACGCTGCTCACCGCGTAGTCGGGCTCGCCGACGATCGGGGCGTCGGCCAGACCTCGTGCGCGCAAGACCTCCGCGGCGCGCGCGCCGGAGGAGAAGACGTAGCGTCGGTCGAACCCGAGCGCGACGACGGCACCGGCGACGTGCACGAGCAACATGACCGTCAACGTCGGCGCGAGCGCAGCATCGCGAATCCTCCTCCATCTCGGAGCGTCCTTGTCGGGCGCGGATGGCCACGCGAGCCACGCAGCGAGGACGAAGAGGACGAAGAAAAACCCGTGGTGCCTCGTGTCGCCGAGATAGACGAACGCGAAGAGCGCGAGCAGCCCCGCGACGCCGATCGCGAACGATACCCACGCGACGCGCGCGCGCGTCAGCAGGAACGCGAGCCACGCGACGATCGCGAACGAGACGAGCGGCGCGATCTCGGTGAACGGCGGCCACGCGAAGAGGACGTTGTCGTTCCAGAAGAAGAACGTCGGCGGCGGCACGGCGATGAACGCGCGCGTCGGAGTGCCGAGCGCCAGAGCGAACGACGACCCGTGTAGACCAGGAGGCGTGTAAATCGAGTCCCGCGGCGGCATCACTTGCAAGATGCACGCAATGGCGCCGAGCGCACCGAGCGCCACGCTCGCCGCCGCGCGTGCCCATGCGATCTCGGGATCGCGGCGGCGCTGCACGATCTCGACGGCGAGCGCGGACGAGTACGCGGCGGCGACGATCATCGCCACGACGTTCGCTTGCGAGAGCAGAAAGAGGAGCACGCCGTGAACGACCGGTCGTTCGAAGCGCTTCGGATGGTGAACGCATACGAGCACGACGAAGAGGAGCCCGAGCGCGTAGCTTCGCCGAATGACTGCGAGCTCGTAGAGGGGAAAATATCCGAACGCGAAGAGCGCGCGCTGCAGTCGCGTGAACGGCGCGAACCGCGCGACGAGGAACACGGTCGTGGTCGCGATCGCGACGTGCGCGATGGTCATCGCGATCGGCGCGCGCGTGATGCGCGTGAGCGGCATGAGCACGAGATGCCAGAGCGCCGGGTGCCCGTCGTACCGCATGTTGCGAAGAAGCTCGATCGGCGACGCGCTGTCGCGTGCGAGGAGCCACGCTTGCAGCTCGTCGCGCCACATCTCGTGATGCGCCGCGCCCCACGACGCGACGGCCGCGAATGCTGCGGTGACGACCCACGGGAACGCGGCGTCGAGCGATCGCAGAGGCCAACGCATCGGCACGACGACGCGACGCGACCGATCGCTCAGACCGCGCGCACTCCGCGGCGGTACGCGACCTTCGAGAGCGCCTCTTCGATCACGCGCTCGCGCCCGCGCACGTCGCCTTCGGCGTCGGCGGACATGATGAGTCGATGCGCGAGCACGAACGGCGCGACCGCGCGCACGTCGTCCGGCGCGACGAACGGCCGCCCCGCGAGGAGCGCCGACGCCTTCGCCGCTTGCACGAGGCCGAGCGTCGCGCGCGGGCTCGCGCCGAGCGCGACCTTGGGATGCGATCGCGTCGCGTTGGTGAGCGCCACGGCGTAGTCGTGGAGATCGTCCTCGACGTAGACGCGCGCCGCGATTTGCTGGAGCGCGATCACGTCGCGCGGGCTGAGCACCGAACGCGCGACCGGCGGATCGACGCCGTAGGCTCGCAGCATCTGCACCTCTTCGCGCGGCGACGGATACCCCATCGCGATCCGAACGAGGAAGCGATCGATCTGCGCCTCGGGGAGGGGATACGTCCCTTCGAGATCGATCGGGTTCTGCGTCGCGAGCACCAGGAATGGAAGCGGCAGCTCGAAGCGATCGCCTTCGATCGTCACCTGACGCTCTTGCATCGCCTCGAGGGGCGCCGACTGCGTCTTCGCGGGCGCGCGGTTGATCTCGTCGGCGAGCACGACGTTCGCGAACACCGGACCGGCGCGCAGCGTGAACGTCCCGTCCTTCGGCGACAACACGTACGTCCCGGTGATGTCGGCCGGCAGCAGATCCGGCGTGAACTGGATCCTCCGCGACGAGCACCCGAGCGCCATCGCGAACGCTTTCACGAGCGTCGTCTTTGCGACGCCCGGCACCCCTTCGAGCAGCACGTGGCCGCGCGCGAGGAGCGCGATGAGCATCGTCTCGAGCGCGCGCCCGGACCCGAGGTACACGCGCGCCACTTCGCGGCGCAGCTCCTCGACGCGCTCTTTGGCGGCGGCGATCTCGTTGGTGGCGACGGCGGTCACGTAGGCACGCTCCTCGAATCGGTTCGATCGTGGCGGCCACCTTCGGCCTTCCGCGCGTGCGCCGCCACCAGCAAGTCTCGCATCATACCAGCCATCTGGAGGACCTCGCGGTCGCGGATGCGCTGCATCCCGGCGGATCGTCGTGCGAGCGCGCCGGTCTCCACGTCATTGAGACGTAACAGAATGCGCTTCAGCGCGCGCAGTTGCGCGGTGTCGAGCAGCTGCGCGCTCTCGATCTCACGAACGAGAGCGTCGTGGCCGGGCGATCCGTCGAGATCGAGGAGGCCGCACAGATCCTCTTCGATGGCGCTCTTCAGCTCGAGCATCGCGAGGACACGCGACGTGCTCGGCGCGCCGATGACCGCCGCGTGGCCGGCGACGCCGCCTTGGACGACGAGCGGTATCCCGCGCACGAACCGCGGCGGAACCGCGCGATGCGTCTTCCCCGCGCGCGACCCGATCCACAAGACGATCGCGAGCCCGACCAAGACCGCGAGAACGTACGCCGCAGGCGGCGGCATTCCTTCGCGACGCACTTGCTCGAGCGCGTCGACGATCGTTCGCCTGAAGTCGTTCAGCTGATCCCAGAACGCCGACTCGCCGCCGAACGTCCCTTTCTGCTCGAAGTCGCCGACCGCGAAGAAGACCCGTCCGCCGCGCTTGCCCCAGGTGTCGTCGTCGGTTGCATAGTGCAACATTCCGCGCGCGAGGGCTTTGTTGCCGGGATAGCGGAGCATCGAGTTGATGACGATCGACGCGTCGCCGATCGCGAGGAACCTCCCTTGCCCGACCGCGCCGGCTTCACCGAGAAGAACCTCGGGCTCGCCGAGCGCGCGGAGCTTGAGGACCGGCGACAGATCCGGATGCCGCAAGCCGGTCGGATGGTTCGTGACGACCTTGCCGACGCCTTGCACGACGGGGTGATTGCTCGCGGGCTCCGCGATCGCGAACTGCGGGTTGCCGCGGAGCGACTCGGCCGGTCGCTGCGGCGCGGGAATGCGCGCGATGCCGAAGTGACGGAGGAGCGCGTCGCCCGTTCCGAAATCGTCGAGCAGGACGACGCGCCCGCCATGCCGCATGAACGAGCTCAGCTGCTCCGCGTCGAGCGTGCGCTCCGGATGCACGATCACGATCGCGTCCTCGCGCTTGAGCTCGTGCATGTCGAGCGTCGTCGCGACGATGACGCGCCCCGCGCCGAGCTCGTCGCGCGCGATCTGAATGAAGTCCGCGCACCCTTCCCAGTCGGCTCCGGTCGGCTCGAACGGCTTGGCGTGGGCGAGCGGAACACTTGCCGCGACAAGGAGACCCACCCACAGTGAGAACGAGCGGACGATGAAATCTCTTTTCTGCACGTCTAACGAGTCAGACTAACGCAGCGCGCATCGTCTCGCTTTGACGAACTCTTGACCCCGGCACCCTTGTTGCTAACTTTTTCGAGTAAGGCCAGAAGACGCGTAGGCTTTCAGAAGACCTTATCCGTGGGCAGCTCCCCGAAGGAGGTCCCCGATGCTCCCTCCGTTCATCATCGAGCAAATTCGCAAGCGGGAAGAAGAAGAGCGCGCGCGCCACGAGCAGCAGCCGCAGCTCGAGCTTCCGATCGATCGTCCGCGCCCGCGCGCGCCCGCAGCGACGCCGGAAGAAGGCGAGCGTGGAGTGATCATCGTCGAGCTCCTGTGAAGCGCTGAACGACGCCGTCAGGCGCGGCAACTTCTATCCTCGACACGACTCCACCCCCTGACTAGGCTCCGCCGCGATGATCCCGCCCGGCCGATCGGGCCTTCGGCTCCTTAAGCCCTTCCTCGCATTGGTAGCGCCATGCGTCCTCTCCGCGACGTCCGCCGTCGCGTTCGGCGTCGTTGGGTCCGCTTGCTACAACGCGGGCGACGGGACGACGCCGCCAGGCCAGCAGATTTATTTCCCCATCGGGCTCGTCGTGTCCAAGGGGGGCAGCGTCCTCTACGTCGCCAACTCGGATTTCGATCTGCAGTGGAACGGCGGGACGGTGCAGAGCTACGACCTCGTGCAGGTCCGACGCGATGCCGTCATCGCGATCAAAGATCCGACGCTGCTCGCCAACCCGCGCGAGAACGCGGTTCGCTCGTGGCCCAACGGCATTCTGACGCGGCCTCTGCCGGCGCCCAATCCGTGCCCGAGCGATCCGCCGATTTTCCAGAGCGACGGATCGGGGACGCGGCAGCCGCTCGGTGAGGCGTGCTCGCCGCCGGTCGACGCGACGTACTACGTGCGCGACTCGGTCGTCATCGGCGCGTTCGCGACCGACATGCGCTTGTCGTGCGCGGAGGCCAACTTGCAGCCGTCGCGATGGCCGCTCGATCCCGACGACGCCGCGAAGCAGCGCCGACTTCTGCCGTGCACGCAGACACGACTCTACGTTCCAGTGCGCGGCGACGCGTCGCTCACGTGGGGCGACGTGGTCGCGGACGAGGGCAACCTCACGCATCCGGCGCCCAAGGACACACCCGACTCGTACCCGCCCTTCAAGATCGACTGCGGCACGCGCATCAACGGCCGCTGCGATTCTGCGCATCACGCGGGGAGCGATCCCTTCGAGGCGAACAACACGCGCCACGTGACGATGCCGGGCGAGCCGTTCGGGATGGCGGAGAGCGAGGACGGGAGCTCGGTCGTCGTCACGCACCAGACCGACACGAAGGTGAGCTTGCTGTCGACGGGGTTCGACCCGACGACGCGCAGCGGACCGACCGAGGCGCCGGCGCTCCAGTTCGTGCTCGACGGTCTCCCGGTCGGCGGCAACGGCATCGCGACCGTGCCGCACGATCCGGATGCGTTCCCGGTCAGCGGTCCCGATCTGCCGCCGAACCCGGCGTTCATTTTCACGACGCGCGCGGCTCCCGAGATCGATCTGCTCCGCTTCTATTACGATCAGGGCGCGGGGCCGGGCGTGCCGCAAGACTCTGCGCTTCATCGGCCGTTCCTCAGCAAGGAGGCGACGTTCTCGCTCACGGCGAATGCCGGTAGCACCGACTCGCGCGGGCTCGTCATCGATCCGACGCCGCGCATTCGTTGCAAGATGGCGCTGCCGGCCAACGCGACCGCGGCGCAAAAAAAGCAATGCGCGCGTCGCCCGGCGCGCGTCTTCATCGCGAACCGCAGCCCTGCGACGCTCCTCGTCGGCGAGATCGGCCAGCCTGCGGCCGACGGCAGCGACACCTACGACGCTGATCGCATCGTCATCTACCAAAACATCCCGCTCACGTTCGGCCCGTCACGCGTCTACCTCGGGCCGATCGTCGACGCGACGGGGCATCTCGCGCTCCGCGTCTTCATCGTCTGCTTCGACTCGAGCGCCATCTTCATCTTCGATCCCGAGGCGGGCGTCGTCGAGAACATCATTCGCACCGGGCAGGGGCCGTACGCGGTGGCGTTCGATCCGTTCGATCTCGATCAGGTCGCCGCTGGTGCCGCCGTCAACGACGATCCGCGCCTGGCCTCGATGGATCCCGATCTGACGGTCAAGACGTACCGCTTCATGTACGTCGCCAGCTTCACCAAGTCGTTCATCCAGCTCGTCGACCTCGACAACTCGCGCATCAAGAAGGACACGTTCGAGCGCGTCGTCTATTCGCTCGGGCAGCCCACGTTGCCGAAGGGGACGCATTGAACGTTCGCAGCTTCCGATTGTTCGGCCGTAGCGCCGCACTCGTTCGTGGCGCGGTGCTCGTCTCGGTGCTCGGCGCGATCAGCGTCATGGCGCCGCTCGCGTCGACGAGCTGTTCGTCGACGCCGGTCAACGTGCCGGTGCGCACGTTCGAGCGCGCGCAGAAGGTCGACGTCGTCTGCTTGCAGGTCTTCACGACGGATCCGAACACCGGGTATCAGGTTCCGATCCGCGCGAAGCCGCTGCGCCAGGCCGACTGCGCGCCGGTCGGTCCGGGCGTCGACGGACATCTCTTGCCGAATCACCTGTTCGCCCTCGTGACGCAGACCACGCGCGGCGAGATCGCGCTCGTCGATCTGACGGCGGGCTGGGTCGTCGACGAAGATCGCTCGACGCCGGGGATCAACTTCATTCCGGTCGGCGCGCTGCCGACCGACGTCGCTGTGGCGCCCGACGGCGTGATGTCGTTCGTGTCGACGGCCGAGCCGAACAAGCCGGCGATTTACGGCATCCCGAGCGATCGCGCGTTGGGAGATTCGCAGTTCCCGGTGCCGTTCGTCATTCCGCCGCCCCTCACGTTGCCGGCGTTGCCTGCGTGCGCGCTTCCGCAAATTCCGATCGCGCTCGCGATCGTTCCGCGTCCGAGCACTGCGCCTGCGGGCGACGCGGGCGCGGGCGACGCGGGTGATGCTGGAATCGCTACGGGCGCGCCAGAGTACGAGGTCGCGGCGGTCCTCGCCGGAACGGGCGGCGCGCGCGCGAAGATGATCACGATCGATCCGCGGCCGCTCCTTCGTGGCGCGGGCGTCGACGTCAGCGCCGGGCCAACGGTCGATCCGGGATCGCTCGTGCCGTGTCCGGTGACCTCGGTCATCGATCTCGGGAGCACGCTGCCCACCTCGATTCCGATCAGCGCGGCGTGGGAAGACGGCGTGAAGTACATCGACGGTGGCGTCGATCTTCGTCCGACCGATCCGCCGCTCGCCGCGCACTGCGCAGCTCCACTCGCCGACGGCGGCACGCCGGACGCGAGCGAAGCGGGGGCGAGCGACGGTGGCGCGGCCGAAGCGGGCGAGGCGGGCATCACTGACGCGGGCGCATCCGACGCGCTCGACTTCGGTCCGCTCGAGCCGCCGCGACCGACCGCGCTCGCGTTCGACGAGCACAACTTCATTCTCTACGTCTCCGACGACGCCCTCCCGGTCATCCATGCGATCGATGTGTCGGTGCCGGGCGCGCCGCGCGAGCTGCCGCCGCTCTTGGCGACGAGCGTCGAGGAGCCGTCCCGCAAGGTGTCCGTCGGTCCGCTCGCGATCAGTCCGTCGACGAGCGACTTCAAGCGGTTCCTCTATGCGGTCGACAAGAAGCAGGGGAGCCTCATCGTCTACGACGTGACCCTCGGCGCGGCGTCCGCGCGCACGCCGCTCGTGCGTCCGCATGGTGAGCTCAATCCGTTCCAGCCAGTCGATCGCCTCGCGTTCAACGCGCCGGTCGCTGCGGTCGCGTTCGTGCGGACGGACTGGCCGCTCACGCAGAAGGCCGGTCAGCCGCTGACGGCCGCGAAGACGGGGATCATCTGCAACCCGAACCCGAACGCGCATTGCCTCCCCGGCGACGGCGACAAACGGCCGGACGACACGCGCGTCGGTTGTGTCGGCGTCGACCAGACGCTCCTCAATGCGTTCCCCGACACCGACGAAGCGCTCGGCGCGAGCTACCGCCCCAGCTCCGGGCTCATCGCGGTCCCGCTCGGACCGTACCGATTGCGCGGGGTCTTCGCGCTCGCGACGTTGTCGAACGGGCAGATCGTCGTCATCGACGTCGACGACTGGGACGCGCCGTGCCGGCGTCCGGATCCACTCGGTCACGACGACAAGAGCGGGACTGATCAGCCGAGCGCGCTCGCGGCGCCCGAGCCCGCAGCCACCAACCTCGACGACACCAATCCGTACCACGCGCCGAAGTCGAAGCAGAGCGTCGCCAGCGTGGCCGTTGCGAGCACGTCGCTCGAAGCGTTCTTCCCGGTCTCTGCGCCGCATCGGCCGCGCTCGTCGTTCTTCTTGCGCAACGATCCGACGACGGGCATCCACGTTCCCAACCTCGTCTCGGTGCCGCAGCTCATCTTTCAAAACGCGGCGCGCACGACGACCGGCAACGATGGGCTCACGAATCCGATCCTCCTGCCGACGTTCACG
>JBBQXV010000320.1:0-10085 GCA_038209335.1 Polyangiales bacterium | reverse complement strand
CGCCGGTCGCGTCGTCGCCGCACGCGCCGGCGAGGACGAGGACGCCGAGGGCGCCGAAGAGAATCGATGACGCCTTCATCGCTCCGTCAGACTGCTACTTCGAAATGTGGCGCGCTACTGCTTCGGCCTCATCCGACAACGTTGCGACGTCGAATGGTGTGCCGACGACCTCACCAAGTGCCCAAATGTGATCGTGGATCTTTCCGCCGTCGGTGCGAACGACGAAGCCGCGCGGCTCGTGCGCGAGCGTCGCTCCCGCTTGCGCGCACAGCTCGTACGCCGGAGCGCGAGGTGCATCGACGAGGAGGAGATCCGCGTCGTGCGCGACTTCGCCCGACGCCGTCGCGACGATCACTTCCTTCACGCGCGATGTCCCCTTCGCGCGAATGGGGACGCCGTGCACGATCGCGATCTCGCACGGCGCCTTCATCGCCGCGGCGGCGCGCGCGAATGCTTCGCCGAACGGTCCGCCCCCTTCCGGCACGACGACGACGACGCGCTCTCCGGCGAGAACGCCGCGCGCGAGGAGCCATCCGGCGGCGCGTGCGCTCATGACGCCGGGGAGATCGTTGCCGTCGAACGCGAGGACACCGTCGTGCGCGCCCGGCGCGAGGACGAACGCGCGCGCGGAGAGGACCTCGGCCCCGTCGTCGCCGACGACGAGGAGATCGTCTCCGTAGAATCCGCCGGCGGTGGTGCGGAGGCGGAGGCGCGCGCCGCTCTTCGCGAACGCTTCGCGCATCGACGTCCACGCGCGCGCGTCGTCGGCGACGAGCGCGGAGGTGCCGCCGCCCACGACGAGCGCGTCGTCGATCACTTCGACGTCGCGTCCGCGCGATGCGAGCGCGGTCGCCACGGCCATTCCCGAAGGTCCGGCGCCGACGACGACGACATCGGCGCTTCGTCGGGAAGCGGCCCGCGGTAAGACGATCTCCTTCGGCAGCTTGCCGAGCCCCGCGACGCGACGCGCGAAGATCTGCATCACCTGCTGCACGCCCGGAACGCCGGCGAAGAGCTCGTGGTGGTTCATGCCGTCGGGGAAGAACCAATCGGTGACGCGCAGCAAATCGACCTGGCGCGAGCCGAGCGTGTTCTGCGAATGGATCACCATGCCGTCCTCGGCGGGGACGAGGCACGTCATGACGTTCGGGCGATCGCCGACGCGCGCGAGGCATCCGTCGCACGCGCCGCGAAAGCACGCGGGGCCGCGCGGCCGGTGGAACTTCGCGCTGCGGGCGAGCGAGATTTTTCCGGCGGCGACGAGCGCAGCGGCGACCGGCTCGCCGCGCGAAGCAGGGACTTCGTCGCCGTCGAAGGTCAGGGTCACCGGATCGCGGGGCGGGGTGACGCGCATCGAGGTCGATCGTCTACCACGACCTTTGACAACACGGCCCGACACTCCGAAAGTAGGGGGTCTTGATCTCCTTCGCTCGCGAGCCACACAGATGAGACTCGGTCTCCTCGGCCCGGCCGAAGGAAACCTCGTCGCGCTCGCTCGTGCCGCGGAGTTCCTCCTCAATGGTGCGAAGGTCGGACGCGCGATTTACCTCGGCGACGACGACGCGCTCGAAGAGGTCGTCGGGACGTGGGCCTCGTCGATCGTCGGCGCGGATCCATCGCACGGCGCGATCTGGGATCGCGCGCGCCACGTCGCGCTCGACGGCACGCCGAAAGAGATCGACGACTTCGTGATCGCCGAACGCGCGCGCCTTCGCCTCCGCGCGCTCGAAGAGCTCCCGCACGACGGGCTCAGCGTCGAGATGTTCGGCGATCGCGTCGCCGTCCTCATCCACGACAAAGGCCAGCTCGACGAAGAAGACATCTTCTCGGCGACGTTCCTCGTCTACGGCAAGAGCGACGTGCCGCTCGTGAAGGCGATCGGCGCGCGATGGTTTCTCACGCCGGGTCGACTCGGCTCGGCGGGCGGCGGCGTCCTCATCTTGGACGACGAAGGCGAGACCGTGCTCGGCTCGGTCTACGACACCGACGGCAACCGGACGCACCACGAACCGCTCGTCGTCCCGCGCGCGGCCAAGATGCGCGTCCAGGGGTCGACGTGATCGTCGCCGTCTTCGGTGGGAGCTTCAACCCGCCGCACGTCGCGCACGTCCTCGCCGTCACGCTGACGCTGAGCACGCACGAGGTCGATCAGGTGCTCGTGGTGCCGACGTTCAAGCATCCGTTCGCGAAGCCGCTCGCGCCGTACGACGACCGGGTGACGATGTGCGAGCTTGCGATGGGCTGGCTCCCGAAGGTGAAGGTGTCGCGGGTAGAGGAGGAGCTCGGCGGGGACAGCCGCACCTTGAGGACGCTCGAGCACCTCGCCGCGACGCACCCCGAGTGGCGACTTCGCCTCGTGATAGGCGCCGATATCCTTGCGGAAACCTCCAAGTGGTTCGGCTTCGAGGCCATCGCGCGGATCGCTCCGCCGATCGTCCTCGGGCGCGTCGGAATCGGCCGAAATGACGCGCCCGAGCCCCTCCTTCCCAGCGTCTCGAGCACCGAGGTCCGGAGCAAGCTCGCGGCAGGCTCCAGCGACGAGCTCCGTTCGCTCGTCCCCCGTGCAGTGCTCGACCACATCGCGCAGCGAGGGCTCTATACTGCACTGTAGATGAAGGTCTTCGTCCTGGGAGCGGGGAAGCTGGGGCAGGCGCTCACGAAGGCGCTGCGCAAGGCGAAGTGCGAGACGGTGCTCCGCGCGGCGCGCGACGGGCTCCCAAAAAAGAAGATCGAAGCGGACGTGATCATTCTCGCGGTCCGCGATCGCGATCTTCGTCCGACGGCAGAAAAGCTCCGTGACTCCGGGCTCGTCGCGAAGAAGGCGGTCGTGCTTCACGTCGCGGGAGCGCTCGACGCCGAACCGCTCGCGGCGTTGCGCGGCGTGTGCCAAGGCGTCGCGCAGATGCACCCGATGATCGCGTTCGCGTCGACTACGTTCGGGCCAGAGCTCAAGGGTGGGCACGTCCATGTGCAAGGCGACGCAGCCGCGGTGAAGCGCGCCGAGAGGCTCGCGAAACAGCTTGGAATGAAGCCGCGGACGTTCGCGCGTCTCGACACGATTGGCTACCACGCGGCGGCTGGGCTCGTGGCGAACGGCGCGGCTGCGCTCGCGGCGATGGGCGCCGAGCTCCTCGCGCGCGCGGGTGTGCCGCGCGATGTCGCGCCCCAGCTCCTCGGTCCCCTCCTCAAGAGCGTCGCACAGAACGTCGAAGCGCTCGGCTTCCCGGAAGCGCTCACCGGTCCGGTGCGACGCGGCGACGCGGCGGGCGTCGAGAAGCACCTCGCCGTCCTGCGCGAAAAGCTCCCGGCCGCCGTTCCGCTCTACATCGCGAGCGCCGAAGCGCAGCTCCCGCTCGCGCGCGCGATCGGCGATGCACCCGAGTACGCGTTCGGCGCGATCGAAGCGTTCTTGCGACGACCGCTACGTTCGTGATCGCTTCGTGATCGCTTCGTGATCGCTTCGTGATCGCCTCGTGCTCGCCTCGTGCTCGCCTCGTGACCCGCATCGTGAGTGCCTGAACAGACGAGGACCTGTCCAAGTCCTCTGTACGTTTCGTGTGCAATCGCTGACGCTGCCGGCGTAGGGGCGGGTGCGCGGGCCTTGTTTTCCCGTGATTTTCGCGACCCCATCGCAGGCACACGCGATGCTACGTGAGCACGTTCGACGCTTCGAATCGCTTCGTATCGTCCTTCTCTTCGCCCGGGCGTCAGCGCCTTGACGGAGCAGCACCGAGGGGTATGCCTCCATGACCTTGCCGGCGAGCTCTTTCGCTTCACCGATCTCTGCGGCGTCTGCTCCGCAGACGACAGCGCTCAGTCGTCCTGCTGGCTTTGCAGAGCTGGACGAGCGTGTGGTCGCAGGTCCGGCCGCGGTGATGCTCGTTCGTGCGACGTCGTTGGATGCAGGCGCAGCGGCAGGTGCACACGTCGGTCGTCGCATGAGCGCGCTCGGAGCGACGCCGGTGTTCGCGCGATCGACCGCGGGCGCGCCGCTTTGGCGTGACGTCGCTTCGCTCCTCGGGTTGTCGCAGCTGCCGTGCGATCCGGCGCGATGCGCGAGCGAGATCGCGCAGGCCGCGCACGCGCGTCACGCCGTGATCATCGCGGCGCTCCCGGCCGCCGGAACGTGGGATCGAAGCGTCGCGCTCGAGCTGTCGAACCTCAGCGCGCCGCCGCTGGTGATCTTCCTCGCGAAGGTCGGCGACGCTGCGCACGATCTGCGCGCCGAAACGTTCGACGTCGCGCCCACGCTCGACGCGTCCGAGATGCGTCGCTGGTGGACGGCGGTCGCGGACGACGCGCACGCCGATGTTGCGACGGACGAGATCGCGAAGCTCGATGCGTGGTGGGCGAGCGTTCGACGCGCGCCGCTTCCGATCGACGTGACGCCGCCTGCGCCGCCCGCGCGTTGCGGCGCCCTCTTCGCGGCGCTCGCGCTCGCGGGGCGCGCGTGGCCGGCGTCGGATCTCGCGGTGCTCGGCGCGTCGGGTCCCGAAGCAGCGGGCGAGACGCTCGATGCGCTCTTGCGTTCGGGCGCGGTCGAGATCACGCGCGGCCAAGTCGGCATCGGCGTTCCGTGGGAGCCGGTCGCGATCGAGGCTGCGTCGAAGGCGAGCGCGAGCGATCTCGCGGTCGTCGCGGCGGCGCTCATGGCGCGCTTCCACGGCGATCCGTGGGCGCACGCGCGCGCGGCCGATCTGCTTCTCCGTGCCGAGTCGTACGACGCCGCGGATCGCGCACACGCGACGGCGCTCGGCGACGCCGACGACGCACTCGCGCGGCGTGAGCTCGTCGTGCGCTGGATGGACGCGGTCGCGCGGCTTCCGGCGGCGGCGCAGCTCTCGCTTCGTGTTCGCGCGGCAGAGCGCGCGCTCGCGCTCGGCGAGGCCGAAGAGGCGCACCGCTGGGCGCAGTCGGCGGCGACGCTGGCGGCGGACGACGCGACGGTCACGCTCCTCGTCGGGCAAGCGGCGGGCGCGCTCGGCGATCTCGTCGCGGCACGTGTCGCGCTCGAACGCGGTCGCAAGTTCCTGATCACGCATCGCGACGACGAGACCGCGGCCCTCATCGCCGTCGAGCTCGCGGAGGTCGCGTACTTGAGCGGCGATCTCGAAGCGGCGACCTCCGAGTCGATGCTCGCGCTGTCGGTGTCGAAGTTGGCGGCGACCCAGCTGAAGGCGCGCAACACGCTCGGCAAGATCCTCCTCGCCGAAGCAAAGTGGGACGAAGCGGATCGGCATTTCGCGGAAGACGCCTGGACCGCCTTGTCCAAGGGCGAAGCGACGGCCGAGCTCCGCGCGCGGTTGAACCGCGGCATCGCGCTCCTGTCGAAGGGGCTCGGTGACGAGGCGCGCGCGGTCTTCGAGGCCGTCCTCACCGAAGGCGAGCGCACCAACGACGCGCGCGCCTGCGCGTACGCGCTCGACAACCTCGCCGTCGTCGCGACGTGGCGTCACGACTACGCCGAAGCGCTCTCTTTCTCCGAACGCACGCTCAAGCTGCGCCAGCACTTGGGCGATCGCCTCGCGACCGCGCGCATCCTCGCGAACCTCGCCGAGCTTCGGCGCAAGCTCGGTCTGCTCGATCACGCCGAGCACGCGATCGCGTTCGGTCGGCGCACGCTCGGTCCGGGCATGCCGCCGGCGCGCTCGGCGCTCTTCGGGATCCAGGCGGCACGGGTCGCGCTCATCCGCGGGAACACCGCCGAGGCGCGGCGCGAGATCGGCCGCGCGATCGTCGACGCCGAAGCGGCGGGCGAGCGTGACCGCATCGGCGCGGCGTACCGCGTCGCCACGCGCATCGCGCTCGACGACGGTGATCTCGGGCGCGCCGCCGAAGCGCTCGGACCGGCGCGCGAGATGGCGACGACCGACGAAGCGCGCGCCGAAGTCGCGCTGCTCACTGCGCTCTTGTCGCGTGCGTCCGGCGAGAACGACGAGCGTCTCGCGATCGACGCGCTCGCGCTCGCACGCGCGACCGGTGAAGAAGAGGTGCTCATCGAGGCGCACTCGCTCCTCTCGGAGATCCACCGCTCGAACGGGAACATCGAAGCGGCGCGCGCGCACGTCGAACAAGCGATGGGCGTTCGCGACGCGGTCGCCGACACGCTCGGGCAGGACATTCGCGCGGCGTTCCTCGCGCGCCCCGACGTCATCGCGCTCACGCGCCTCCACGCGATTCTCAGCGATCCCGAGCCAGCGCGCGACGAAGCTCCGCGCACGCCGCGCGCCGTCCAGATCGCCGCGCTCGCGCGTGACATCGTCGGCGACGATCCGGCGATCCGCGGCCTCCTCGCGGCGGTGAAGAAGGTCGCGCGCTCGAACAGCACCATCCTCATCCGCGGCGAGAGCGGCACCGGCAAGGAGCTCATCGCCGAGGCCGTGCATCGCGCGAGCGAACGCGCAGCCGGACCGCTCGTCACCGTCAACTGCGCCGCGCTCGTCGAGACGCTCCTCTTGTCCGAGCTCTTCGGCCACGAGAAGGGCGCGTTCACCGGCGCGGCCGCGCGACGCCGCGGTCGCTTCGAGCTCGCCGAGGGGGGCACGCTCTTCCTCGACGAGATCGGCGACGTCTCGGCGCGCACGCAGGTCGCGCTCCTTCGCGTGCTTCAGGAGCGCACGTTCGAGCGCGTCGGCGGCACCACGCCGATCCGCGCCAACGTCCGCATCATCTGCGCGACGCACCGCGATCTCCGCGGCATGGTCGAGCGCGGCGAGTTCCGCGAGGACCTCTACTACCGCCTCCGCGGGATCACCCTCGAGCTCCCGCCGCTCCGCGCGCGCATGGGCGATCTTCCGCGCATCAGCGAGCACCTCCTCGGGCGCATCGCCGCCGAGCGCGACGAGGCGCCGAAGACGCTCGCGCCCGACGCGCTCGATCTCCTCGGACGCCATCGCTGGCCGGGCAACGTGCGCGAGCTCGAGAACGCGCTCCGCGCCGCATCGCTCTTCGCCGAAGACGAGATGATCACCTGTGCGCACCTCGTCGAGAACGTCGACGACCTCCGCGCCGCCGCGCACGCCGCAGCCGCCGCGCGATCGTCGCGCTCGAGTTACCTCCCGCCCGCGCTCCCCTCGTTTGCGGGCGCCGCCGCCGAAGACTCGAGCGAGCGTCTCGTCGAGACGCCGGACGACGACGTCGACGACGACGCCGCGCTCCCGCAAAGCGAAGCCAACGCCACCGCCGTCGCGTACGCGCAGGTGCGGCAGGGCGCGCTCTCGCTGTCGGACATGAAGAGGCAGATCGAGCGCGACTGCATCGCGCGCGCGCTCGCCGAAACAAAAGGGAACATCACCAAGGCCGCAACGCTTCTCGGCATGAAGCGCCCGCGTCTTTCGCAACTCGTGAAGCAGTACGGCCTTGCAGCGGTCTCGTCGGAGGTTTCGTGATGATGATTCGAGTGATTGGTCTCCTCGCTGTGCTCGGTACGCTCGCTACCGGCTGCGCTTTCGAGCAGCAGGACGAAGCGGTCACGAACGCGCCGGGGACTCCCGCGGCGAACACGGGCGGTGGTGGGCACCCGCCGTCGACGGGGCAAGGCGATCCCGGCGTGAAGGTTGGTGGTAGCGGAAGCCACCACGTCCTTCCGTCGACGGCGTTCGAGCCGTGCGATCCGGAGCCGCAGCCGTGGCGTCCGAACAACTGCCCGAACGGCCCCAACGGGGGCGCCACCAGCCGCGGCCTGGAGCGACTGACCCCGACGGAGTGATCGACTCCGCTCTAGTTTCGACTTTCACCGGCGTTTAGGGCCACACTCCACGCCGTGGAGGATCTCCGTCCGAAGACCATTCTGTTTTGCGCGATCCTCGCGTTCGCGATCGCGCTCTCGGTCTTGCTTCGCGGGCGCCGCGCGGTCCACCTCCTCTTCGCGGCGTTCGCCACCGCGCTCGCGTTTTGGTACGCGAGTCAGTCGCTCACCGGGTTCTTCCACGCGGAGATCTGGGTCCGCGCGACCGGCGTGCTCACGGTGCTCTTGCCGCAGTTCGCGGTGCACCTGTTTCAAAGCGTCGTCCCCGCCGAAGCGCCCGCGCAGCCGCGCCGCCTCACGCGCTTCGCGACGATCGTCGGCATCCCGATGCTCGCGGTCGTCGTGTCGCCGTACCACGAGCAACCGATCTCGCTCGGGCTCGCGTACTTCTACGTCTTTGGTCTCCTCGCCGCCGCGCTCATCCAGCTCGCCCGACGCGGCCTGCGCAGTCCATCGCGCGCGGTGCGCGATCGCGTGCGCTTCCTCGTCGTCGTCGGCGCGCTCGCGACGACGTTCACGCTCGCCGACTTTCTCTCGTTCCTCGGCGTGAAGATGCCGCCGATCGGCGCCGTGTTGTCGATCGTCTTCTTGTTCGTCCTCGCCGAATCGCTCACGCGCCCGCGGCTCGCCGACATCTACGAGATGGCCGGGCGACTCCTCGTCGCGACCGCGCTCGCCTTCTCGCTCGCCGGCATCTTCTATTTGTTCGTCGTCGTCATCGGCGGCTTCAACACGATGTACTTGAACGCCGTCCTCGCGGCGATCGTGTTTCTCGTCTTGTTCGAGCCGCTTCAAGAAGAGGTCGAGACGCGCATCCACCAGTTCTTCTTTCGCGAGCGGTACGATCTCGAGACGAGCGTCGTCGAGCTTCGTCGGCGGCTCGCGCACGTGCTCGAGATCGACGAGATGGTCGAGACGCTCCTCAATGGTCTCGGCAAATCGCGCCGCGTGACGAGCGCGGCGATTTACCTGCGTGACCAAGACGGCGACGGGTTCGATCTCGCGGGATCGTTCGGCGCCGGGCGCGACGGCGCGGGCGCGACGGGCGAGGCGGGCGCGCCGCTTCGGATCGAACGGCTCGCGACGCGACCCCTGCTCGATCGGCTGGAGAAGCAGTCGTCGATCTCGCTCGAAGAGCTCGCGCGCGAAGCGCAGAAGGGCGACGCGGCGATCCTCACGGCGGCCGCGCAGCTCGGGGCGATGAAGAGCGCGGTGGTGCTCGCGGTGCGCGGCGAGGACGAAGATCTCGTCGGCGTCATCTGCGTCGCCGACGACCGCGTGCGCGACGCGTTCACGCCGGAAGAGATCTCGCTCCTCGACAACGTCGCTTCGCAGATCGGCGTCGCCGTCGCGAACAGCCGCGTCTACACGCGCATGAAGGAGCGCGATCGCCTCGCCGCGCTCGGCTCGATGGCCGCCGGCCTCGCGCACGAAGTGAAGAACCCGCTCGGCGCGATCAAGGGCGCGGCGCAGCTACTCGAAGAGGGCGCGGCCGGCGCGCCGGAGACCGATCCCGCGTCGCGCGAGTTCATCGGGATCATCCTCGAAGAGGTGAACCGCCTCGACCGCGTCGTCTCGAGCTTCCTCGATTACGCGCGCCCGCACGCGGGAAATCCGGTGCCGCTCGACATGAACGCGGCGGTGCGGCGCACGGTGCAGATCCTGTCGAGCCAGCTCACGGGCGACGCGGTCGAGGTGAAGCTGGATCTCGCCGACGTGTTGCCGCGCGCGCGGATCGATCCGGAGAAGCTGCGCCAGGTCCTGATGAACCTGATGCAGAACGCGATTCAGGCGATGAGCGGGAACGGGAAGATCACGGTGAGCACGGCGCCGCGCAAGGTGTCGCGCGCGGGCTTCGCGCCACAAGCGCCGCCTGCGAGCGAGCGCAACTTGGGGCGCGCGGCGAGCGACGAAGCGGAGTTCGTCGAGGTGAGCGTGCGCGACACGGGGCCGGGGATCTCGCAGAAGGTGTTGAAGAACTTGTTCATTCCGTTCTTCACGACGAAGACGCAAGGGACGGGGCTCGGGTTGGCGATCAGCCAGAGCATCGTGCAGAACGCGGGCGGGACGATCGACGTGCAGACGCAGCCGGGGGCGGGGACGACGTTTACGATTTTGCTGCCGGCGGCGTTGGATGCGTTGGCGACGCCGATGCCGGGGGAGACCGCGTCGTTGACGGAGAAGGCCGCGGCGGTCGCTGGGGAGTAGGCGACCTCGACCTCGACCTCGACCTCGACCTCGACCTCGACCTCGACCTCGACCTCGACCTCGACCTCGACCTCGACCTCGACCTCGACCTCGACCTCGACCTCGACCTCGACCTCGACCTCGACCTCGA
>JBBQXV010000319.1:0-10092 GCA_038209335.1 Polyangiales bacterium | reverse complement strand
CGATCGAGCTCGCGGACGTCGTGCGCGCGCACACGCGCGCGGCGATCTCGATCTCCGCGACGTCGACATCGCTGCGCTCCGCAAGAAGAATTGGATCGTCTACGCCAAGCGACCCTTTGGCGGCCCCGAGCAAGTCATTCGGTATCTCGGTCGGTACACCCACCGCGTCGGCATCTCCAATCAGCGCTTCGACGCGATGGACGCATGCGGCGTCACCTTCCGCACCAAAGACGGGAAGGCCGTCACCGTCGCGGGGCCCGAGCTGCTCGCACGCTTCGTCGACCACGTATTGCCGCCGCGCTCGTCAAGATTCGGCACTACGGACTTCACTCCTCGAGCCACGCGACGACCCGGCTCGAGCGCGCGCGACAGCGACTCGAGCCCGCCGCCCCGACGCGCGAGCGACGCCGCGACGCGTCCGACTGGCGCGATCTTCTCTTGCGCTTGTCCGGCGTCGACGTGCGCATCTGTCCGGCGTGCTCGAAGCGCGCGGTCGTCCGCACCGCGCTCCCTCTCGCGCGAAGTCGCGCGCCGCCGGCGGCCGCGTGACCTCGACGCGCGCTTCCTCCGTCCTGCCGCGATCGTGCTCCGCGCGGCGTCGGACAGATCTGCGCACGCCACCGACAACAGGCTCCGAGCGCGTACGTGAAGCGCGACGATCGGCGAGGCCCGCCTCGCCATGCAGTGTGCGCTTCGCCGATCCCGACGCGCTTCGCGACATCGTCGCTCATTCGCTCCCTGCAACTTCCCCATAGCCACCGACGGCGTCGGCGTTGCTGCCGCGCGTCGGCTCCGTCCAAGGATAGATTGCGGAACCGCGCACCGGCGCGGCGCCACCGGCGCGACGCGTCGAGCGCGCTCCCGCAATCTATTGGTTATGCGCAAGTCCTCGCGGACGGAGTCGCGTACTCCTTGGCCGTTGAGCAAAAAAACTGGCCCACGCAGTTGTTACACTCTTCTCGAATCCTCACACCGCGACGGCAATCCCGTCGAACTCGCTCCCCGCGTCCCGCGGACGTCGCATGCGCGCAATCCATCGATCGCGCGCATGCGCCCGGTAGCGGGCCGTCAACCGTTCGGCTCAATGTCTACTAAGCACCTCCGGCTTCAGCTGGTCCAGCTCCCGACAGATCAAGACGAATAGCTCGCGAACGTCCACGACTTCCCCGTCCTCGACACGCTTCGAAATCATGGTCATCGGAAAAACGAGCAGCGTCGTGTCGGCGTAGCGAATCGCCGGATCGCGTCCGTCGTCGTCTTCCGCCATTGCCCAGTCGACATCGTCCAGAGCGTCGACGACAAGCGTCCCGAACAAAATACCCATGCAATGAAGGTCGTACGTGTCCGCCGGTCCGACGAATCCCGCGTCGAGCAGCGACTGAAGGATGTCCAGATCCTCTTCGCCGCCGCTCAGCTGTTTTCCGAGGTGCGCGATCGCGAGCTGTCCGACCCGGTTCACGTGCACGGCGAGCGCGCTGATGTCGTCGGGGTTCGGGGGACCAATCTTCAGATGCATCTGTTCTCAAGGAGTACGCGATTCCGTCCGCGAGGACTTGCGCATGACGCGGCTTCCGTAAGCTCACACGTGCGCCGTCGCTTGTCGCGGTGCGCGCTCAACTACGACCTTCTCGCCTCAACTACGACCTTCTCGCTCCCAAGTGGAACCGCGGACTCATTGAGGCAATCGGCGCGAGTGCTCAGGAGAGCCAAGAGCGGAAGCTCAGAAGAGCGACGCGCTAGGAGCGATTGTGGTGTGCGCGGGCCGAACGTGAGACGCTGCTCCAATGAAGATCGTAACGTCGACGGTGTGGAGCTGCGTGATGGCCGGTGTGCTTGGATGCGGCGGCGGAGCCGGCTCGAAGTACAACGTGAAGCTTGTCTCGAAACCCGATTCGAAGTGGATCAGCTTTGCGGTGCAGGTGGTTCCACTCGGAGATAAGGACGCCCTGGACTCCGCGATCATCGCCTCGGTCGGCGGAGCAGGCTGCACGATCACCAAGACCCGGGCACCGCTCGACAAGGACGTCGATGCTGCCGAGGGCAAGTGCGGCGAGGTGCCGATCACCCTCGGCGTCCTCAAGGCCAGCAACATCCTATCGATTCAGTGTCCGGCCGAAGTCGGGGCGGAGGTTTGCAAGAGCAAGTTCGGAGCGATCCTCAGCGCCGCGGCCGACGCGCGATACATCCAGTAGCAGGGCCGAACGCGCCGGCGGCGAGAAGCCATCGGGCGCGAGCCCGACTTGGCCGGCGACGTGGATGACTCCGAGGCGCGTGTCCTCGACGAGCTGCGAGTAGCTCGGCGCGGGCGCGTGGATCGTGCAGCATCAGGGGCGGTGAGTCACGGAAACGCTTTGACGAGCGCCGTCCAGCCCGCCCCGTAGCGGCTCTTTCCGTAGGTGCGGACAAGCGGTGGAAGCGGGTAGCGCGCGAGAAGCGCCGGAGGCGGCGGGGATTACCGATCAGTTCTTATGCGCGTATGTTGATCGGCAGGAATCGCCTACTCTGTGAGCGCGCGCGCGAAGAGCGCGAGCTCGCCATCGATGGCGCTCGATCGCTTCGGCGATCAGCGCGGCGGATCGATGAACACCGTCCGGTCGTTCATCATCACGAGCGTGCCGCCGGCGAAGCACACGTCGCGATACATGCCCTGATCGCCTGCTGGCATCCCCGCGAAGTTCGATCCGATGTAGACGCGCGAGCCCGACGGCGCGCTGCCGCCGTTGGGAAAATGCGCAAAGACCACGCCGGTGGCGGCCTGACCGCCTGGACCGATGTTGGCCAACCCCATCACGGCGAACGGGCCGTTCGTGACGATGGTGTCCGATGTGAGCGCGATGTCGTTGATGCCCGCAGGAGGAGGGATGTCCTGTGGCATCGCCGCGACGCGCACGTGCGCGGGATCCGAGACGTCGAACACGGCCGGCGTGAGGTCGACGCTTCCATTCCTGACGCCGGGATCGTTCACGCGGCTCGCGCCGACGAGCAGGTTGTTGTCGCGCACCGCGCCTCCCCACAATCTGAGTCGATCGGATCCCGCGACCGCCGCGTCGACGACGTTCGCGCGCGCGAGCGGCGCCGGCGCCATCGGGTTCGCCAGCGAGTACGTGCTCACCTCGGTATGCTCGCCGTTCAGCACGAAGAGCGCGTCGCCGACGATCGCAAGCAGGATGCCGTTTGTCGGCGTGAACTTCTGGACGCGCTGAAAGACTTTGACGACGGCGCCGGGGACGAGGTGCTTCGGATCGGTCGCGTCGATCGGAACGAACCCTTCCGGATCGGGCTCGTACAAGACGAGGCCGCGTGCGAGCGGCGGCGACTTGAGCAAGGTCGTCGTCCCGACCTCGACGGGCGCCTCGACGTTCGTCATGTCGTAGATGTGCGCGGCCCCCGTGCTCTTGTCGGAGACGTAGAGGCGGCCCGGCGTCGACGCCATCCAGTCGTAAACGACCTTGTCGGCGGACGCGGCGACGGACGCGACCGACGTCACCGACCTCGGAGCATCGATCTTGAAGATGTCGAAGTGATCGAGCTGGAGCACGGCGACGTGCGTCGCGTCGATGCACGCGATCGCCTCCGAATCGACGATCGGGGGGACGAAGGTGTCGTAGTTGAGGCGCGGCCCGGGCGTCGCGTCTTGGCTCTTGCACGAGAGCGTCGACGAGATCGCGAGCGCGTACACGACAAGGAGCGCGGATCGGTGGGTCATGGACCATTCAGAATAGCCGCGTTCGCGACGCAGCGTTCTGTATGATCGCAAAGTGGGATTCTTTCGTCCGCTGGCGCTCGCTGTCATCGCCGCTGCCCTCCTCGCGCCGGTGAGCTGTTCGAGCAAGGACGAGGCAGAGGCCGCGTATACGATCACGCCTCTCCCTGGCGTCGCCAGCGTGAACTGGTTCTCAGGCGATGCGGACGGGCCGATCACGCAGTCGATGGGCGGTCCGATCGTTCGCTATTCCAAATCGGCGCAAGCGTGGCAACCGATGACGGGGCCGACGGCCTTCACGGTGATTCCGATCGAGGGGTATGACGGAAAGGTCTACGCGGTGAGCGCGGATCCGATGGACCACGCCGTGTACCGCGCGTCCGGGATGACATGGGAGCGCGTGGTCGCCCCGACGCCGGACGGGCCGCCGACGCAGCCCGAGACCGTGATCGACGCCAACGGCGACATCTACGCGTTGGTCGGTCCGATGTTCACGCCATGGGTTCATCGCGCCGGAACATCCGCGTGGGAACCCTTCGACGCGACCGCATTCCTCCCGACTCCCGTCTTCGGTTCGAACTACGACGGGACGACGCACACGACGTGGGAGCTTCACTACCTCGATCCGCACGGCGTCCGTCACGACGCGAGCGGTGCGTGCGCGGCCTCGACGTTCAGCATCTGCAAGCAGGCGCTCAGCGCACCCGCGTTCCTCAGCAACGGCGATCCAATCTTCGGGGGCGCCGGCCGCGTGTACCGGTACCGTGTGTCCGCGAGCGCCTTCGAGGTCGCCGTCGCGGCCACGCCGACCTCGATCGGCTTCGTCGTCGACAACGACGACGTCGTCCTCTTCAACGTACGGCTCGGAAACTCGGCCTTTTTTCCGA
Source organism: Polyangiales bacterium (assembly GCA_038209335.1). Classification (GTDB taxonomy): domain Bacteria; phylum Myxococcota_A; class Polyangia; order Polyangiales; family Polyangiaceae; genus JBBQXV01. The sequence continues at coordinate 5,502 of JBBQXV010000319.1, read as the reverse complement.
CACAAGTTCAAGCGTGCTTTCCGCCGGAGTACACGCGTTGCAAGAACTCGGAATTCGAGCTCGATGGTCCAGGCAGCCTGTTCCGGACCCTCGCGGGGGAGATTTACCTGCTGAGCGGCGCGAACGGCGCGGTGTACCGCGTGCATCGCTGACGGGTGAGGTCGTAATCAGGTCGTCATCATGGGCACGTCACCGTGCCGGAGATCGTTCCCGTCGCCATTCCGATCGATCCCTTCGACGGCACCGTCGTGATCGTCGCGGTCACTTTTCCTCCAGCGACGGTGATCGTGACGGTGCCGGACTGTGCGCGTCGGCGCTCGACGCGTCCATCGTCGCGGAGTCGGCGACGGCCGAGTCCGACGTCTGGCTGTCGGCACTCCCTGCGTCTTGAGCGGCGGGCGAGTCGGTGCTGCTGGTGCATGCCGGCGCAAAGCCGTCAATGAAAGATGTCGAAGCGCTCGTCCAGCGCGCGCATGAAGGCGACGTCCGCGTACTGACTCTCGGTTAGTACCGACAACTCCTCGAGGTACGTGTCGAAGCCGCCGGGGCTGATGATGGTGAGAATCCGCGCGCCTGCGGCGCTCGTGACCTCGTGATGCACGTTGGGTGGGCTAGAAGGTCGTAGTTGAGCGCGCACCGCGACAAGCGACGGCGCACGTGTGAGTTTACGGAAGCCGCGTTATGCGCAAGTCCTCGTGGGCGGAATCGCGTACTCCTTGAGTTGGTAGGAGCTGACGATCGCGCGCAGGACGGCGCGATGCCTTCCGCGAGCACCGCCTCCGCATACTTCAATGACCTCAGTTGATCTTGCTCACCGGCGTCGCCACGAGCTTCGTCCAGCGAGCGGACCCGGGGCCCGACGAGCGGCACGCGACCCACACGACGGGCGTGCCGACCGTGAACGCATACCTGTACGTCGCGAGCAGCGTCAGCGGCAGACGGCTCTGCGGCGCGACGGTCACGGAGCTGTAGTCGATCGTCGTGTCGTCGGCCGAGGGCGAGGTCGAGAGCGCGCACGCGACCGAGATCGGGTTGTCTGCGGAGTCGTTCGTGACGACGACCTTCGCGACGATCTCGTAGCTGCCGTTCGGTGGGAGCGCGAGCCTCACGACGTTCACTTGCTGGTTCGCCGGGAGAACCGCGGTGTCGAGCGCGGCGACGTACGCGCCGTCGGGCTTCGCGCCGGGCGGAAACGTCGGCGGATTCGGCAGCGTTGGCGGGCCGGGAGGAGTGAACGTCGGCGCGGGCGGAACCTTGGGACCGGGACCGGGACCGGGACCGGACAGCGAGCTGCGACCGACGAGAAGAAGGCTCGTTGCGGCGGCGACGGCGATACCGATGGTCAGCGTTTTCGTGCGCATGCTCGTCCTCGGGTTCGTTTGCTTGGACGGTCTATTCGAATCGTTATTCACACGCCGTTCGGCCTTGCGAGCGCTCGTCCCGAACGTAGCATCGTCTGTATGGCCACCCACATCGGCAAAGCTCTGGGCGCGCTCGCGGTTCTCACGATGATCGCGGTGGGGCTCGGCTCCACGGCCGACGGGCAGGAGCCGGCACGCCCCGGCTTAGGCTGCGTGCGCAACTCGGAGTGCCAATCGCCGCAAGTCTGCAAGATCGGGCGTTGCATGGAGGAGTGCCGAGTGAACCGGGACTGCGGCCCTGGTCAGACTTGCGTGCAGGCGGCGAGCCCGTACGGCCGCCTAGGCGTCTGCCAAATCCCCGCCATCGACAAGCGAGCTCTCTGCAACACCGAGAAGATGACGTGCGTGTTCGCGCGCGACTGCACGAGCGGCCGGTGCACGAACGGCCTCTGTCAGTAGGCCCGGGTGCGTCGTCGCCTTCGACGAGGTCGTGCAGGTTTCCGAAGAACGCTTTGCTCGAGATGGCTGACGCTCTCGCGAGCCGACACCCTACGAACGAAAACGGTCGAACGTCTCGAGCACGATCCCCGACCGCTCGAACGCCGCGTCGACCTTCGCCACGAACGGGTCCGCGTCGCTCGGGCTCTTCGCCAGCTCGGCGAGCGAATCGGGACGATCGACGAGCCGCTCCACGTCGTCGATGCCGAACGCGTCGGGCGGCATCGCATCGAGCTCGTCCCATGCGAGCGGCGTCGCGACCGTCGCGCGAGGGCGCGCGCGCAGCGAGTAGGGCGCAACGACCGTCGCGTGAGGACGGTTCCTCAACCAGTCGATGAAGACCCGCTCGCCACGAAGCGCGATGCGGTACGCGATCGTCAGCTCATCGGGGTGCTTCGCGGCGAGAAGGTCGTAGTTGATCGGCGAGAAGGTCGTAGTTGAGCGCGCACCGCGACAAGCGACGGCGCACGTGTGAGTTTACGGAAGCCGCGGTATGCGCAAGTCCTCGTGGGCGGAATCGCGTACTCCTTGGCTCGCCGCCCGCGCCCTACGCGGACCTTCGCCGAGCTGCATGCGTCTCCGGCAGCTGGGGCGGCGTGTTCCTGGATGGCTCGTGCATCGCTCAAGAGATTGGCCACAACTTCGGGCTCGAGCCGCCGGGATCGCCGCACTACAACGACCCGAACGATCCCGGTCACTCGAAGGACGGGCCGCTCGGCGATCCCTACGCCTACGATTTCGTGCACCATCGCCCGCTCGCCGTCGGACCGCTTGGATTCAGCGGCGACACGATGAACAACAGTGCGGGCGGCTTGACGCAGGGACAGGACGCGGCGGCGTACAACGCGTACGACTTCAACTATCTGATCGATCAGCTCGCGAGTCTGCCGGGCACTGGCAGCGAGACGAATCCCTGATTGGGCTCCACGACGACGGCGGCGTGCTCACGTGGCAGTGGCACGAGTGATCTTCGAAGCGCGCTTCACGTCCGTCTGCGCAGAACGGCGTAGAGAGAGGTGGTGAGCAGAGCCAGATCGATCAAGACAACGACGGGCAAGCCGTACGCCGCGAACCGGACCCGATGCGCGAAGCGAAACGCATCGACGAATCCTCCGTTGTGGACGATGCACGCGAAACCGAGCAAAGCGATCGCATACCAGCCGCCAAAGAGCGCCGCCTGAACCGGCCGAAGCGCGCGCCGCCCCGTTCCCAAGCAAACCGCGCTGATCACGAGCGACAGCATCGCGCCGATTCCTGCGAAGCCCATCGCGCGCACACGACCGGGCGAGACCTCCCATTCGGCACCGCCGATACACAGGTCGAAGAGACGACCGAGACACAGCACGCTGAAGAAGAGCAGCACGATCGCCAGCGCGAGGAGAAGCCGCGGCCGCCACGCTGAAGCTAGCATCTCGGGTGAGTATCTCCTGCGCGGCGTCCATTTGGCACGTGCGTGATGCTGGCACGAGTGAACCAAGGAAAATCTCAAACGGCGTCAAGCAGCGCCCCCTGCGTCCGCGTAGTTTGGAGCGTGTGAAACAAGAGACCCGCTCGTTCTACGAGAACGTCGTTACCAACGCAGCCCGGCGCATCGTTCGAGCTCTCGACGAGGCGCTCGACCTCACGGAGCTCGCCCGCAGCGCGGCGCTCTCGCCGCTCCACTTCCACCGAATCTTTCGCGGGATGCTCGGAGAGACGCCGCTCGAGCTTCACCGCCGCTTACGCCTCGAGCGCGCTTCCTCGCGTTTGGCGACGACCGACTCCAGCGTGACGAGCATCGCCTTCGACGCCGGCTACGAGACGCACGAGTCGTTCACTCGAGCCTTCCGCGACGCGTACTCGGCGTCGCCGACCGAATTTCGCGATCGTACGCGCGACGCGCGCGAGACCTCGACGCGGCGGCCACCGTGCGCGCTCGCTGCGCCGTCGGGCCTCCACTTCACCGAACCACCGACTGCCGATCTTCACCTTTCGATCCCACGAGGAGACTGCGCCATGAACGTCGACATTCAACCGATGCCCGAGATGCGGGTTGCAGCGATCTCGCACCTTGGCCCGTACAACACGATCTTCGAAGCCTGTCAGCGCCTTGGCGCGATCGCAGGTCCTGCGGGTCTCTTGAAACATCCCGGCGCCGCGATGGTAGCCATCTACCACGACGATCCGGACACGACGCCGCAAGCGGAGCTCCGCTCGGATGCCGGGATCGTCGTCCCGGCGGACGTTGCCATTCCGAACGAGCTCTTCGAGATTCGCCTTCCTGCGGGAAGGTACGCGCGCACGACGCACGTCGGGCCGTACACGCTGCTCGGCGATGCATGGGCGCGCTTCATGGGACGATGGCTGCCCGAGAGCGGCCATCGCGTCGGCACGGGCACACCCTACGAGATCTACCGAAACACTCCGATGACGGCGAAGCCGGACGAGCTACGCACCGATCTCTACTTGCCGATCGACTAATGCAGCGCGAAAGCTGACGTCGATCGACCTTACTTCCCGCGCGCGAGCACGTTCGCCAAGCAGCCGATCGTCCCGTGGTACGGGTACGAAGCGCGCACCGCGACGGGCTTCACCGTCCAGCCGAGGTCCTCGTAGATCTTGCGCGCGGCTTCGTCGAGCTTTGCGATCTTCGCCGCGTCGGGGAGCGACGTGTCGGCGTACTGCGGGACCCAGGCGATCTTCTTTCCGCCGCGCGTCTCGTAGACGCCGTTCGTGTACGCGAAGTACGTCTTGTCGTCGAAGGCGACGGTGGGAATGCGCACGACGCGGTAGCCGGCGTCCGCGAGATCCTTCGCGGCGCGATCGAAGCGCGCGACCATCGCGTCGGAGAAGTCGCTTCGGAGCGGGTTGCCCGTGTCGGGGCTGGGTTCGCCGGGGAGGTCGTCGGCGCCGGCGAGAAGGTCGTAGTTGAGGGCGCACCGCGACAAGCGACGGCGCACGGGTGAGTTTACCCAAACCGCGTTATGCGCAAGTCCTCGTGGGCGGAATCGCGTACTCCTTGGCGCTTCTGGGCGAGGAGCGTCTCGAGGTCGCGGAGGTTGTCGCGGAGGTTGTCGCGGAGGTTGTCCATGAGGCCGAACGACAGATCTACGCCGACCGCTCTGCGCTGCACGCGACTCGCGAAGCCGTACTTCGACTCGTGCGGGTGGAGGCGTAAGCTCGCCGTCCGCTCGAGCAAATCATCGCTCACGCGCCCGTCATGCCCAGCCTCGTTCGACCCAATGCCCGGTTCCGCCGATCGTTCGTCGTCGCGGCGTCCGAGCTCGGGAGCGAGGGGCGACGCGCCAGCGCGAGCGAGCTCGACTCCACCGAGACGGGCTTCGCGGCGTTCGTGCAAGCGATCCTCGAGGAAGCCGACGAGGGGGCTCCGCGTGCCGACAGCCGCGTTCCCGCGACGACGCTGTGGTGGGTCGAAGGCGACGAGTACCTCGGTCGGGTATCCATTCGCCATCGATTGACTGACGAGCTGCGAAGAGTCGGCGGCCACATCGGCTACGACGTTCGCGCGACCGCCCGACGACGCGGCCACGCGACGGCGATGCTCCGCGCCGCGCTTCCCGTCGCGCGCGCGCTCGGCATCGAACGGGCGCTCGTCACGTGCGACGAGGACAACGTCGGATCACGAAGGGTCATCGAGGCGAAT
>JBBQXV010000318.1:0-10112 GCA_038209335.1 Polyangiales bacterium | reverse complement strand
GTCGCCCGGACAGACGCGCGTCGACGCGATCCTCACCGTCACCGCCAGCGCGAGCGTCGCCGCCGGAGGAGGCGGGCCGCTCGTCGTCGGATTCATCATCGACAAATCGGGATCGATGGCGGGCGAGCGGATCGAGTCGGTAAAGCGCGCGGTGACGCAAGCGATCGCGATGCTGCCGGACACGGCGTGGTTCTTCGTCGTCGTGTTCGACGCGGCGTCGCAGGTGCTCGTCCAGGAGCTGCAAGCGACGGCCGCGAACAAGCAAGTCGCGTCGCGAGCGCTCGCAGGGCTCACCGCAGGCGGCGGCACCGCGATGTCGACGGGCATCGCCGCGGCGCGCGGTCTCTTCCAGCGCGCGCCGAGCGCGATTCACCAAGCGATCTTCCTCACGGACGGCAAGAACGAATCGGAGTCGGCGGGCAACGTCACCGCGCAGCTCCAGGCGAGCGAAGGGCTCTTCCAGTGCGACTGCTGGGGCGTCGGCACCGATTGGCGCGTCGGCGAGGTGCAAGAGATCGCGCGCGAGCTTCTCGGCAAGGCGGCGCTCGTGCCGGATGCCGCGGGGATCGAAGAGGCGTTCCGCGCCGCGATCGAGAAGGCAAGCGCGAAGACGCTGAAGGACGTGCGGCTTCGTCTGTGGACGCCGCAAGGCGCGGCGACGTCGTTCGTTAAGTCGGTGAACCCGACGATCGAAGAGATGACGAGCAAAGCGAAAATCGTTTCACCGCAGGTGCGCGAGTACATGACCGGCGCGTGGAGCGCGGGCGAGACGCGTGATTTCCATGTCGCGATCGACGTGAAGGCGGGCGGCGTGAACGACGAGATGCTCGCGGCGCGTCCGAGCATCGTCTACCTCGAATCGGGATCGAGCGGCTGGATCGAGCAAGAGGTGAAGCCGGCGGAGGCGCGTTTGTTCGCGACGTGGACGGGGGACGAGTCGTTGTCGTCGCGGATCGATCGCCACGTCGCGCACTACACGGGGCAGGGGGATCTCGCGCAGGCGATCCAGCAAGGGATGGAGCAGCGCGAGCAGGGGAACGAGGCTGCGGCGACGCAGCTCCTCGGACGCGCGGTGAAGATCGCGCACACGTCCGGGAACGCCGAGATGACGCAGCGACTCGCGAAGGTCGTCGAGGTGGTCGACGCGTCGCAGGGGACGATTCGCCTGAAGAAGAAGGTCGACAAGGCGGCGGCGATGGATCTCGAGCTGGAGTCGCGGACGACGAAGCGTGTTGCTAAGAAGCCGAAGCCCGAGGGGGGCGCGACGACATGAAGTGCCCCGCGGGTCACGCCTCCGACGAGCTCGACTACTGCTCGGTGTGCGGCGCCGCGATGCCGACGGCGACTGCGGTTCGCGCGGCCGATCCGCTCGCCGCGGGTCCCGGCGCGAAGGCGGCGTCTGGTCCCGCGTGCCCTGCGTGCGGCGAGCCGCGCGCGGACATCGACGCGCGCTTCTGCGAGGTCTGCCGCTTCGATTTCGTGAAACGCGCGCCCGGTCCCGCGCCGGCGGCGACGCGCGCATCGACACCGTCGGCGCCTTCGGTCGCGTCGACGCCGTCACCGTCGCCGGTCATCGCTTCGTCGACCGCGCGGTGGGAGCTTCTCCTCACGATCGATCCGTCGCTCGACGACGAGCCCGATCCCGCGGTGCCTCCGCCCGACGATCCCGAGCGCATCTTCCCGGTCGAGATCGCCGAGATGCTCGTCGGCCGTCGCGACGACAAGCAGAACATTCGTCCCGCCGTGCCGCTCAACGATCCGGGCGCGTCGCGACGTCACGCGAAGTTCTTGCGCAACGCCGACGGCTCCGTCTCACTCCAAGATCTCGCGTCGATGAACGGGACGAAGTTGAACGGCGCGGACGTGGTCTCGGGATCGCTCCGCGCGTTGAAAGAAGGCGACGAGGTCACGCTCGGGCGCTGGTCGCGGATCAAGCTGCGAGGACGTCCATGACGAGCATCGCGGGATCGCCGCCGTCGGTGCAGATGAGGACACCGGGCGTGCCGACAGCGTGGCCGACGCCTCGCCGGATGCGCGCGTGCCTGGTGTTCATTTGGATCGGCGCGGCGCTCCTCTTGCTCGTCGGCGAGTCGACGCTCAACCGCGCGCGGCACGCGATGAAGACGATTCAGTCCGACGCGGCGCCGAGCATCATCGCCGCGCTAGAGATCCGCGCGCTGCTCGCCGATCTCGACTCGAGCGCCGCCAACTACCTCCTCGACTCGGCCGAGCACTCGTCGCAGGCGTCGCAGGTCTTCGAGACGCAACGGATCAAAGCGGCGACTCGCCTCGTCGAGTCGGCACAGAACATCACCTATGGAGACGCCGAGAAAGTCCCCGTCGTCGCGATCGCGACCGACATCGGCCGCTACCTCGAGCTCTACGGCGAGGCGCACTACCGGCACGACAACAAGGATCTCCCCGGCGCGATCGCGACGTATCGGATGGCGACGGATCTCATGCACTCGAAGATCCTTCCGGCCGCCGAGGCGCTCGACAAGGCCAACAAGGACATGATGAACGACGTCTACGACGCGCAGTCGTCCGCGAGCGGAAGCTCCGAGGCGCTCGCGATCGTGACGGGCGGCGCGCTCGGCTTCGCGCTCTTGTGGACGCAAGTGTTCTTCTACCATCGGACGCGGCGCATCTTGAATCTCCCGCTCGTGATCGCGACCGTGCTCGTCGCCGTGTTCAGCGGGTACCTCGTGTCTCGCTTCGGCGCCGCGCGCGCGGATCTGAAGCTCGCGAAGGAGGACGCTTTCGAATCCATCCACACGCTCTGGAAGGCGCGTGCGATCGCATACGACGCGAACGGCGACGAGAGCCGCTTCCTGCTCGATGCCGAGCGCGAACGCCTCTACGCCGACTCGTTCAAAGCAAAAGTGAGCCAGCTCACGACCACGCCGGAGTTTCCGAAGGCGTACGAGGCCGAGGTCAATCGCCTCAAGTCGGGCAAGCAGGTGGTCGCGCGTGGGTTGTTCGCCGACGAGTTCAACAACGTCACGTTCGACGGCGAACGCGACGCGGCGATCGCCATGGCGAAGACGTTCGCCGTCTACTACGCCAGCGACGTGCAGTTGCGCGCGCTCCAGCAGAAGGGCGATCGCGCCGGCGCGATTCGTCTGTGCCTCGGGCGATCGAACGAGGAGTTCGCTCGCTTCGATGCAGCGACATCGAGCGTGATTCGCCTGAACATGGACGTCTTCCAGCGCGTCCTCAGCGACGGCGATCGCGGGCTCAAGAACGCGGAGTGGCTCGATCCGTTCTTCGCGATCGCGATCGCGCTGCTCGGCTTTCTCGGGATCCGCGCGCGGCTGCGCGAGTATCGATGAGCATCGAGGCGATCGATCAGCTGCTCACGGCCTGGGAAGAGCGACTGACACGGGTCGATGAGAACCTCCTCGCGCTCGAAGGCGACGCGACGTACCAGGCGCTCTCGGGCTCGACCACCAAGCACCGCGCCCCACTCGAAGGGACGACGAAAGCGCGCATCGGGCCGGCGCTCGACGCGCTGATCGAGCTGTTCGAGCACCGCGAGCGACTCACCGAGGTGCTCGATCGCGCGAAGGAAGTGCGCGAGTCGATCTCGACGTTGACGTTCTGGAACACCGACGACCGATTGAAGGAAGTGCAGGCGTTGCTCCACGGTCCGTCGATCAAGATGGGGACGCGACCGACCCCGCTCGCCGCGCGCAACCTTCTCGACGCGGCGGCCGAGGACGTCGCCGTGGTTCCGGAGCGGCTACTCGAAGCCATGGCGCAGGCGTACGAGGTGGCGCGCGACGCTGTGATGGATGTGCAACGCGCGTGGGAGACGCTCGAGCCGGCGATCGAGCGTACATCGCGCGAGGCCGGCGCGCTCCGTGAGCTCGCGGCGTCGCTCGGCGTCGAAGAGGCGGTGGCGACCGATCTCGAAGCTGTCGAGCGCGATCTGGCGGCGATGAACGCGAAAGTCGCGCGCGATCCGCTCGGCGTGTCGGGGAGCATCGAAGCGGCGCTCGCGCCGCGTCTCGCGGCGATGCGGCAGAAGCTCGACGCGCTTGGCGGACTGCGCGACAAGGTGAGCGCCGAGCTCGCACGCGCGAGAAAGTTGCGCCAGCGCCTCTCCGAGCTCCACGCGGTCGTGCGGCACGACGTCGAGCACGCGGGCGACGACATCGAAGAGGCGCGCGCCTTGCCGACGCCGGTCGACGACACGCTCCTCGACGGCCTCGATCCGTGGCTCGCGCGCCTCGAGGGGACGGCGCGTGCGGGGAGGTGGACGCCGGCGTCGGTCGGGCTCGCGCGTTGGTTCGAGTCGGCGGAGCAATATTTGGCGACGGACCGCGCGATCAAGGATCGCGTCGAGGCGCTCGGAGCGCAGCGAACCGAGCTCGCGGGGCGTTTGTCGGCGCGAAGGGCGCAGGCGCGCGCGATCGCCGCGCGTGGGAAGGCGATCGATCCGGAGATGGATCGGAGGGCGCAAGACGCGGAGGCGCTCCTGCACGCACGTCCCACGCCGCTCGCGCGCGCGGCCGCGCTCGTGGAGACCTATGAAGCAGCGGTCGTCGCGGCAGCGCGCAGCTAGCGCGATCGCGGTCGCCACGCTCGCGGTGGCGATCGGCTGCCGCGATCGAAAGCCTTCGCCGTCGCCGTCGACCTCGACGTCGACCCCAACCTCGCCGTCGACCTCGACCCCAACCTCGCCGTCGACCCCGACCTCGACCCCGACGCCGATCCTCGAGTCCCCGACCCCCTTCGTCGCGCTCCCCGTCGCCGGCTTCGCCGACGCGGTCGTCTCCGTCCCCACCGGCGCGAGCTCCCCGCGTCCCATCGTGGTCGTCGCGCACGGCCTCGACGATCGCCCCGAAGGCCAATGCGACGTCTGGCGCTGGATCGTCGACGGTCGCGCGTTCGTCGTCTGCCCGCGCGGTGTCGCGGTCGTCGCGTCGAAGTACGAAGGCTTCACGTACCCCGGCGGCGAAGCGCTCGCGCGCGAGGTCGACGCGGCGGTCGAAGCGCTCCGTGCGCAGTTCGCTCCGTGGATCGCCGACGGGCCGATGGTCTACGCGGGCTTCTCGCTCGGCGCGAACCTCGGCGTCCACGTCGTCGAGCGCGCGCCGTCGCGCTTCCCCTACGTCGTGCTGACCGAAGGGGGCGAGGACGCCTGGACGACCTTCGACGCGAAGCAGTTTCAAGCGCGCGGCGGCAAGCGAATCCTCTTCGCGTGCGGCCTCGCGGTCCGCGTCGCGACCGCGAACGTCGCCGCGTCGCGACTGGTGGCCGCCGGCATCGACTCGAAGGTCGTCCTGGGAAAGCTACCAGGCAAGACGGAGTTCATGCACTGGTACAACGGCCCCGTCGCCGACGAAATCCGCGCGCAGCTCGATTGGCTCGTCGAAGGCGACAGCCGCTGGACGCGATGAGCGCGGCGAGCCTGGCGAACGGCTCAGCGCGCGACGACCGCTCCGCGCGAACGTTGCGCGAGCGCGCGCGAACGCTGTGCGAATGCTTCCGCCGTCATCACCGGGCCTTGCACGGAACCTTGCGCCGTCACCACCGGGAACCGATACGGTTGGAGGACGCGCGACAAGTAGCCGAGCGTGATCGCGACGACGCCGAGATCGTCGAGCCATCCGACGATCGGCACCAAATCGGGAACGAGGTCGAGCGGCATGACAACGTACGCCACGGCCGCGAACACCCAAAATTTCCCGAGGAGTGACGCCTTGCCGTCTCCCATGAATCGGAAGAACGCGTGCAGATACCCGATGTGCGCACGGGCGGCGGTAGCGCGAAGCGTGTGACGCGAAGCCAATGGGTTCGACATGCAGATCCCTCCGTCTCCGTGAAGTTAAGTCGCCGTTTTCCGCGCGCTAGTCCTGCCCCGCTTTTGTGGTACGGAGTTGCCGATGCGAACCAAGCTCTTCCTTTCGTTCGTGCTCGCCACCGGGTCGACCACGCTTGCGGCGTGCGGCTCCGATGATTCGACAACGGCGGCAGCTCCCGACCTGGACGCCTCCGCCGCCGACGGCACCTCCGGCGACGCGTCGACGACGAACGACGGCGGCGTCGACGGATCGTCGGGCGATGCTGCTGGCGACGGCGCGACGAACGACGGCAGCGCGACGAACGACGGCAGCTCGACGAACGACGGCGGCACGACGTCCGACGGCAGCAGCGCGACCGACGGCTCCGACGCGAGCTCGTGCGGCACCTGCGCGACGGGATTCTCGTGCGGCGCGGGCGGCTACTGCGTCAGCGCGACCGGCGTCCCGCAGTTCGGCCGCGTCTTCGTCATCGTGATGGAGAACCACTCGCAGTCGTCCGTGAAAAATGCGGCGTCCGCCCCGTACATCAACGGCCTCATGACGTCGTACTCCTACGCCACGGCCTACGCGAACGTCGCGCACCCGAGCCTCCCGAACTACATCGCGATGACGTCCGGCGACACGCAGGGGATCGGCTGCGACTGCCATCCGGACCCGCAGCTCGGCGCGTGCAGCGTGGTTTGCCTCATCATCTCGAACTGCGGTTGCAACAAGGCCGTCGCGCACCTCGGCGATCAGCTCGAGGCCAAGTCGCTCGAGTGGCGCGAGTACGCCGAGGGCATGGGCACGCCGTGCAACCTCGCCGACAACGGCAGCTACGCCGCCAAGCACGTCCCCTTCCTCTATTACGACAACGTTCGAACGAACGCCGCGCGCTGCACCGCGCGCACGCGCGACTACGCCGACTTCGCAGCCGACCTCGCCGCGCGCACGTACCGATTCAGCTACGTCTCGCCGAACCTTTGCCACGACATGCATGACAGCTGCGCGCCGACCAACGACGCGATCAAACAGGGCGACGACTGGTTGAAGCTCAACGCCGCCCCCATCATTACGTCACTGACGGGCACCGACGTCCTCTTCATCGTCTGGGACGAACAGGACAACAGCCTCGGCAGCGCGCCGGTGCCGTTCGTCATCGTTTCGCCCGTCGTCCGCCCCGGATCGACCTACACGGCAGCCAGCAACCACTACAACCTGCTCGCGACGATCGAGGACGGATTCGGAATGCCGCGGCTCGGAAGCGCGGTCGGCGTGACGCCCGTCACCGGAATTTGGAAATAGTCCGCTCGATCGAGTTGCCGAGCGGGCCCCTTCGCCCCTAACCTCTGCGCGCCTTACGGCCTCGGCCGGAAAGGTCGGCGCGAGCCGTGAAGCAGGCGAAACTAGAAACAACCTCGTAGTTCTCGGGGGTCACGACGAGGTTGTACTGGCCGACGCGATTTCGTATAAGCGCGCCGACCGTCGACCTGGGAGCGCCTCAAAGACCTCGGCCCTCAATGCAAATCTTCCCCCGCTCGCTCAACAAGCTCCCGCAGATCGCGGGCGCCGTTACTGTGCTCGCCCTTCCAGGCATCATTTTTCTCGCCTGGTACTACTTTTCGCCGCTCTACACCGACGTCGGCTACGAGCCGCGGCAGCCGGTGCCGTACAGCCATCGGCTTCATGCCGGGCAGCTCGGCATGGATTGCCGGTACTGCCACGTCAACGTCGAGCGCGGACCCATCGCGATGGTGCCGCCCACGCAGACGTGCATGAACTGCCACTCCATCATCAAGACCGATTCGGCGGCGCTCGCGCCGATCCGCGTCAGCTGCGGATGGGACGGCAAGGCGTGCGACTGGACGAAGGGCAAGGCGATGGAGTGGGTGCGCGTGCACAAGCTCCCCGACTACGCCTTCTTCGATCACAGCGTGCACGTCAGCGCTGGCGTCGGCTGCGTCGAGTGCCACGGCCGCGTCGATCAGGAAGAGCGCGTTCGCCAGCAGAAGACGCTCGCGATGGGCTTCTGCCTCGAATGCCACCGCGACGTGAAACAGAACCAAGGCGCGTCGCAGTTCCTGCGGCCCGTCTCGCAGATCACGAACATGGAATGGAAACGCACGGAGAGTGAGCCAGTGACTCCGCCTCGGCACCTCAATCCGCCCGAGAACTGCACCGGGTGTCACCGATGAGGGCGTCATGAGCAAACGCGCCCCGTACCCGACCGTGCAGCCGTCGAAAGACGCGCCGCAGTGGTCCCTGTCCTTTCGCAGCCTCGAGGAGCGCGCGAAGAGCGGCGATCCGACGCTGAAGGCCGAGCTGCGAGACGCATCCGCTGTTGCGGACGGCTCGCGCGAGTTTCCCAACGGTCACTTCACGACGCCGCCGTCCGCAGAGTCGTCCGAGGTGAGTCGCCGCGGATTCTTGTCGATCGTGAGCGCGACGCTCGCGCTCGCGGGCGCCGAAGGCTGCCGCCGTCCGGTCGAGAAGATCGTCCCGTACCAGAAGATGCCGGAGCAGGTGATCCCCGGCGTCGCTTCGCACTACGCGACGGTGATCAACCGCCGCGGCGAGGCGCTCGGTCTGCTCGTCGAGTCGCACGAAGGTCGCCCGACGAAGATCGAAGGTAATCCCGAGCACCCGGCGAGCAACCCCGAGCTCGTTCCTCCGCACAAGCGCAGCCCGAACGGCGGGACGGATCTGCTCGCGCAGGCGTCGATCCTCGATCTCTACGACATGGATCGCTCGACGACCCCGATGCAAAAGGGGCAGCCGGCAAAGTGGGAAGACGCCGAGCACGCGCTCGCGGCCGCGCTCAAGAAGCACGACGCGGACGGCGGCGCCAAGCTGCGCGTCCTCATGCAGCCGACCAACTCGCCGAGCATCGTTCGCATGCGCGCGGCGTTCCTCAAGCGCTTCGCGAAGGCGCGCGTGCAGACGTACGCGCCCGTCAGCGACAGCAACGCGCGCGAAGGTGCGCGCCTCGCGTTCGGTGCGCCGCGTCAGGTGCTGCCGATGTTCGATCGCGCGAGGATCATCGTCTCGCTCGACTGCGATTTCTTGCAGACCGAAGCGGGCAGCGTCCGCGCAACCAAGCAGTTTGCCGCCGGTCGTCGCCTCCGCAACGCCGGCGACACCATGAGCCGCCTCTACGTCATCGAGCCCTCGCTCACGACGACAGGCGCCAACGCGGATCATCGCCTTCGCGCGCCGGCCGCCGACATCGCGGGCCTCGCGCTCGCGTTGGCCAAGGCGCTCTCGACGACCCGCGCACGTCTCGCCGACATCGCGGCGGACGCGCCGACATTGCCCGGGACGGCCGAGTGGATCTCCGCGCTCGCCAAAGACATGGTCCGCGGGCCGTGCGTAGTCGTCGTCGGATCGCGCCAGCCGCCGTTCGTCCACGCCATCGCGCACGCGATCAACGAAGCGCTCGGCAGCGTCGGAACGACGATTCAGCACGTCGAGGTCACCGACGCCGACGAAAAAGACGGCGTCGCCGAGATCAAAGAGCTCGCGGGCGCGATCGCCGCGAACGAAATCGAGACGCTCGTCCTCATCGGCGGAAACCCCGTCTACGACGCGCCGGCCGATCTGAAAATCGGCGAAGCGCTCGGCAAGGTGCCGCTCACGATCCACCTCGCGAGCCACGTCGACGAGACGAGCTCGAAGTGCACGTGGCACCTGCCGCGCGCGCACGAGCTCGAAGCGTGGGGCGATCAGCGCTCGCTCGACGGCACCGTCGCCGTTCAGCAGCCGCTCATCGCGCCGCTCCACGGTGGGCGCAGCGATCTCGAGATCTTCGCGATGCTCGCGGGCGAGGCCGAGGGCAAAGGCTACGACGTCGTCCGCGGGACGATGCGCAGCGGGCTCCTCGCGTCGAAGGGGGTCACCGAGTGCGGTCCCGTCGTCGGCGGCAAGGCCGAGTGCAAGGACGCGCAGGCGAACAAGTTCGACTTCGTGATGGCGGATCTCGATCGCGACTGGAAGCGCGCGCTACGCGACGGCTTCATCGCGTCGCGCGTCGGCTTCGGCCGGTCGGGCGCGAGCGTCCAAACGGCGGCGATCGTCGCCGAGATCAAGAAGCGCGTCCTCGGCACGCCGCTCAGCAAGGACAGCCTCGAGATCACGTTCTCGCCTTGCCAAAAAATGTTCGACGGGCGCCACGCGAACAACGTGTGGCTCATGGAGCTCCCCGAGCCGCTCACGAAGATCTGCTGGGACAACGCCGCGCTGATTCATCCGGCGACGGCGAAGGAGCTCGGCGTCGAGTCGGGCGATCTCGTCACGATCAGCAACGGCGATCGCTCGATCAAGATC
>JBBQXV010000317.1:0-10469 GCA_038209335.1 Polyangiales bacterium | reverse complement strand
CTGTCGTTCGCGCCCGGATCGCAAGCGAAGCAGGTGGTCGTGAACGATCCGCAGACGTGGGAAGGCGGCGTCGTCGAAGCGCCGTGGGTCGTGAAGCGCGGCGGCCGCTACTACCTCTTCTACAGCGGTAACGTGTACGACTACCGCTACCGAACGGGCGTCGCGCGCGCGACCGCGGTCGATGGGCCTTACGAGAAGCACGGCGCGCCCGTGATCGCGAACAACGCGCGGTGGGTCGGTCCCGGACACGGCAGCGTGGTGAGCGTCGTCTCGAAGGACTACTGGGTCTACCACGCGTGGGTGAACGCGGGAGACGGGACGAACGGCGCGGGGCGGTACGTGCTCGTCGATCGGATCGCTTGGGTCGGTGGTTGGCCGCAGATCAGCGATGGGACGCCGAGCAGTACGGCGCAGCCTTGGCCGGGTGAGGACGAGTGACGATCGCGCCACCCGCAGGCCCCGACACGACGTCGTCGTCGATCACAGCCCGAACGGCATATCGAGTGTCCGATGCTTGCGCCACTCGCGGTCGCCGCCCGCGATCTTCTTCTCGGCGAGCTCGTGCATCATCAAGTTGATCGGCCAAAACGCGAGGTTCTGAATCCACGAATGATCGAAGCCGGGATCGTACCGTTTGGTGATCGATCGCATCGAGTACATCTCTTGCCACGCCTTGACCCAGCCCACGCGCAGCTCGTCGCGTGACATTTGCGCGGGGCTGTAGAACGGCGCGCCGGTGTCGTGGTCTTGCGAGAGCCACCACGCGTCCTTCGTGAGGCGCCCCTCCTCCTTCAGTCGTTTGTAGAGGCGTGTCCCGGGGTACGGCGTGAGGAGCGCGAAGAGCGCCATCGTGAGCTTGGACTCGATGCAAAACTCGACGGTGCGCTCGAACGACTCGCCCGTGTCCTCGTCGAAGCCGAAGACGAAGCTCCCCCACACGGCGATCCCGTTGTCCGCGAGGCGGCGGACGATGTCTCGGTACTTCTTTGGTTTGTTTTGGCGCTTGCCGGCGGTGCGCACGGTCGTGTCGTCGACGGACTCGAAGCCGATGAAGAGCGCCTTGCAGCCGGCGCGTGCCATGACCTCGATGTTCTCGACGCGGTGAAGCGCGGCGAGCGACGCTTGTGCGACCCACGACTTCTGGAGCGGGATCATCGCCTCGAAGAGCTCGTGGCTGTATTTCGTGTGAATCATCACGTTGTCGTCGCCGAAGAGGACGCGCGGGCCGACCTCCTCGAGCTCGGCGATGACCTCGCGCACCGGACGAAAGCGGAAGGTCGTGCCGTTGTAGGTCGACACGCTGCAGAACTCGCACGGGAACGGGCAGCCGCGCGTCGTCTGCACGACGTCGAACGGGACGTAGCGCCGCGAGCGGAACAGATCGCGTCGCGGTCGCGGCAAGTTCTCGAGCTGCGGCATCTCGCGGTGCTTGTAGATCTTCCGGCTTGTCAGCGATCGCGGGTTGCCGAGCTGTCCGCGCGCGGCGTCCTTCACCACGTCTTGCCAAAGCCACTCGGCTTCGCCGGCGACGACGGCGTCGGCGTGCAGGAGCGCCTCTTCCGGAAGTGCCGTCACGTGGATGCCGCCGAGGACGACCTTCGTCCCCCGCGCGCGGTAGGCGTCGGCGATCGCGTACGCGCGCGCCGCGGTCTTCGAGCTCACGCTGATGCCGACGAGGTCGGGCGTGTCCGACTCGCGCTCGAGATCGATGGGATCCAATCCGTCGTCGCGAAACGTCACCTCGGCGTCGGGCGGCGTGTGCGCCGCGAGCGTGCCGGCCCAGAGCGGCTTGATGTACGTGGAGTCCTCGTTCGTCGGCGCGATGAGGTGAACGTGCATGATGCACTAGGTATACACCGTACGCGCAGCCGGACTCGAACCGTGCCTTGCCGGCTTTGAAAGACCGGCGACGCGGCGACTACCCGCCGGTGTGACCGAACTTCGCGCCGCCGCCTTCGCTCTCGAGCATCATCTTCGCGAGCATCACCGCCGCGTCCGCCGTCGCCTTGTCGCCGAAGATCTCCTTACAGACCTTCCAAGCGTGCTCGACGCGCGAGCGCGTGTGCTTCGTGAGTCCGTGGATTTCGTCGACCGTCTTCGCTTCGCTCATGCGATTCATTTATCGCGGGCGCTCGCCGACGGCTACTGGCATCGGGCACTCGTCACGTCGCGGCGTCGTGAAAAATGATCCCGAGCGTGTGGCGTCGTCCCGCGCGGATCTCGCTCACGCCGTGCTTCATCGTGGTGCGATGAACGCCGCGGACGCCGCGCCGCGGGCGGTGATGGCACGGGAACACCGCCGCTTGTCCTTGCCGAAGCGGCACGACGATCGGGCGCGATTGCATGCGCGGGCGCTGCTCGACGAGGATGAATTCGCCCCCTTCGAAATCGCGTCCAGGCTCGTCGAGGAGGATCGCGACTTGGAGTGGGAACCAGACGCGGCCGTAGAGATCTTGGTGCAGGCAATTGTAGTCGCCCGGGCCGTAGCGCAAGAGGAGCGGCGTCGGGAGGCGTTGTCCGGCGTCGCGCGAGCGTGCGGCGTAGTCGTCGAGCGACGCGGGGAAGCGTTCGTCGAGCGAGAGCTCTTCCCACCATCCGTTCGCGATCGGTGCGAGCGCAGCGTAGAGCGACGCGCGGAGCGACTTCACGATCGCGGGGAGCGGATCCGCGAAGTAGCGGTATTCGCCGCGCCCGAAGCCGTGGCGATTCATGACCACGGTCTTTCGGAAGATGGCGTCGTCGTCGTAGCTCGATGCGAGCGCCGCGCACTCCGTCGGCGAGAGCAGTGGACCGACGACGGCGAAGCCCGCCTCCGCGATTTCGTTGACGTCGATCACGATCGCCCGCGCCCTTCGCGTCGCAAGAGCTCGACCTTCCGCGCCGCGCCCCAGCGATAGCCCGACACGTCGCCGTCGCCGCGCACGACGCGGTGGCAAGGCACGACGACCGCGAGTCGATTCGATGCGCACGCACCGGCCACCGCGCGCGCCGCTCGCGGCTCGCCGATCGCGCGCGCGATTTCGGTGTACGTGCGCGTCTCGCCGCGCCGGATCCGCCGGAGCTCGCGCCACACGCGCTCTTGGAACGCGGTCCCTTGGATGTCGATCGGGATGTCCGTCGCGCGCGACGTGCCGCGATCGACGAGCGCCACGATCGCGTCGATCCACTTCGGTGCGTCCACGCGCGAGAGCGTCGCGCCCGGATAGCGTTCGGACAACGCGCTCGTCACTTCATCGTCCGAGTCGCCGAACGCGACGTCGCACGCGCCGCGATCCGTCCACGCGATGAGCAATCGCCCGAGCGTGCACGCGCGCACTGCGTATTTCACGTCGCCCCCCGCGGCGCCGGCACGCGCCGCGCGCACGCTCATCCCGAGCTCTCGCGCCGCGCCTTCGTAGAAGCGACTCGACGACGAGTACCCCGCCGCGAACACCGCTTCGGTCACCGAGCGCGCCGACGCGAGCCCGTCCTTCGCGCGCTCCGCGAGCGCACGTCGCCGGTACTCCTGCGGCGTGACCCCCATGTGCTTCTTGAAGAGTCGCTGGAAGTAGTACGCGCTGAGCCCGACCTCCGCGGCGACTTCGTCGCTCCGCGCGACGCCGTCGTCGCGCTCGAGCAAGCGGCACGCTTTGACGAGGACGCGTGACAGCGGTCGTCGCGCGTCGGTCTCCGACGGTCGGCATCGCAAGCACGCGCGGTATCCGCCGCTGACGGCCTCTTCGCACGTCGCGAAGATCTCGACGTTCGCGCGCAGCGGTCGCCGCGACGCGCACGATGGACGACAGAAGACGCCCGTCGTGCGCACGGCGTAGACGAACTGCCCGTCCGCGTCGGCCTTCCTCGCGAGGACGGCCGTCCAACGATCGTCGGCGCTCTCGTAGTCGGAGGATTTCACGACGCGGCTCCAAAGGTTCCGAGGCTCTCGACCAAGTGTTGTCGTCATCGACCCAAGCTACGTCGCCGCGGCTCCTCGCTCCTCCCGCGGGTTGCCCTGCAATTCTGTAGCGTACAATGCTCGCATGCGCGCACTCGTTCGGTTCGCCGGGGTTTTTGCGGCCGTCGCTTCGGCGGCGTTCATCGCGCGCGACGCTCGCGCCGACGACGTGCTCCACCTGGGCCAAGCGAAGCTGGATCCGCCGACGCTCGTCGCGCTCGGCGTCGTGCTCCCGATCACCGGCGACGACAACCACAACGCGACCGTCACCACGCGCTTCCGCGCGATGGGGCAGACCGCGTGGCGTAGCGCGCTCCCGCTCTACCGCGTACGTCCCGAGACCGTGCCGCCCGGATGGACACCGCAACCGCAGTTCGCGGGGAGCGTGTTCGATCTCTCGCCGAGCACGCCGTACGAGATCGAGCTTCACGCGATCGATCCCGACGGCGCCGTCGATCAGACGATCACGATCATGGGCCGCACCCGCGCCGTCCCCACCGATCCGAAGACGCCGCGCGCCGTGAACGTCACCGACGCGACGACGCTCCGCGCTGCGCTCACGGCGGCGATGCCGGGCGACGTGATCACGCTCGCGCCCGGCGCGTACGCCGGGACGTTCTCGTTCTCGGCGAGCGGCACCGCGGACAATCCGATCGTCGTACGCGGGCAGAGCGCGAGCACGGTCATCCTCGACGGCGGCAACTGCACCGGGTGCAACATCCTCGAGGCGTACGGCAGCTTCGTTCACGTCGAGAAGCTCACAATCCAAAACGGAAGTCGCGCGATCCGCTTTCAAGGAATGGGCACGGAAGGGAACGTCGTCCGCCGCGTGAGCATCAAGAACGTCGTCCTCGCGATCGGATCGAACCCGAACCAGAAGGACTTTTACATTTGCGACAACGTCCTCGAAGGGCGGCTCGCGTGGCCGGCCGTCTACGCCGACGACATGGGCGCGCACGCAAACGACGACGGGATTCACGTCGAAGGCTTCGGTCACGTCGTCTGCCACAATTCGATCCGCGGCTTCGGCGACGCGATGAAGACCGAGCAGGACGGCGCGCGGGCCATCGACTTTTACGGCAACGAGATCCTCAGCGCGTACGACAACGGCGTCGAGCTCGACACCGCCGAAGGGAACGTGCGCCTCGTCGGCAATCGGTTCACCAACACGTACGCGACGATCTCGGTGCAGCCGATCTACGGCGGGCCCGCGTACATCCTCCGCAACGTCGTCGTGAACGTCGCGAACGAGCAAATGAAGTTCCACGGGCTCGGCGGCAACGACGGACCGAGCGGCGTGCTCGTCTACCACAACACGTTCGTCAGTCCCGGCCTCGCGCTCGGCGACTACACGACGGCCACATCGCATCACTACGCGATCGAGAACGATCTCTTCGTCGGGCCCGCGACGCCCGTCGGGAAGGTCGTCGAGTGGGACGCGCCGATCGACGACGGCGTCTACGACTACGACGGGTACTTTCCGGACGGGCGGTTCACGTGGAACAAGGCCGGCGTCGGGTACCAGAACTACGCGTCGTTCGCGGCGGCGCAGGCGGGCGGATGGGAAGCGCACGGACGGATCCTGACGCTGCCGATCTTCGCGTCGGGGCTCGTGCCGCCGGCGACCTACGCGACGATGATGATGCCGGCGGACGTGGCGCTCGCGGCGCAGTCGAACGCGATCGACAAAGGCATCGTCTTGCCGAACGTGAACGACGGATTCAAAGGCGCGGCGCCGGATCTCGGCGCGTACGAAGTCGGATGCCCCACGCCGACGTACGGCCCGCGCGCGGATGGCGTCGACGAGTCGAACGCGCCGAGCGGATGCGGCGGCGCGCAGAATCCGGGCGGTGACGGGGGAGGCGGCGGAGGCGATGGAGGCGGCATGGCGGGCGATGGCGGGGGAGTCGGTGGAGGAGCCGACGGCGGCGGAGTGAACGACGCGAACGGATCCGGCGACGCGGGCGGGTGCGGATGCCACGCGGCGCCGAGTGGCGGCGGACTCGGAGCGATCGCGCTGGCGCTCGCGTCGCTGCTCGTCGCGCGTCGGCGTCGCTGAGCCTCACTCACCGAGGTGCGCGAGCGCCGTATGCGCCCAAACGTCGATCCCACCGGACGAGTCTGCGCTCTCTTCCACGTGATCGAAGTCCTTCGGCCAGTGCGCGACCGTCGTCGTCGCGCCGGCGGCGAGCCCGCGGAGCGTCTCTTCGTCGCGGAGCGTCGCGAGGCCGCGAACGACGCTGATGACGAGGATGCGTTGGCCGATCCCGTCGTCGCCGACCGGACACGCGAAGCGCGGCTTGGTCGCGAGACGCAGCGCTTCGAGCACGCGCGGCGATCCCGCGTGACGCTCGTGCGTGATCGCCGCGAGCGCCCACGCCTCGGTCGCGCGCGCCCAGCACGTCGCGCGCTTTCGGATCGTGTCGTGCAGTGTGTGGCCGTCGTCGGCGACGTCGTCGGCGATCAGCGCCGCGGCCAGCGCTTCTTGCGCCTCTTCGGCTCCGGTCAACGCGAGCACGTCGGCGACGCGTCGCCGTACGTTCGCGTCCGTCGACGCCATCGCGGCGACGAGCACCGCGCGCACCGGCGCACGATCGCGCGCGACGGGGCGGACCTTGAACAGGAGCAGCGTGCGTTCGTCGCCGACGAGATCGAGCACCGGCGCGGGCGTGCCGAAACCTCGCGCGAATTCGATCCAGAGCGACTCGTCGTTCACGAGCGCGGCGTACGCGAGCGCGCTGCCGAGCTCGTATTCGAAGTTCGTCGACGCTCCGTTCCAGCGTGTCTTCGTCGCGTCGGCGTGCGCCCCAGGATCGCGGAACAGCTCGACGGTCAGCGCGCGCGTGCTCGGCACGGTCGACCAAAGCGCGGCGGGGCTGCTCGCCGTGTGGTGACGACAGAGGAACGGCGCGCGACCGTCGAGCGCGACGTTGCGCCATGTCGCGCCGTCGTCGAGCGAGACCGCCGCGGCGTGTCCGTCGGCGGCGATGACCGCGGCGAGCTTGGCGTTGTCGAGGGAGGCGAAGCAGGCCTGACTCGGTATGCATGATTCGATCGCGATCGCAGGCGCGGCGCTCGTCGCGAAGAAGAGCGTGCTCGTCTCGGGCCGCCCGCCCCAGGTCTGACTGGAGGTGCCCGCTTCGTGAACGATGTAGAGCCGAGCGCCGGCGAGACGCGCGTTCGGCGATGCGATCTCGATCGAGGGCTCGTGCGCGCAACCGGCGAAGAGCAACATCGCGATGGCGAGTGGAGCGCGAGCGAACGAAGTCATCCGTGCAATGGTACGTCGCCTGCGGATCCGATGGAAAGCGCGCCTGTGCGCGATCGCGCCGATGCTCGAGCCGGCGGCTTGACCGAGACGCGCGCACGGAAAGCGCTACGCTTGCTCGCATGCCGGTCCTCTTCTTGTTCGCCATCGCCGGATTCGCCGTTCTCCTCCTCCTCGCCATCGGGTGGATGTGGCGACGGCGCTCGGCCGGGCATTCGGCCAACGAACGGAGCGCGGAGCTCGACACTTGGATCGCGAGCTCGCTCGAGAAGGAGCTCGGCGTCGCGCTCGGGACGCGCGGTGACGATGCGCGCGGAAAACGATTGGCGAGCACGCTTCGCGGCGACCCGGATCCGGAGCTCGTCGGCATCATCGAAGAGAAGGTGCGCGCGGTCGAGGTCGAGTTCGTGCGGTACGCGCACGAGGCGGACAGCGCGGTGACGTTGCACCTTCGCTACGAGAACGGCGACGTGGGGACGGTCGTGCGTCGCCTCGGGCTCGATGCGCTCCCCGCGTCGGTGCGTCGCGATCTCACGCAGGGGGGCGCGACGCACGCGTTTCTCGCGTGGGATTTTCCGTGGGCACGGTGACGCGCGCACGTTTTCTTCGCGCTTGAAGAAGTCGGAGTGATCCATTTCGCGCGCCGGGCGCCACTAGGCGGGCACGTGGAGGACTCCCAATGATTGACTTGAAGACGCTCGCGGCGATCGCGCTGGTGGTTGCGGTGGGATGTGGTGGTCGCACCGACGCAGAAATCCTCGGCGGCGATGGAGGCGCGTCGGGCGACGACGGCGGAAGCGGCGAATCGGGCAGCACGACATCCGAGGCGGGCTCCGGCGGTGGCGGAACGAGCGACTCCGGGACGACGACGGGCCCGGATTCAGCGACGACGGTCGAGGCCGGTGGCGGCGGCGGTGGAACGCTCACGTGCGGCACGACGACGTGCAACGCGAGCACGCAAGAGTGCTGCATCCCGCTCGGCATGGGCGGCGGTATGGCGGCGTGCAGCGCGAAGGGGCAGTGCCAAGGCGCGGCGCTCGAGTGCACGAGCGCGGCGAATTGTTCGGGCGGCCAACTGTGCTGCGGCAACTTCGGCGGCGGCGGCCCGCCGGGCGCATCGTGCAAACAGACGTGTGGCGGCGGAGGCCCAGGCGGCGGCGCGGTGCAGCTGTGCGCCACCAACCAAGAGTGCGGCACCGGTCGCACCTGCCAGAACAGCCCGCTCGGCGTGAAGACCTGCCGCTGACGGTGCGCGTTACTTTCGAATCGGCACGACGACGCCGCCGGTGGGCGTCTGCTTCTTCGCGAACGCGACGAGCATGTCGTACCAACGCGTGACGGTCGAGCCTGCGACGTCGGCGCCCGCGATGCCGTCGACGTGCGTGAGCTCGGGCATCGCAGTCGCCGTGAACGCATCGGGATCGGTGCGGGGCTTCCCGGCGCCGACGCGACCCGCGCCGATCGGCGCGACGAGCGCCTTCAGCGCGTCGTAGCGCGAAGCGTCCTTCACGAGCGCGAGCGCGACCGCGAGGATCGGCGCGTCGATCTCCGCGCCGTGCTTCGCGAGCAACCCGTACGCGCTCGCACGCCAATCCGCATCGGTCACGACGAGCGTCGACGCCGCCTGCGCATCGAGCGCGAGGCGCGAAGGGAAGTACCACTCCGCGAGGTTCAGCCCCGGTCCGTCGAACCACGCGCGCGCGAAGTCGTCGATGGACGTGTTCTCGACCGGCGACGTTCGATCGAAATCCGTCCATCCGTACGTCGCGTTCGGATCGGACGGATGAACGGCGGTCGTGCCGAGGATGCCCGTGTACGACGTGATCGCTCCGCCGTTGCCCGCGCCGCACGAGACGGCGATGAACGAGAGCGGCGTCGACGCCGAATCGAACGTGAAGCCGAACGCCGCGGCGTTGGTCATCTTGGGAATCGGCGTCTGCCCGAGGAAGACGCCGAGCAAGTTGTCGCGCTGCGAGTCCGCGACGATGTCGCCCGGCGCCCACCGCGCGCGCATCGCCGTGTACTCCGCGACGATGTACGCGTTGATGCCGAGGAACGGGAGCGTCGTGTAAACGTTGCCGGATCGGATCCCGTTGACGCCAGGAACCGCGAGGGTCGTGCCCGCCATCATCGGCCCGTTCTCGTACGCCGCGCGATCGAGCGCCGGCATCGCCGCGCCTTCGCTCCCCGCGACGCCGTCGAGGAGCGCGATCGCCGCGACGTCACGAAAGCCCGGCACGCCGCCGAAATCCCACGCCGCGTACTCTTCGACGATGCTCGCGCCGAGCGAGTGACCGAGGAGCACGACGCGGCTCGCGCGATCCGCCGCCGGCACGAGCGAGATCACGTTGCGCAGATCGCCGACCGTCGTCGCGATCCCCCACTCGCTCGCCCACGGGATCTGATTGCCTTGGAGGATCCCCGCGAACGTTTTTCCTTCGACCGCTTCTTGATCGAAATAGTAGCGGCGGGCGATCTCGGCGTCGTGCTTCGCCTCCGCGACGTCGAGGCCCCAGGTGTCCTCGAGCAAATTCGATCGGCGATCGATCGCCCACGCTTCGAGCGGATCGTCCGTGGTGCTGCGACGCACGATCGCGCGTCCCAACGCATCGAACGCGCCGGCGCTCGCGAGGAAGCCCGGCATCATGACGACGATCGCGCGCGCGGGTCGCGGCGGATCGGCGTCGACGCGCCAGCGCACGACGCGGACCTTGTTCTGCTCGGGCGGCGTGCCGGCGGCGCCGTTCGGGTTCGGTGGAGGGGTCACGCCGTCGACGACGAAGACCTCGCGTCGGATCTTCACCGTGCCCGGATCGTCGACGACCGTGCTCGCGGGCGGCGGTGAGAAGCCGAGCGTTGGCGACGATGAAGACGATCCGCAAGCGCCGACGACGACGGCACACGCGAGCGCGAAGAGAAAGCGAGAGCGCATCGGCGCGGAGCATAGCGCCTCGGACCTCTTGATTGGGACGCGGCGGCGGTCGAATCGTCGGCGCGGTGCGTCGTCAGCCGTCGCCGATCTCGCGTCCGAGCTGGGCCAAGAAACCCTCCATCATCCGCATCCGCTCCTCCGCCATACGTTTCGCCGACGAGGTTCGCAGGTGCTCCGGAATGCGCAGCAGCTTTTTGTAGAAATGGTCCGCGCCCCACATTTTGTCGTCCGGCGTGCGCTCGCGGCAAAACGGATCGACCGTCGAATAGAACGGCCGCTTCATGTCCGCGCACGTCGCGAAGCAACGCGCGATCCCGATCGCGCCGATCGCGTCG
>JBBQXV010000316.1:0-10480 GCA_038209335.1 Polyangiales bacterium | reverse complement strand
GTGGATCACTTCGCCTTCTCGGCCGCCTTCTTGTGATCGTCGAGGAACTTCGCGAGACCGACGTCGGTGAGCGGGTGCTTGATGAGCTGGCGAATGACGCTCATCGGGATCGTCGCGCAGTGCGATCCGATGAGGGCGGCCTGCACGACGTGCATCGGGCTGCGCACGCTCGCGGTGAGCACCTCGGTGTCGTAGTCGTAGTTCGAATAGATCTGGACGATCTGCTCGATGAGCTCCATTCCCTCCGCGGCGGTGTCGTCGAGGCGACCGATGAACGGCGAGATGTACGCGGCGCCGGCCTTGGCCGCGAGGAGCGCCTGCGTCGCGCTGAAGCACAGCGTGACGTTGGTGCGGATGCCTTCCTTCTTGAACGTGCGCACCGCCTTGAGGCCGTCGGCGATGAGCGGCACCTTCACGACGACGTTCTTGTGGAGCTTCGCGAGCGCGCGGCCCTCTTTCAGGATCGCTTCGTACTCGGTGGCGACCACCTCAGCCGAGACCGGGCCGTCGACGAGCTCGCAGATCTCGGGGATCGCCGTCTCGATCTTGCGTCCGACCTTCGCGAGCAGGCTGGGGTTCGTGGTGCATCCGTCGAGCACTCCGAGCGCCGCCGCTTCTTTGATTTCGCCCAGGTCCGCGCTGTCGATGAAGATCTTCATGCCGTGCGTGGTAGCGCCGCGCGCGGAGAGGGTCAACGGTGGCCGAGCGCGGAAGGTGCTAGATCTCCCGGTCGATGAAGGCCTGCCTGATCGTGCCGGCGCTCGACGCGGCGCACACGCTCGGAGCGGTGCTCTCGGGTCTCGCGGAAGAGCTACCCGGCGTCGAGCGCTTCGTCGTCGACGACGGTTCGCGCGACGATACCGCGCGCGTCGCGAAAGAGGCGGGCGTGCGACTCTTGCAGCATGCACACAATCGCGGAAAGGGCGCGGCGCTCGTGACCGGGCTCGAGGAGGCGGCGCGACTCGGGTTCACGGTCGCGGTGACGGTCGACGCGGACGGGCAACATCCGGCGGCGTCGGCTCGTGAAGTGCTTCGCGCGTCGGACGATCCACGCGCGCTCGTCCTCGGCGTCCGTGATCTCGACGCGGCGGGTGCGCCGAAGGCGAATCAGTACGGCAATGGCGTGTCCAACTGGTGGCTGTCGCTCTTCGCGGGGCGACCGCTTCGCGACACGCAGTGCGGGCTGCGGCGGTATCCCGTCAAGGAGACGCTCGCGCTCGGCGTGCGCGCGCACGGCTACGCGTTCGAGGCCGAGGTCGTGCTTCGCGCGAACGCCGCGGGCCTTCCGATCGTCGAGCGGCAAATCGCGGTGCTCTATTCCGCTGAGCTCGCGCGCGCGACGCACTTTCGCAAGGTGAGCGATCCGACGCGCATCGTGCTGACCGTGATCCGCACGGCCGTCGCGCTTCGGCTGCGCGGCGCCCCGCCCGCGGCATAATGGACGCGATGGCGACCGTCGCGACGAAGAGCCCGTGGTGGCGACGGCACCGGCGAAAGCTCGTCGCGCTCGTCATCCTCGTCGGGATAGGCCCGGCGGCGCACGTCGTCATCGGCGCGACGACCCCGATCGCGCCGCCGAAGATCGATCTCCCCGCCGGCATCGCGGGTGCGTACACCCGCGTGCGCGCCGGCGTGCGCGAGGTGTATCTCGAAGGGACGCCGGAGCAGATCGGCGCGCAGCACACGCGACTCCTTCGCGATCGCATGATCGAGAACGAAGGCGAGCTCTGGAAAGACTTCGCGCGCTTCGTTCCGCTCGCGCCGGCGCGCACGCTCATCACGGACGTGAGCCGCGTGCGCTATCGCCACGTCGATCGCGGCTTCCCCGATGCGCGCCTGCGAGAGCTCGCGGCCGAAGCGCGTGCGTTCGAGCCGGATCCGTACACGGCGTTCATGCCGACGTTTCAACGGATGGTCTTCTTGCACGCGCTCTACGACATCGCGCTCAGCTTCGAGCACTCGCCGCTCATCGGATGCACCGCGTTCGGGCTCGGCGCCGGCGCGACCGACGACGGGCACGTGCTCCTCGGACGCGCGTTCGATTTCGAAGCGGGCGAAGTGTTCGATCGCGACAAGGCGGTCTTCTTCGTGAAAGGCGACGGCGTGATTCCGTTCGCGAGCGTCGCGTGGCCGGGGCTCGTCGGCGTCATGAGCGGGATGAACGTCGAAGGGGTCGCCGTCATCGTGAACGGCGCGCGCGCAGGTGAGCCGCAGACCGAAGGGATGCCGGTCGTCTATTCGCTGCGCGAAGTGCTCGAGCGCGCGCACGACACGGGCGAGGCGATCGCGATCCTGAAGGAGCAGCGGCCGATGGTCTCGCACATCGTGTTCGTCGCGGACGCGCGCGGGCGCTTCGCGGTCGTCGAGCGCGCGCCGGGGTTCGACGCGTTCGTGCGCGAGTCGTGGAAGGATCCGGACCGCGTCGCCGTCACGAATCACCTCGAAGGGCCGCTCGCGAACGATCCGAAGAACCAGGTCGTCCGAACGGGTTCGACGACGCTCGCGCGACGCGCGCGCATCGACGAGCTCGTCGCGGCGGTCGGTCCGCGTGAAGCGAACGCGACGCGCGCGGTGGCGATGCTCCGCGATCACCAATGCGCGGCCGGCACGTCGTGCAGCGTCGGCGATCGACGGACGATCGATGCGCTCATCGCGACGCACGGGATCGTCGCCGACACGACCGACCGGGCGCTGTGGGTCAGCGCCGGACCGCACCTCTCGGGAAAATTCGTCCGCTTCGACCTTCGCGCGATCTTCGCCAACGGTCACGATCCGGCGCAAGATCCGGAACCGATGATCATCCCGGACGATCCAATCCTCGGCACGCCCGAATACGCCGCGGGGCGCGCGCGCGCCGGCGGTCCCAGAGTCGGAGGCGATGCACCATGATCCCGTCGCGTCGCCACTTCGTCCTCGGCGCCGCCGCGTCGGTCTTCGTCGCGTCGCGTGCGCGCGCCGACGATCTCCCGCCGATCGACGAGGTGCTCGCGAAGATCGCGCGCGCTCGCGCTTCGCTGAAGACGCTCGTCGGCCCGTTCACGCAGGCGCGGAAGATCGGGATGCTCGCGGCGGAGGTGAAGTCGATCGGCGCGATGACGCTCGTCCGTCCCGATCGATTGCGCTGGGAGCTGCTGCCGCGGGACGAGATCACCTACTGGGTCACGCCCGAAGGGCTCGCGTACAAGAGCAAGCACGGCAGCGGGCGCGTCCCCGGGAACGCGTCGAAGATAGCGGCGGTGCTCGGCGACTTGCGCGTCGTCCTCGGCGGCGATCTCGCGTCGCTTCGCGCGCGCTACGATCTTCGGCTCGTCTCGGTCACCGACGGCGCCGCTTTCGAGGCGACGCCGAAGAAGCCGATGCCCGGCGTGCTGCGCATCGGGTTCGCGCTCGCCGCGGATCTCGTGCGGCCGAAGCTCGCGACGCTCGTCGAGACGGCGCGCGACAAGACGGACATCGTCTTCGGCGATCTGCAGCGCGACGTCGCGGTCGATCCCGCGACGATGCGCCCGCCGACGTAGCTCCACTTATCGAAGAGCCCGCCGGAATTTTGGCCCGCGCGCGCGACGAGGACGATCCTCGGCGCATGAGCGAGATGTCCAGCGCCACGCGCACGGTCGAAGACGATGGCTCGGGCAACTACGGCGGCCCCGAGCGCCGCCGCCATCGCATCTACGTCACGAAGAACACCGAATACCACTTCCGCGACGGGTTCTGCGTCGCCGTGCGCGATCGTCGCACCGGCGATTTTTTGCACGGGCACCTCGCGCTGCGTCGCCGGATCCACGGCGGCCTCAAGTTCTTTTTGAACGGCGCGATCCAGCCCAATCCCGGCGAGCCGAACCCGGGCGAGGCGCTCTACTTCGCGACCGACGGGCGCGATCTCGTCACGTCGCCGCTCGAGAGCGTCGAGCGCCCGTCGAAAGACATCGTGCAAGCCTACTCGACCGGCAAGAAGAAGTAGTACGCTCACGGGCGTTCATGCTCGTCGTACCGCCGCGCGCGGAGCTTCGCTTACGCCCGCTCGAAACCCAGCGCCTCGTCCTCGCACCTGTCGATCCGTCCGACGCGCAGGAGCTTTGGCACGCCGTCGATGCGTCGCGCGCGCACCTCGAGCGGTGGCTACCGTGGGTGCCGTTCAACACGGACGCGGACGCGAGCTGGCGTTACGCCGATGCGAGCGCGAACGATTGGGATCACGCGCGCGCGTGTCGCTTCACGATCCGCGAGCGACCTCATCATGGGACGGGGCATCGGCTGCTCGGCGTCGTCGGGCTCGAAGGGCTCGCGCATCTGCATCAGAGCGCCGAGCTCGGCTACTGGCTGCGCAGCGACGTGACCGGTCGCGGCTACATGACGGAAGCAGCGCGCGCCGTGGTGACGTGGGCGTTTCAACGCGCGAACGCCAACCGCGTGCGCGTCGCTGCGGCGACGGACAACCACGCGTCGCTCGCCGTCATCGCGCGCCTCGGTTTCCGGTTCGAAGGGATCGCGCGGCAAGCCGAGCGCTGCCAAGGGCGCTGGCTCGATCACGCCCTCTTCGCCATGCTCGCGGGCGAAACGCAGACGGCGCACGCTGCGACCGACGTGCACTCTCCTTGACGATGTGACGCGCGCGGCCCGTTTTTCTTCTATGCTGTCATCGTGACCAGGCTTCGGCTCGGCGTCGCTTCACTCATCGCTTGCTTCTCGTTCGTCGCGGTCGCGTCGAGCGCAAGGGCCGACGACGTTCGTTGGCACGCGCTCGCGGGCGGCGCGCACGCGCTCGGAAACCCGCAGGCCCACGAATTCGGCTTCGGAGCGATCGGGTCGCTCGCGCTCGAGCTTCCGATCGGAAAGGTGCTCGGCGTCCAAGGCGAGGTCGGCGGGCTCTGGCTCGGGCACACGAACCCGCCCGCGGATCCGCGCATCGCCGACCACGGCGACGGCACCTACTTCAGCGCGATGGTCGGTCTTCGCCTGCGACCGTTCGGCGCGTCGAGCGTCGCGGGGCCGTGGATCGACCTCAACGGCGGCTACGTCTACACCGGCGCGCTCAGCCGCGGCGGCATCGACACGCACATCGGTTGGGATTTTCGGATCGGCGCTGCGCCGGACGGCGGCCGTTGGGACATCGGTCCGTTCGTCGGTTACACGCAGATCCTCCAGCCCGGCGACACGCTTCGTCCGGACGACGCGCACATCCTCGGCGTCGGCGTGCAGATCTCGCTCGGCGCGCCGTACGAAGTGAAGGCGCGCGGGGATCGCGACAACGACGGCGTGTTCGACGACGAGGATGCGTGCCCCGACGTCGCCGGCGTGCGCACGACCGATCCGAAAACGAACGGTTGCCCGCCGCCTCCTCCACCCAAGCCTCCGCCGCCCCCCGATCGCGACGAAGACGGGATCCTCGACAGCGACGACGCGTGCCCGGACGTCAAAGGCGTGAAGACCGACGATCCGAAGACGAACGGCTGCCCACCTCCGCCGCCCGACCGCGACAAGGACGGCATCCCCGATGCGACCGACGCCTGCCCGGACCAAGCTGGCCCGAGCGATCCCGATCCGAAGAAGAACGGTTGCCCCGTGCAAGGCATCCACTTCGAGCGCGATCAGATCGTCCTCGATGACACGATCTACTTCGAGACCAACGTCGCGCGCGTGCGCCACTACAGCTTCCCGCTCATCAAGCGCCTCGCCGACTTCATCAACGCCCACCCCGAGATCATCAGCATCTCGATCGAAGGGCACACCGACGAGACCGGGACCGGCGGATACAACAAGCTCCTGAGTCAGGCGCGCGCCGAGGCGGTGAAGAACATGCTCGTCAGCTTCGGCGTCGATCGGAAGAAGATGACGACCGCGGGCTGGGGCAAGGATCGACCGATCGATCTGGGGCACGACGAGGAAGCGCACAAGCGCAACCGCCGCGTCGAGTTCATAGTGACGAGGGAGCGATCGACACCGAACGCGCCGGGAGGACCTTGATGAACGACCGCTCGGTCCTGTCTCGCTCGTCTCGCTCGTCGCGTCGGTCTACCAAGGCCGTGACGCGCACGTTGTTCGCGCTCTTCGCGGCGCTCGTGGTCGCGATCACGACCATCGCGGGTTGCGGCGAGGACAACTACGTCGTCGGCGGCAAGTGCGCGAACGGCTTCACTGAGTGCAGCCTCGCGTGCGTCGACTTGCAGAACGATCCGGACAACTGCGGCTCATGCGCGAACGCTTGCCCGTCGGGGACGGCGTGCGGCTCGGGAATTTGCGGCGGTCCGACCGACGCGACGATCGACGGCAACGGCGACGCGCGGCCGAACGACGGCGGCGATGGAGGCGACGGCGGTGATGCGGGCGACGGCGGCGACGGCTCGCCGTTCGACGGAGCGAACGAAGAGGGCGGACCGAAGGACGGCAGCGGCGGCGAAGCGGGCGATGGCGGCGGCGGTGGCGATGGCGGCGATGGCGGCGGCGTCTGCACGCCTCCGTTCAACACGCCCGCGCACTGCGGCGACTGCGTCACCCAGTGCGTCGCGCCGAACGACATCTGCAAGCCGAGTGACGGCGGCTTCGCGTGCGGACCGCTTTGCAATCCGCCGCTCTCGAATTGCAGTGGCGTGTGCCTCGATCTCCGCACCGATCCGTTCAATTGCGGCGCGTGCGGCAACGTCTGCCCCAGCTTCCTCTGCGCAGCGTCGATGTGCATCACCGGGTTCAACGGCGAGTTCGTCCTCATCGGCCACGACTACGCGACGAACGTCCCCAACCCGGGATCGCAAGTGAAGGTGCTGACGAACGCGGTCTTCATTCGTCCGTCGTCGCCACTGCGTGTCCTGTCGTACGAGCGCTACGCGTCCGCCGCCGCGACCGGCCGCGTGAGGCCGATCCTTTCCAACTATGCGCAGTCGATCTCGCGGCCGCTCGTGATCACGACGACGCTCCTCGACGCCGACATCCCGAGCAGGCTCAAGGTGGCCGACTTCGACGTCCTCTTCGTCTACGACCAGGCGAACGCACCCGCGGGCGCGCTCGGGACGCTCGGGACGAGCTGGGCGTCGACGCTCGCGACGTACCTCGCGGCGGGCGGGCTCGTCGTCGTCCTCGACGGCGGAGGCAGCGCCGCGATCGACGGCGGCGGCGCGAGCGAAATGCCGCAGCTCATCACCAACGCGGGGTTGCTCAACGTGACGTCGCAGACCGCGCTCGCGCAAGGGACCCGCGTCACCAACATCGCGCCGGGCGACTCGGTCGGTAGCAACGTCAGCGCGCAATACGGAACGACGCTCGACTCCGTTCGCTTCGTTGCCGATCCACCGAGCGTCAGCGTCGCGTACGTCATCTTCGATCAGCCGGACAATCAGCCGGTGGTGATCCATCGAACGTTCTGAAGGGGGGCCTTCACATGGCGCAGCGAATCGGCGTGAAGGCTGCGATCGGTGCGTTGCTCGCCGTCGTTGCTTGCGGTGGCACCGATGGATCGGATCTCTTCTCTCCGGACGAAGCGGGGACCGGCGACGCGAGCGACGCGTCGTCGTCGGCCGACGGAGCGAGCGACGGAACGATGCGCGACGGCGGCGTCGACGGCACCGCGGACGCGACAAGCGGCGACGCGAGCTCCGACGCCGCGCGCGACGCAGGGATCGACTCCGGCGTGGACGCGTCGATCGATGCAGGCGTCGACGCGGGCGTCGATGCTTCCGTCGATGCGAGCGTCGACAGCGGCGTCGACGCGGCCCCCGACACCGGTGTGGAAGCGGCGACGTGTGACGCGGTCGTCGGCTCGCCGAAGACTTGGTACGCGGATCCGGTGGCGGGGAGCGACGCGAGTGGATCGACGGGGAGCGGCACGCGCGGAGGTCTCTCCGATCCGACGTGCTCGTTCAAGACAGTCACGCACGGGCTCCAAGTGATCGGCGCGGCGCCTCCGGTCGGATCGTCGTTGATCATCGTCGGCCCGAGCACCGTGGCCGCGGGCGAGAGCTGGCCGCTCGCGGTTCCGCAAGGGCTCACCGTTTTCGGGAAGGGGGGCCTGGTCACCGTCGCGGTTCCCAACGGATCGATCGGCTTCACGCTCGCGTTCCCATCGAGCGGGCTCGCGAATCTGACGATCGACGGCTCGTCGCACAACGCGATGAACGGCGTCAACGTGCTGACCGGGAGCTCCGACTCGACGACGATCACGGGCATCATCGTGCAGAACTTCGGGCGCGACGGCATCCTCGTGCAAAGCAGCGGCGTCCTGACGATCGGCCCGGGAGTCTCGTCGACGCTCAACGGCACCAACGCATCGCGCTGGTCTGGCCTTCATGTGACGGGGTCGGCTCACGTCTCCGCCAACATCACGAACGGGCAAGCGACGACCTCGTTCACGCAGAACACCGCGAACGGCATTCTCATCGACGGCAACGCGTACGCTCGCCTCGCCGGCGTCGTCGGCTCCGGGAGCAACGGCACGTTCATCGTCAGCGGCAACTTCGCGGCGGGCATCCGCGTGCAGCAAACGGTCAACGGCGGCAGCACGCCGCAAAACATCTTTGACGGCCTCGTCGTCGCCGGCACCACGAACGGCTCGGGGATTTGGGTCTTCGGCGGATCGAACCTGAAGCTTCGCAACAGCCTCGTCGTGGCCAACTCGGCGAACGGCGTCCTCGCACAGACGAACGTGATCTCGGTCTCGATGCGCGACAACGACGTGTCGAAGGTCGATCTCGGGAGCGCGAACGGGATGGGGCACAACGTGCTCCAGCTCGGAGGGAGCGCGGCGAACAGCGGCTCGGGCGTCTGTCTTCAACTCGACGTCGCCTCGAACCAGACGCTGGCCGCCCAAGGCAACGTCTTCACGGGCCGCGATTGTTCGACGGCGAGCCCGGGGCAGATCTCTCGATCGCAGCAGTGCTTCGGCGCGACCGACATCGGGCTCGCGACGAGCACGAACGACATCGACGTCACCAACTGCACGCATCCCTGACGCGGGTCACGCTTCGCGGCGACCGCCGAAGACGGAACGAATCACGGTGACGAGGCGCTCGAGGATCGTGCGCTCCTGGTCTTCTTCCGCGGCAGGTTTCGTCGAAGGTGGCGGCGACCACTCGAGGAGCGCCTCGGCCGCGGCGTGCGGCACGAACGTGCCGTGGCACTCGCCGCATCGGTAGACGAGCGGACCGCCGCCTTCGTGCGAGCGCGCCTCGAGCGTCGTCGTGTCGCGTGGGCACGTCGCGTCGGCGGGCATCGCGATGGGCGCGCGCATCGAGAGCGGCATCACGCCGTACGTGAGCGAGAGCGTGTCGCCGTCGAACCAGTCGAGCCAGAGCCCGTGGCACGTCGGGCAGACGTCGATGAGCGCCTCTTCGACTTGGCGCTCGTCCATCTGCGCTCGGCACGCGGGGCAGCGGGCGACGGCGTCGCGGTACGAGGTCGTCATGCGCTCGACGCTATCACCGTCGCGCGCGTAGCTCGTCGACCAGCGCGCGCACGCGCGGCAGCCCGTCGACGCTCCATGCGCCGTACCAGCAGATGTCCTTTCCACCGGTGCGCAAGACCGCGCCGCGCTTCGCTGCGGGAATGTCGAGCGCGCGAAAGACGTCGGCGTCGGCTTCGCTGAACGGGTGCGGCTCGTCCGGCAAGAGGACGATCTCGGGCGCGCGCGTGCACACCTCGTCGAGCGTCACGCGCGGATAGCGCACGTCGCGCTCAGCGACGCGTTCGGGCGCGAGCGCCTTCGCGTTTCCGATGTCGGCGGCGAGCGGATACCTGCGCTCGCGATCCGCGAAGACGTTCTGCGCGCCGGCGAGATCGAGCATGTCCGAGATGAACGTCGCGCCGTGAATCGTCATCAGCGGATCCATCCAGATCGGACAGAACGCGCGGAGCGGCACGCCGTCTTTTCGCGCGGCTTCGGCGGCGCGGATCGCCTCGTAGCCGCGCTTCACGAGATCGCGCACCGCAGGGTCCTGCGCGACGCCGAAGACGCGCGCGAGCCGCGCCATCCCTGCGATGCCGTCTGCCACGCGCTTCGGAAAGACGACGAGCACGCGAATCCCGCGCTGCGCGAGCGCTTCGAGATCGCTCTTCGTGTTCTCTTCTTGATTCGCGATCACCAGATCCGGCGACAGCGCCGCGATGTCGTCGAGGCGCGGGTTCTTCGTCCCGCCGATGCTCGGGAGCGCGCGCACGATCTCTTCGGGGAGCTCGCAATAGTCCGTGCGACCGACGAGCGCCGACGCACATCCGAGCGCGGCGACGGTGAACGTATCGCTCGGCACGAGCGACACCACGCGCTTCGGCGGCGTACCGAAGACGAGCTCGCGCTTGCGATCGTCGAGCACGCGAACGACGGCCACGGGATCAGTCGTCCTTGGGCGGCGGCGGCGGCGCGGGCGGCCCGCCATCCGCGTGCACGCCGATGAGGGTCGCGCATTTCGCCCACAAGGGATCGTCGCAAGCGCCCGTCGTGCGGGTGGCGTTCGCGACGCACGCGACGACGTTCCCTTGCTCGCGCTCGATGATCCGA
>JBBQXV010000315.1:0-10614 GCA_038209335.1 Polyangiales bacterium | reverse complement strand
AGTGAATGCGCACGCGGCGCGAGGGACCCGGCGGCTCGAACGCGAAGAGCATCGCGGAGAAGCCGAGATGCACCGAGAAGAACATCATCCCGAAGATCCCGAGCGTGCGGCGCGCGTCGTCGTTCGGCGCGACGAGGCTCGGGATCGCGCTTACGACCGCGAGGAGCGGCGTGCAGAGCGCGAACCATCGCTTCAGGCCGGTCGACCGATCGTCGGCGTCGCCCGTCAGATTCGAGACGGTGACCTCGTAGAGAAACCACGCCGGGATCGCGACGAGGAGCAGCGGGAGCGCGATGAGGAAGACGACGTACTCGATCCCGAATTTTGCGCGCGAGAAGGCGAGGGGGAGCCAGATGGGGACGCCCTCGGGCACCTCGCTCCACAGCTCGTGGATGCCGATCGAGCAGAGCGATCCGAAGATGCCGTAGAGCACCGGGCCGATGAGGATCGCGAGGACGAGCGTCACGACGATCGCCGCGCGGAGGCTCGTCATGAGCGAGCTCACCGCGAGCCCGAACGCGATCGTGAGCGCCGCGAACAAGAACAAAAAGAGGAACGCCGTCACGACGTCGACCGCGGTGACGCCGCCGAAGAGGAACGAGAGCGCGCCGACCGGTGCGAGCACGATGATGTAGAGCGCGATCGTCGTGTACGCGGCCATGAACTTTCCGCGCGCGATGTTCTTCGGCGTGAGCCCCGTGAGGAGCACCGCCTCCCACGTCTTCCCCTCGCGCTCCGACGCGATGCTGTTCGCGGCGACCGCGGGACCGACGAGCGTGACGACGAGGTACGCGAGCGAGAAGAAGACCTGGAAGAGGACGCTTCCGATCGTCGCGGGCGGCGAGTTGCTCGCCGATGCGAGCCCGCCGATCGAGCACATGAGGAGCGCGATCGTCAGCGTGATCGCGAAGAGGATCCACGGCGTGCGACCGAGGCGCGCGGACTGACGCATCTCGCGCATCCAGATCGCGTTCGGATCGCGGATGATTTTCTCGACCCAGCTCCGCGTCATCGGAGCTTGCGTCATTGGCGGCGGGCCCGGCTGCTGCTGCTGCGACGGCATTTGTTGCTGGGGGATCGGCGCGGCGGTCACTGCACCTCTCCCTTCGTCACTTCGAGGAAGATCCGCTCGAGCTCGTTTCGCTCGGGCTCGACGCCGACGACGGGGATGCCGCCCATCACGAGCGCGCGAACGATCGCCGCGACGAGCTGATCGTCGCCGCCGTACGACACGATGACGGTGCCGCCCGGGCCCGGCGCCACTTTGAAGACGCCGGGAATGCCGCCGAGCACCGCCGCGACCGCTTCGCCCGGCGCGAGCACCTTGAGCTTCACGCTTCGCGTCGGCGGCGGCGCCGGCATCGCGGGTCCGGGCGGTGCGTACGCGGTGCCTGGCGGATGGCCCGGGGGCTGTCCCTGCGCATGGGCCTGCGCATCCGCGTGTGCTTGCGCTTGCGCGGCTTGTGTCCCTTCGAGCCGCCGCGCGATCTCGTGAATCGGCCCCGACACGACGAGCCGCCCGCGCTCGAGGATCGCGATCGACGTACAGACGTCCGCGAGCTCGGTGAGAATGTGACTCGAGAGGAACACCGTCTTCCCCATCGATTGCAGCTCGACGAGGAGATCGCGGATCTCGATGCGCGCGCGCGGATCGAGATCGCTCGCGGGCTCGTCCAAGATGAGCACCTTCGGATCGTGAAGCAGCGTGCGCGCGAGCTGAAGGCGCTGCTTCATTCCTTTGCTCATCGTCGCGACGAGCTTGTCGCGCAGCTTCGTCAAGTCCGTGAGCTCCATCACGGCGTCGACGACCGCGTACGTCGTGCCCGCGGTCGGAACTTTGTACGCGTCGGCGAAGAACTCGAGGTACTCGCGCACCGTGACGCGCTCGTACACGCCCGCGTGATCCGGCATGTACCCGATCAGCTTTCGCACCTCGTGCGGGTCGATCGTCACGTCCCATCCGTCGACCTCGACGCGCCCCGCCATCGGCTCGAGGAGCGTCGCTAGGATCCGAATCGTCGTCGTCTTGCCCGCGCCGTTCGGACCGATGAAGCCGAAGATCTCGCCGTGCCCGACCTCGAAGCTCACGTCGCGCAGAACGTCGAAGCGCCCGAAGCGATGCCACAAATGCCGCACGCGGATCGCGGGCGATTCGGCGAGGTTCGTCGCGGGCGGCGGCGACGCGGCGGGCTGAACGACCGGATCGTTCACGGCGCGCCCCCTTGTCCTACGACGCGCAAGAGGAGTCGGTCGCTCTCGACCGAGAGGCCCGAGTCGTTCTTCACCCCTTCGCCGCCTTCGATCTCGCCCATCACGACCGCCGCATCGTCCGGCCACCAATCGATCGCGTTGCCCGCGGCCGACGTGAGCGGCGTCCACACCTGCTGCACGTGCTCGCCGAGCTTCCCGCCGATCGTCGACGAGAGGTAGCTCGGATCGAACCCGTGCACGCCCATCGTCCCCGCGCTCGTTCGCGGCCTCGCCGAGTGCGAGAGGAGGAGCTTGCCGGTGTTCGCGTGAAGGCGATCGCCCTCCTTCAGCGCCGCGAAAAAATAGATCCCTTGCTTCGGCACATAGACGAGGAGCTCCTTCAAGTCGCGTCCGCTGCGGTTCACGACGTCGACGCTTCCGTCGGGCGTCGGAAGGATCGAGATGCCGCCTTTGAAATCGTAGAGACCATCCTCGGCGACGACGACCGTCTGCCACGGGAGCGCCGTGAGGTTCTCGAGCTTCGCGCCGTTGCGATCGATCCGCATCACGGCGTCTCCGTGCTCGCGCGAGTCGGCGGCGACGACGTCGAGGACGCACGAGCGATCGGTCGCGTTGATCGTGAGCGAGCGCGTCTGGCTCGAAAAAAATCCGCGGTACCGACGGATCGCCCCGCGCGTCACGCCCGCTCCGGTCTCGACGATCGCGATGTGGCGCGCGCGTCCCGTCCATCCCTTCCCGGCGAGCCCCACGAGGAGGATCACGCCGAACGTGATCGCGCTCCACATGGGCGCCCACAAGAGCGGATCGAGCGGCCGGCCGCGCTTGGTCGCGCGGATGTATGTCAGCGGCCCCGCGAGGATCGAATAGACGACGAGGAGGATCGCCGAGATGCCGAGCGCGATCCGAAAGTTCTCGTTCGGATCGAGCGCGCGACGAAGCTCGTGCGGGCTCGCCGCGCGCCGCTCGCCGCTTCCGTGCGGAAAGACGTTCTCCGCGCGCCGATCCCATGCGTGCGCGATCAGATCGAGGAGCCGCCCGTGTGTCCATCCGTCGTCGATGCCGGGCGGTGTCGTCGGATCGAAAGCGAGGATGTGCACCTCGCCGAGGCCGTACGTGGCCGTGGCCCCATACGGGCTCGCGCGCAAGTTGCCGCCGCTGAATCCGACGAGCTTCTCGCGCACGGCGGGGAGCGGACCGATACGAAACGACGGCGGCTTCGCGGACGTCTTCGCCGGCACGAACAGCGGCCCGAGCGCGGTCGGTGCGTTCGGAGGAGAGTACGCGATCGGCGTCGCGCCCGCGTCCGGCGTCGCGAACGGATTCGCGGGTGTCGGCGGAGTGCCGCCGCCAGGCGCTTCCCAGGGATCCGTCGGATCGAACGTGTTCGAGCTCGGCGGTTTGTCCGTCGCGGGATACGTGTAGAGTGCAGGTGGTACGTCGCCTTTGGCGATCGCGCCGCCGACGAGCGTCGCCAGCACGCCCGCGCGCAGATCCTCGGGTCGCGTCGGCACGACCGCGAGCGCGCCGCCGGTGACGACCCAACCAACGAGCGCTTCGAGCGTGACCCCTTCGAGCTTCGCGAGCACGTCGGAGCGGATGACCAACACCGTCACCGGCGCATACGCCGCCGCGCGATCGGGGAGCACCGGATCGCCGGTCGTTCGATCGTAGCCGGGCGCGCCGATCGTCAGCGGCGACGGTCCGCCCGGCGCCGACATCGTGTACGAGCCCGCGTACGGATTCCATGCGCGCGCCACCGTCCATCCGCGCATCACGACGTTGAGCTTCGGCGTCGGCTCGACGTCGACGAGGAGCGCGGCGGCCGTGCTGTTGAGCGACACGCTCGTGTGCGCGAGCTCGTCACCGCCCTCGCCGATCGCCTTCAGGATGACGCTTGGCCCATACGAATGGAACGCATGCGTCGGCAGCTTCACGACCGCGCTCTTGCCCGCGGGAACGTTGAACGGAGCCTTCGCGCTGAAGAGGTTGTCCTCGTTCCCGCGATGTCCGGTCGCCGTGCTCGTGAGCACGACGGTGCCTTTGATCGGCGCCGCGCTCAGGTTCTCGACGCGCGCGACGACCTCCATCCAACCGTCGCCCTCGGACGCGTCGGGACCGAACGACGGCATCGCGACGAGTGCGATCGTCGGCGCCGGCGTGCCCGCTCCCGCGGACGACGCGAGAGGCGGCGCGGGCGCGGGCGACGCGTGGAGATCGCCTGCGCCGATCCCCAACGCGACGAGCGCCGCGAGCGCGGCGAACCGGCTCCCCCGTCTCACGTGCGCGCCTCGCCCGCCTTGCCGCGCTCTGCCTCCACGTTCGCGCTCCGCGTCGGTACCGCCGCGAGGAGCGCATCGACGACCGCGTCCGTCGTGATCCCATCGGCCTCGCCTTCGAACGAGCGAATCATGCGATGCCTCAGCGCGGGCTTCGCCACCTTCGCGATGTCGGCGAACGAAACGTTCGCGCGCCCTTCGCACAGCGCGACCGCCTTCGACGCGAGCACGAGCGACTGCGCGCCGCGCACACCCGCGCCGTACCGGAGTCCACGCTTCGCTGCGTCCGGCGCGTCCTTCGACGTCGGATCGCTCGCGCCGATGAGCCTCGCCGCGTACCGCAAGATCGGCTCGGCGACCGCGACGTCACGGCACATCGCACGGAGCGACAGCACCGACTCGCGCGTGAGCACGCGCGGCGGCGCATCCATCGGACGTCCCGTCGTGCGCGCGAGCACTTCGCACAGCTCGTCCTCCGTCGGATTCGGAACGATCACCTTCAAAAGAAATCGATCGAGCTGCGCCTCGGGCAGGGGATACGTCCCTTCCATCTCGATCGGGTTCTCTGTCGCGAGCACGCAGAACGGCTCGTCGAGCGCGTGACGCGTCCCCGCGATCGTGACCGCGTGCTCCGCCATCGCTTCGAGGAGCGCCGACTGCGTCTTCGGCGTCGCGCGGTTGATCTCGTCGGCGAGGACGATCTGCCCAAAAATAGGCCCCTTCTGCACAGTGAACATGCTCCCCGCCGCGCGCTGCGTCTGATCCATCACGAGCACGTTCGTGCCGACGACGTCGCTCGGCATGAGGTCCGGCGTGAACTGGATGCGCGAGAATTTCAAATCGAGGCACTGCGAGAGCGTGCGCACGAGCAGTGTCTTGCCGAGCCCCGGCGCTCCTTCGAGGAGAATGTGTCCGCCCGCCGCGAGCCCCCACATCACTTGATCGACGACCTGCGTCTGCCCGACGACGACCTTGCCGATCGCTTCACGCAACGTCGCGATCGCACCTGCCGCTTGCTTCAGTCTCTCCTCGAAGCTCTCCATTGGTCCTCGGCGGGTTCTTGGCTTGGCGTTGAAACTCGACGGGACCGAGGCCCCATCGAACGACGTTCCTAGAGGCTACAGGTGCCAACGCCTTTTCAGGGCTGGAAGTACTGCTTCACTTGATCGCGATATTCCTGCGGCACGTCGCTGTGATCGACGCCGTCGACCTCGCCGGGACCGACCGCCTTGAGCCCTCCCGCGCCTTGCGTCTTCGCGGTGCCGCCCGCTTTGCCGGGAACCGTGCCGGTCTGCGTGCCGGGCATCGACGTCGCTTTGTTGAGCGGACCGCGCGCGCGCGATTTCATCGTGTCGGCGTTGTTGACCGGACCGGTGTTGCCGCCGTGAGCGCCGCCGCCGTTGGGGCCGCTGCTCGGGCCGCCGCCCTGCTGCTGCGATCCGTTCCCTTTGCCGTTGCTGTTTCCGTTTCCGTTTCCGTTACCGGGCATCGGGATCGGAATGGGGACGTGCCCTTGGCCTTGGCCTTGGCCTTGCTGTCCTTGTCCCTGTTCGCCTTGCCCTTGCTGTCCCTGTTGCCCTTGTCCCTGCTGACCTTGTCCTTGCTCGCCCTGACCCTGCTGACCTTGTTGTCCTTGCTGACCTTGTCCTTGCTCGCCTTGCCCCTGCTGACCCTTCTTGTCGATGTCCTTCTCGGTGTCGTCCGCGCCACCTTGCGCGTCGTCGAGCTGCTGCTGGCGCTTCGACTCGTCGCTCTCGAGATCTTCTTTCGCGAGATCCTTCAGCTCCTGCTCGAGCTGCTTCTGTCCTTCCGGCGTCCCGAGCTTGTCCGCGAGGTCTTTCAAGTCCTGCGCTTCGCCCGGTGAGATTCCTTTTTGTCCGGCGCGCTCGCGCAGCTTCTCGGCGAGACGCTTGCGCTCCTCGGGCGTCAGCTTCTCGAGCGCCTTGCCCATCGCATCGGCGAGCTTCTTCGCGTCCCTGTCGCTCCCGCTCTTGTCGAGCGACTCCGACTGCTGCTTCAAGTCGTCGCTCTCGAGCCCCGATCCTTGGAGCCCCTTCTCGAGCTCGCGCAGCATGTCCGCGCGCTTGCCGCGCTCGTCGAGCTTCTTCTTCTCGTCCTCGAGTGCCTTCGCCACGCCGGGCGCGCCGCCTTTTCGTGCGGCGTCCGCTGCGTCTTGCAACTGCTTCTTCGCGCGCTCGCGATCGCCCTTCTCGCGATCGTTCGCGAGCTTCTCCATTTCTTTGTCGAGCGCTTCGAGATCGTGATCGCCGAGCGCCTTCGCGGCCCCCTTCGTGAGATCGCCCTCTTGAAGCTTTTGCTGCGCCGCTTCCATTCCTGCGCGTTGCTCGCCGTCGCCGAGCGACAAACGCTCCGCGGCGATCTGATCCCGCAGCTTCGCGATCCGATCTTGCGCCTCGCGCTTCTCGAGCCCCTTCTCGAGATCACTGCGAAGCTTCTCGGCGTCCTTCGCGAGCTGCTCGAGACGCTTTCGCTGATCCTCGTCGCGCGGCGTGATCTGCCCGAGCGCGATCACCTTCTTCAATCCTTCGACCTGCTGCAGCTGCACCTTCGTCGTCCCCGGAGCGGCGACGGCGATCGGCACGACCGGAAGCGGCGCGCGCGCGATGAAGACGAGCCCCGCAAGCGCGAGCGGCACGAGCACGTGAATCGGGCGAAGGAGATGAGGCCTTACCTTCTTGGCGTCGCCGGTCGCCAGCGCGCTTGCGGCGCTCGACACGACGACCGCGCGCGTCGGATCGTCGAGCTCGCTCTCGTTGCGCATGCCGACCGCGGTCGTGATCGTCTCGTCCGTGTCGAGGCGATCGTCCAAGTAGAGCGCGACGTCGGTATCCGTCCATCGCTTGCGACGCGCGATCGCGAGCCCACCCGCGGCGCCGACGAGACCGATGAGCGGCGCGAGCGGGCGCAAGGTTCCGTGCCGCGTCTTCCACGCGATCGCCGCGGGGATGGTCGCGAGCAAGAGTCCGATCGCCGCGCCCGTCAGCGCGTGACGAAGCGCGAGACGCCCGCGCACGCGACGCGCCCAGCTCTCGAACAACGGATGAAAACGATTCGGATCGGTCGGCATGCTCGAAGGACTCAACGGGTGACGAAACGTTCTCGTTCCTGAAAGGCTACAAGGGATTGTACGGCGGGCACGGCCAGAGGATCCGTTGCGTAGATCGGACTA
Organism: Polyangiales bacterium; assembly: GCA_038209335.1. Lineage (GTDB taxonomy): Bacteria > Myxococcota_A > Polyangia > Polyangiales > Polyangiaceae > JBBQXV01. Next base: position 2,937 of record JBBQXV010000315.1, on the reverse strand, counting down.
CATGGATCAAGCGACCCCCACGGTGTCTCGCGCCTCGGGAAAAGTAGAGCGCAGTGCCACTGTAGGTGAGCGCCTCGAAGTGGAAATCGTCCGTGATTCTACACGGGTGTAAAGTTCCAGCGAGGTCCCTCGGAGTGGCGCACGACGTGCAAAGTACCCGTCCAACCAGACGGAGGATCAAGTGCTCCCCTTCACCAAGCGTCCTGCTCGCCGACCCGCCCCTGAGACCTCGGACATGATTCACACCGGCGACATCGAAGTCGTCCGTGGCGGATCGTCACCGAAGCCCTCCAGCCGCTACCCGGCGCCTCCGTCCGATCGCCCGCGCGTCTTCTCGCGCTCGGTGGCGGGCTCGGATGAAGAGGACAAGACGCTGATGATGCCGACGAAGATGCGGACGACGATCGCGCCGCCGCGTCCCGCGAATGCGCCGCCGTCGGTGCGTCCGGTTGCGCCGCCGTCACTCAAGGGGCTCGTCAAGCCGCGCATCGACGAGGAGCGCACGATGCTTCGTCCGGCGAGCGCGGAGGAGCAGGCGATGCTCCGTCCGTCGAGCCGGCCCGCTGCGCCGTCGTCGCGTCCGCCGTCGCCCGCGATGATGCCGACGCCGTACATGCCTTTCAAGCCGCCGACCGCGGCGAAGAAGTCCGCGCCGCCGCCTCCGCTCCCCGTGAACGCGAAGGGCGGAAGCGACAAGAAGCCGGGTGACTCGGATGCGCGCCTCGAAGTGCCCGCCGCGGTCATCACGACGAAGACGCGGATCCTTCCGCGGAAGCCGTCGATGCAGTGGGCCGCGGCGCTCGTCGCGCTCGGCGTGTTCACCGGCCTCGTGACGGCGGTGGTCGCGCGTGGCGACGCCGACTCGCTCCTCGACGCGACGGCGAGCCTCGTCGATCCGACGGCCGCCCGTCCCGCGGCTGCGCCGCCTCCCGGCATGCAGCTTCCGGCAGCCGTCGTGATCCCCGCCAACGCGGGTGGTTCGAGCGCGCTTCCCGCAGGTGCGGCGACGGCGTGCGGAACCGATTCGCCGGCGTCGCCCGTCGCGCAAGCGCCGGTCGTCAACACGCCGCCCGTCGCCGCGGCGACCGCAACGCCGACGACCGCGAAGCCCGAGCCCCCGAAGCCGCCGCCCGTCGCGTGGGCTGCGCCGCGTGCGTACGCACCGCCGGTCGGTGTCGCGCCGGCCGCGCCTCCTGCGCCGAAGCCTGTCGCGCAACCGCAACCGCAAGCGCCCCAGCAAGTCGCTGCTGCGCCGAGGCCTGCGGCGCCGTCGAAGCCGGCTCCCGCGGCCCCCGCGCCGAAGGGTGGCGGATCCGAAATGGAGAGCGCGGCTGCGGCCGACGCGCTCGCGAAGGCCCAGCTCGAAGCCTCGCTTCGCTAGGCAGTCGCCCACAAGGTGTAGACGAGCGCGGAGAGGGCCGACCCTCTCTCCGCGCCACGTCTTTTTTGTGCGCATGATTTGTCGCCGTCAGCGAAAGACGATCGTCTCGGTCTTCCCGATCTCCGCCTCTTGCTCCGAGATGAGCCCTGACTGCTTGGCGAGATCCATCAAGTGATGGAACGACGCCGTGTAGACGTCGGGCACGCCACTCGCCCTCTTCAGCCCATGCAGCTTCACGGGTGAGGGGAGCAGCGACGCGAGGAAGAGCGACTCGGAGAGCGAGAGGTTGCTCGGTCCTTTGCCGAAGTAGTGCGCGGCGCCGGCGCGTACCCCGTACACGTCGGGCCCGAGCTCGACGATGTTCAAGTAGAGCTCGAGGATCTCTTCTTTTGAAAAGAATTGCGAAAGGTAGAGCGTGAGGACGAGCTCCTCGAGCTTTCGCGCCAGGAGCTTGTCGCGCGACAAGAAGAGGTTCTTCGCGAGCTGCATCGTCAACGTGCTCGCGCCGCGCGCAAAGCGTCGCTCCTTGATGTCGGTGACGACCGCGTACTTGATCTGCGCGCGGTTGAAGCCGTCGCGACGGAAGACGCCGCCGTCCTCGGTCATCACGACGGAGATCGGAAGGAAGCGACTCATCGCGCCGAGCGGAGTCCAGCGCGCCGTGCCGGGACCGAACGTCTCTTCGCGAACTTCTCCGCGCGGCGAGTAGAGCTTGTGTGGAAACGGTCGTTTGAAACGATCGCGTTCGAGGTGAGGAGGGACGCCGGTGACTCTGCAGCTCGTGTCGACGCTCCAGTCGAGCGCCATGTCGTCGACCTTGCGCAGACTGAACGCGACGCGCGCGCGTGCCGCGATCGCGCCATCCATCCGGACGCCCTGCACGGTCGGAAGGAGCGCGGCGGGCGCGCTGTCGAGGAGCGCCTGGCAATCCGTCCGCGGCACCTCGATCGCGAGCGACGCTCCTGCACGAGCGGCGGAGACGTCCACGCTTCCGCGCGCGAGGACGTGCGCGCGATCCATCGATAGGTCGGCCTCGTCGAGGAGCAAGACGCCCGTCGCATCGAACGATCCGCGCGCGCGAACACCGACGTGAAGACCGTGCAAGGTGTCCTTCGCGAGGCGTCGCTGCGACAGCGCGAGGTCGCGCACGCGGAGATCGACGTCGAAGGAGATCGCGTCACCGCTCGACGCGAGGGAGATCTTCGCTTTGCCCGCGACCGTGGCTCGATCGAGATCGCCGAGTCCCGCGACGCCGTCGCGGATTCCGAGGAGCGCGATCGGAACGGGGCCGCCGTCGAGCGAGATGCGAACGTCGCCGTCGTGAAGCGGGAGGTCGGCGTGGAGCGCGAGCGGCGTGGCGCTGGAGCCGGGCAGCGTCGCGAAGGTCACCGCGACGCGATCGTCGTCACGGGTGACGTGCAGCGTGCCGGGGCCGAGGGCGAGACCGTCGCCGTGGACGCGCGGGGTGATCGCGAGCGCGTCGATGGAGATGTCGGCGCCGGAAGGGAGCGGTGCGGCGAGGAGCGCGGCGATCGTACGAACCCGCGCGCGAACGG
>JBBQXV010000314.1:0-10699 GCA_038209335.1 Polyangiales bacterium | reverse complement strand
GCGGCCGCGAAGCACCCGAGTCGCTTCGCGGTCATGGGGCGATTTCCGATCGAGTCGCCGTCGGAGGCGCATCGCCTCGCGACGTGGCGCGCGCAACCCGGAATGCTCGGCGTGCGGATCACCTTGCACCGCGCGCCGTGGCTCGATGCGTTCGACGCCGGCGATCTCGACTGGTTCTGGCGCGAGGCGGAGCGCGCGGCGTTGCCGGTGATGGTCTACCCGCCCGGTCGCGTGCGCGCGCTCGCGGCGGTCGCCGAGCGGCATCCGGGTCTTTCGTTGATCGTCGATCACCTCGCGGCGCCGGTCGATCGCGTGGGCGACGACGCGTTCGAAGAGCTCGACGACGTCCTCGCGCTCGCGCGCCACGCGAACGTCGCCGTCAAAGCGTCGGCGCTCCCGTGCCACACGCGCGAGGCGTATCCGTTTCGCGCGATCCATCGTCACGTGCGCCGCGTCGTCGATGCGTTCGGCCCATCTCGCGTCCTCTGGGGCACCGACCACTCGCGCCTTCCGTGCTCGTACGCCGACGCGATCAACCTCTTCGCGGAAGCGCTCGATTTTCTCACGCCGAGTGATCGCGCGGAGATCCTCGGCGGTGCGACGTTGCGTTGGCTACGCTGGGACGATCACATCCCCGGGATCGGCATCACCTCGATGACCTCGATCGCTCCGTCCGGCATCATGAAGTGAGGATGCCCTTTGAGCGTCTCGGCGAGCGCCTCCTTCGATTCGGCCTGGAGGATCGAGTAGCCACCGAGATCGTTCGCAACGTCGGCGGAGCTCGCGGTGGTGACGCGCAGGCTCTTTCCGAGCGGCGCGCCCATGTCGACGATCGCCGAGGCCGCCTTCTTTCCCCACGACATCCACGCGTCCATTCCGGCCTTCTGCTGCTCCGGCGTGGCCTTCTGCATGAGCGCGAACGACGAGGCCGGTGCTTTGTAGAGAACGAGAAACTTCTTCATGGTGGGATCCTTTTCTCGAAAAGTCGCCGCTATGCGAGAGGCAAGCGGTCGGGGACGTCGAAGAGGTGGAATACAGCGGTCGTCATGAAGTGATCAATGGTCGCGATCTTTCCATCGCGTGCGCCCACCAGCTGGATCGCGCCCAAGAGGAGCGGCTCGCCCACGGGAGCGCGGTAGAACGCGAGCGCCGGCTGACCGTTCGCGCTCGTGCGAAGAATGCGAACGATCTTGTCGCTCACAGCCGGGAACATGAACCGGTAGAAAGTCTCGTTGGCGGCGCGCCCCGCGAACCACGTCGGCGACGGCGGCATCGCCGTGCGCACGTCGTCGTGGAAGAGCGCGACGAGCGCGTCGATGTTCGACTCTTCGAACGCGCGCACGTAGCGCTCGAGCAGCGCTTCGTCGATCGGCTTTGCGGTCTCTGCGAACGCCGCGGAGTCGCGCCCGCCGAGCTTCTCTTCGACCGCGGTCCGCGCGCGATGGAGCGCGCTGTTCGCCGCTTCGACGCCGACACCGAGCGCCGCCGAGGTCTCGTCCGCGGAGAGACCCACGACGTCGCGAAGCAGGAGCGTCGCGCGCTGCACCGGCGACAGAATCTGCAGCGCCGCAACGAACGCGAGCGCGACGCTCTCCTTCAACGTGTAGCGCGATGCGGGATCGGCGGCCGACGCAACGCCCAGCCACGCGTCGGGCATCGGCTCGAGCCACACCGGCTCGTCGACCGCGGCTGCGATCGGCGCGCCCGCGTCCGCGTGCGGATACGCGTCGCGTGAGAGCACGCGCTTGGGTCGGCGTTTCAGCTCGTCGAGGCACACGTTCGTCGCGATGCGATAGAGCCACGCCTTCACGAGCGATGGATCTTCGAGCGACTCCTTCGCGCGCCACGCGCGCACGAACGCCTCTTGCACCACGTCGTCGCCGTCGTGCGACGAGCCGAGCATGCGATAGCAATGCAGCCGAAGCCCGCCGCGAAACGACTCGACGGTGGCGAGGAACGATCCATCCGGTGTGTCTCGCATGGTGTCTCCGATGTTCGATCGCGCGCGCGCGTCGAGGCTAGCGCATGGCTCCGTGGGCGTCCGAGAGCGCGCGCTTCATGCTCGTTCGCGCGAGCATGCGCGCGAGCCAAGCGTTGACCCGCGTGTACGGCGTGACGTCGAGACCGCACGACGACGCGATGCTGTAGTGCGACGCGAGCGCAAAGTCCGCGAGCGTCAGCCGGCCGGTGACGTACTCCTTCGTCCCGAGCGAAGCGTCGAGGATCGCCGTGAGCTTCCCGAACTCCTCGGTGCCGAGATCGATCGCCGCTTGATCCGGCACGCCTTGCCCGGTGAGCTTCTTCACGATCCGCTCGAAGGCGACCTTGCTCGTCGCAGGCGCGAGGTGCGCGAGCTGCCACGCGAGCCAGCGATCCATGTCCGCTTGCTCGCGCGCGCCCGCCGGCACGAGCGAGGGCGCGCCCGGCGAGCGGCCGTCTTTGGTCGCGAGGTAACGGATGATCGCGATCGACTCCCACAAGACGAAGTCGCCGTCTTGAAGAACGGGGACGCGCCCGTTCGGGTTCTTCGCGAGGAAGGCCGGGGCACGCTGCTCGCCTTTCAACAAGTCGACGGGCGCGAGCTCGAGCTCGAGACCGAGCTCGTAGGCGACCGCGCGCACTTTTCGAGAATTGGGAGAGAAGGGGAAATCGTAGAGCTTCATGGGCATGCCTCCGGCGGCGCGAGGCCCGACCGCCTCGTCTTCCCATCAAGACTCTCGGCGCGCTGAAAACTGTTCGCGCGCTCGCGACTATTTCGATCGGCGGCCCGAATCGTCCGCGGGACTCAGCGGCTGGGCGCGCCGGTCGTACGCCTCGACGAGCTTCGCGGCCTTGTACGCGTAGATCATCGAGGCGATGAAGACGCCTTTCCACACGAGCGCCATGAACGCGCGGCCTGCGTTCGACTCGTCGAGGAACAAGAACCCGTCCACCACCGAGACGGCGATCGCGATCAAGATCCCCTTGCGCGATCCCTCCCGAACGAACCACGCCGCGACCAGCATCGCCGCCGCTTCCATTCCGAGAAGCGAGCTGACGATGATGGAGAACGTCGAGTAGAAGATCGCCAGCGCGAGCCATCCGGCGATGACGCCGTTGGCCACGATCCAAAACCAAGCGGTGTGGACGCGGGCTCGGTAGTGCGCGATTCCTTCGGCAACCCTTCGTCCGTCGTGGCGGACGCGTAGCCCGGCGAGCCAGCGAACGGCCAGCGTGCCGCCGGTCGGCAATGGAAACACCGCGCCCCGCTGAAACGCCTTTTCGTCGGCGAAGCGACCGACGATCTCGCCGTCGAAGCGGACGCGGACGTCCTTCAGGCCTTGCTTCCAGGTGATGTCGATCCGCTCAGGCTCGCCGGGCGCGAGCGCGAAACGTCGTCGTGCTCGGAACGCTGGCATCGTCTGGGTTTCTCGGCGGAGAGAGAGGGATTCGAACCCTATCGCGCGTGTTTTCGCAACTATGCGACGATGCTCGTTTTTCGTAGATAGGGTTCGAAGATCCTTCCGCTTTTCGTCGATCCGGCTGTCTTCGCGAGTCCCCGCCAGGCCACCCGAATCGACCCAGTTCTTGGAGACGTTTTTGGAGACGGCGCCACCACGGCGCGCTGTCCTCCGTCACCCCGCTACCCGGTTCGCTTCGACTCCGGCGCAGCTTCCTCCTCGGACGCGGCCTCCGGCTCCCCATCCCCTGAGCGCACGCCAGCCTTGACGGGCATCGAACGGACGGACTCGGGCGCCGTCACGGGAGGGGGCATCGGCTCGCTTGCGTTCGCCCTCTTGGAAACCGGCCTGCTCGCCTTCTCGGGAACCGGCTTGCTCGCTTTCGCCTTCTTGTTTCTCTCGCGCGCCGCACCATGAATCGTCGTGGGCGCTCCTCCTGGGTCCGCCGCAGCGATCTTCTTCTCAGCCGCCGCGAGCAGGCGCTCAGGCTCGGGGTCTACGTAGCCCGACACGTCGAAACGATCGTGCCGACGATGCGCGACCGCCGCGAGCAGCGCTTCGCGCATGCCGTTGGCGAGCGGACCTGCCTCGGACGCCGGCAAGGCAACGTCGAACGAACGCACGTCGGCCGGATAGTGCACCTCGTGCACGACCATGCCACGATCGCCGTGGCGGTCGATCATCGCGAGCCGCACTTTCCCTCCCTTGTGCCAGCGTCCGATCCCGACGTCGCCAGTAGACTTCAGCACATCCACCAGGACTGCATACCCCGCGGGCTCCTTGTCGTGCGCAACGAAGAATGCTCGAGCAAGAAAGAGCGGATCGACGAGCTCGCGTCGCACGAACCGATCGATCTCGATCGCGTCGGTGCGATCGATCTGCAGATCCTTCAGCTCCTCGTCGGTGAAGATGACTTCAGCTCCACTTGGGTGCGTGAACACCTTCCCCACCTGATCGCGGGGCACATCGCGGGGGGCGCCCTTCTCGTCAACGTTGCAGCCGGGCGTTTTACAGATCGACTGCTGCTTCAGCGAGCCTCCGCATGTGAGATGTGCGCGCTTGAAGGGAGAATCGTCGCTCTCGACAACCGAGGAGAGCTTCACGAAGACGGAGAAGGTGCCGATCTTGATTTCAGCGGCGCGGAGCTGGGGCGACGACATGGGAGACGAAACCTAGCAAGACGCGCGGCTGGATGCGAACGGCAGTTTGCGTGCTGCAGTGGCGCTCACGGAAGCGACTGCGCGTGCACGCCATGCGCTACGCCCCCTTGCTCCGCCGCACGAACGGCGTAAGCCCGCTGCTCGTCTCGACGAGGGTGAGGAGATCGTCGCATGGCGTGTACACGTGCGGGAGGATCTGTTTCCACCTCGGGTGATCGCCGAGCGCCGCCTTTGCTCCCTTTCGAACGACGAGCATCGGACTCGCGCCGAAGAGCGACCAGAAGATCATGAACTCGCGAGGGATCGTCTCCGATTTCCGCGATGGAGTCGTGCACCTGCTGCTGAAGGCCCAAGATCATGTCTGCAGCCCCGGCGATCCACGCGTCATCGATACGCATCGGCGTGAACGGAGGGATCGCAAGCGGCTTCGGTTTCTTGCCGCCACATCCCACGGACAACGTGTCGGCGCGCGGCAGCTCGCCGTCCTTCCACAAGAGCGCGAGTTCGTCCTCGTCCTCGACGTCGGCAAGATCTACCTCGAACAGGAACGACGGGTAGTCTCTCTTGAGCACCTCGCGCGCGACACGCCGCTCGATGATGCGGGGAACATTGGGCGGTGACAGTACGACCACGCATTCGGCGAGCGTCGCGAATTCGGCGAGCGCGCGCGCAACCGTGGTGTGCATGTGCCTCTTGAGATGGTCGCGCAGAACGGGAAAGTCTTCGTGCATCACTCTCTCGTTTGTCGTTGGCGTCCGTAGATGCGCAGCGCGGCGCCATGAAGGCGCGCAGCCTAGCGTGGCGAGCCGACACGCGCACGGATGGTGCCTGTCGATCAAGGTCTGAGGCAGCGATGGGGTTCTTGACGCAGGAGAAGCCGTTGGACGGCGGCGTTCTCTTGCGCCGCAAGTTGTGGCACAACGGCCGCGGTCCATGACGATCGCCGTTGTCGCGGAGAAACCCGCCGTCGCGCGTGATCTGGCACGCGTTCTCGGGGCGACGCAGGCGGGCGAAGGAGAGCTGCGAGGCCAGGGGTACGTCGTCACCTGGGCGATCGGCCACCTCATTGGTTTGGCCGAACCCCATCAGATCCACGAGCGATGGCGGCGATGGCACGTTTCGGAGTTGCCGATCCTTCCCACGACTTGGCCACTCGTGGTGCTCGAGCGCACGCGCGCGCAGTTCGAGCGGGTGCGCGCGGTCCTGAACGGGCACGACATCGAGTACGTCGTCTGCGCCACGGATGCGGGGCGGGAAGGCGAGCTCATCTTCCGATTCATCTACGAAGCAGCGCGCTGCACGAAGCCCGTCAAGCGACTATGGCTCTCGTCGCTGACCCCCGACGCGATCACGCGTGGGCTCCGGGAGCTTCGCGACGCGCGCGTGTACGACGCCCTGGGGCGAGCTGCACGCGCGCGGGCGCAGGCCGACTGGCTCGTGGGCATGAACTTCTCGCGTGCCTATAGCTTGACGCGCGACACGATGTTCTCCGTTGGACGCGTGCAGACACCGACGCTCGCGATGGTGGTAGCAAGAGAGCTCGAGGTCCGGGCGTTCGTTCCCGAGGACTATCGCGAGATCGCCGCGAGCTTTCGTACTCCCCAAGCGGTGCACGACTATCGTGGCGTGCTCGTGGGAACCAAGGGCGAGCCCGCGCGCCTGCCATCCGATGGCGCGCAGGCCGCGGAGATCGTCGCGCGCGTAGAGAGGGGCGCGGCACAAATCGAGGGGGTCAAGCGCGAGACTCATTCGCTCCCTCCACCGCGGCTCTACGACTTGACGGAGTTGCAGCGCCACGCAAACCGGCTGTTCGGAATGAGCGCGCAGCGCACGCTCGACGTGGCGCAGAATCTCTACGAGCGCCGCAAGCTCGTGAGCTATCCGCGAACCGACAGCCGGTACCTTTCACAGGACGTGGCCGCGACGTTGCCTGCCATCGTGGAGGCGATCGTGGCGCGCTACCGGCCCGAGCTCGCCCCCACAACGGCGAAGCGACCGCTCGGGCGCCGATTCGTCGACGATGGCGCGGTGACCGATCACCACGCGATCGTACCGACGACGCGCGCGGCGGACTGGAGCGCGCTCAGCGCCGACGAGCGGCGCATCTACGATCTCGTGTGTCGCCGGCTCCTCGGCGCGTGGCACGCCGACTACATCTACGAAACGACGACGGTGATCACCGCGGTGGCGTCGTCGAACGCCGGCACGCAGACCACGGATCGCTTTCGCACGACCGGGATTGCGGTCACGCAGGTCGGGTGGAAGGTGCTCGATCTGCGCCCATCAGACGCACGCGCGCGCCCGGAATCGACGCTAAGGCCGGGCCTCGCAGGAGGCCAGCGAGTGGCGGTCACCAGAGTCGAGAGCGTCGCGCGGCGCACGCGACCCCCGGAGCGACACACCGACGCAACGCTTCTGACGGCGATGGAGAGTGCCGGGCGGACGATCGAAGACGAGGAGCTGTCCGAAGCGATGAAAGGATCGGGACTCGGCACGCCGGCGACGCGTGCCGCGATCGTCGAGACGCTGCTGCGTCGCGCGTACGTGCGTCGCGAAGGACGCGCGCTGCACGCGACCGACGTCGGCATCGCGCTCATCGAGGCGGTCCACCCGCGCGTCAAGAGCCCGATTCTGACCGGCGAGTGGGAACGCTCGCTGCGCATGTTGGAGCGCGGGCAAGGCGACGCGACTTCGTTCATGCGCGACATCGAGTCATTCGTGCGCGAGATCGTCGCCAAGGCCGTGTCTGCGGAGCCGCCATTTGTGCCTCGACCGTCGCCGGACGGGGGAACGAGCACGACAGCTCCGTCGCGTTCGGCCCCGGTTGTGGCGGTCGCAGAGTCGTCCTTGTGCGACCGTGAGGCGCGCGGTTCGCACGCCTCGAACGCGGCGCGCGCGACCGTTGGCGGCGGTGCGGGCGGCGTTGGAGCTGGGGCGGATGCTGCCGCGAGCTTGCGGTCTCTGCTTCGCGCGAGGTTCGGCTTCGAGAGCTTCCGGCCGCATCAGGAGCAGGTCTGCACCGCGGCTGCGCGCGGGCGCGATGTCCTGCTCGTCATGCCTACCGGGGCGGGCAAGAGCCTGTGCTTCCAGCTCCCGGGGCTTGCGCGAGGTGGGACGACGCTGGTCGTCAGCCCTCTCATCGCCTTGATGGAGGATCAAGCAAGCAAGCTCTCGGCGCTCGGCCTGCGCGCCGAGCGTATCCATTCGGGGCGCCCTCGCGACGCGTCGCGCGCGGCGTGTCGGGCGTACCTTGCGGGCGAGCTCGATTACCTCTTCATCGCGCCGGAGCGACTCAAGATCCCAGGCTTCATCGAAATGCTCGCGCGCCGGAAGCCGACGCTCGTTGCCGTCGACGAAGCGCACTGCATCTCGCAATGGGGACACGACTTCCGGCCCGAGTACCGAATGCTGGGTGAGCGCCTGCCGATGTTGCGCCCGGCGCCTGTGATCGCGTTGACCGCCACGGCCACCCCCGAGGTGCAGCGCGACATCGTCGAGCAACTCGGGCTTTTGGATCCAGCTCGCTGCATTCACGGCTTTCGGCGGACCAACCTCGCCATCGAAGTGCTCGACCGCAGTCCGGGCGAACGAAACGACGTGGTGGGCGAGCTCCTCGGCGATGCGGGTCACCGCCCGGCGATCTTGTACGCGCCGACGCGCAGGCACGCGGAGTCTCTCGCGGCCGAGCTGTCTCCGCGGTTCAAGATCGCTGCCTACCACGCGGGCATGCCCGCGGCGGAGCGCGATGCGGTGCAGAGCGCGTTCCTCGAGGGTAGTCTCGACGTCGTCGTGGCGACGATCGCCTTTGGAATGGGCATCGACAAGCCCAATGTGCGAACGGTGATCCACACGGCGCTGCCCGCGACGCTCGAGGGCTATTACCAAGAAATCGGGCGAGCCGGTCGCGACGGCAAACCGGCGCGCGCCATCTTGTTTCAGTCCTTCGTCGACCGCAAAACCCACGAGTTCTTTCTCGGTCGCGACTATCCCGAGCCTGCGGTGCTCGCCGGCCTGTTCGACGCTCTCTCGAGACGTCCGCTCACCAAGGAGGTGCTGCGCGCACGGATCGCACTCGACGCGGAGCCCTTCGACAAGGCGCTCGAGAAGCTATGGCTCCACGGCGGCGCGGTCGTTGCGCCCGACGAGAAGATCGTCCGAGGTGCGCCCGCATGGCGGCGCTCGTACGACGCGCAGCGCAAGCATCGCTACGGTCAGCTCGAGCAAATGCACCGCTACACGCGCACGAGCCGCTGCCGCATGGTGCAGATGATCGAACACTTCGGCGACCGCCAAGATGGCAGTGCGATCTGCGGTGCGTGTGACGTCTGCGCGCCCTCCGGGTGCGTTGCGCAGCGTTTTCGCGAACCGAGCGATCGTGAGCGGGACGCATCGGAGCGCATCGTGCGTGCGCTTTCCGAGGGCGACGGCCAGACCGTCGGGCAACTGCATCGCGACATCTTCCCCGACGGCGCGCTCGACCGTGAGACGCTCGCGCACGTGCTCGATGCGCTCGCGCGCGCCCGCGCGATACGGCTCGAGGATGACTCGTTCGAGAAGGAAGGCCGCACGATCACCTACCAGCGCGTGTTCTTGGCGCGTGCTCGGCTGCCACGGGGGACCGTGAAGCTCAGGCTGGCGCCGACCCCGCAAAAGAAGAAGCGCTCGAAACCCGCTCGCAAGGAGCGACCGGCCACCGCTAAATTTAGCGCTGGCCTCGTCGCCGACGAGAACCTGCTCGAAGCGCTGCGGGCATGGCGGCTCACCGAGGCGCGACGCCAGCGCCTCCCTGCATTTCACGTCCTGTCCGACCGCACGCTGATCGGCATTGCTCAACGTCGTCCCTCGAGTGAAGTGCAGTTGCTAGGCGTTGCAGGAATCGGGCAAGGCGTCCTCCGAAAATATGGCGACCGGCTACTCGGGATCGTGCGAGAAGCAGCGCGGCGCGGGAGGAACGGCGCCGAGATCGAAGAGCAGCTTCCCAGCGACGCCAACAGGGAACGGCAACAACCGAAACGCGAATCGTAGGTTGCGCTCGGGCGCCGACGTTCTTCGCCGCGACGACCCGGCCCGCCTCTTCGACCGGAGCATTTCACGATCGGGTGGCCACGCGAGCAAGCGTTTCTGGCAAGACGCCTCGGGTGCGCTCTCGCGCCTTGCTCCTTGACGACCTCCGCGGTCAGCCAGGTCTCCGCCGCGCCGTGCTCGATGCGCTACTGAAGGCGCAGCCCCGCGACCGTCCTCGGCACCCTTCGGATCGCGGGTGTCGGGCGGAAGACGACCGCGCGGCTGCTCGCCGCGGGGCTCGTCAGCGAGCCGCCAGGCACGTCCAGCGGCGAGCGGGCACGGACGACGAGCTGCTACCTGGTCAACACGGGACCCGAACTGGTTGACGGCGCACCGTGTCTCGCGCCGCCGTTCGCCCGACGTCCTGGCCGTGAGCGCCAGGGCCGCGTCTCACGGCGTTCGCTCGCCGCGCGCCCATTGCAGAAATCGACGGGATATGCGGTCGCGGACGCGATGATCGCGTCGAGGTCCCACCGCACGAGTTGCATGGGCGCGCTCTCGACGCCGCTATTTCGCACACCGAGACTGGCACGAAGACTGGCTCGCGGCGTGGGACTACGAATCGCCATGACCCTTCTCCCGCCCGCGACTTTCGACGATGGTGACCGCCACCCGCGCGGCGCGGACTACCGCGTCCGCACTCGACGGCACGAACGTCATCAGCGCCGACCATCCTTCACGCCCGCCGTGTTGAAAGACCTCCGCGATCGTTGCGAGCATCTGCAGGCTGGTTTGCATCGCCGCGTACGGGCTCACGGGCGAGAGGCTTGGCGCGTCCGAGGTCACATGCTCGCCGTAGTCGGACGCGAGCATGCGCAGTCGTACGAGGAGGCGCGCCCAGTTTTGATCGACGCGCCCGTCTCCTTTTCGAGTGCTCATCGATTTAGCGCGTTGCTCCCGCAGCCTTGCACGAGACGCTCGTCCCAGCGCCGCCGCTACAGTAGTAGCGCTTGCCTCCGCACGTCGCCGTCCAGCTTCGCGTGTTCCAGCCGACGTCGTCGTCGGTGATTTCGACCTCGCTCGGCGCGCACCCGA
>JBBQXV010000313.1:0-10707 GCA_038209335.1 Polyangiales bacterium | reverse complement strand
GCGCACTTCGAAGGCGTGCTTTCCGTCTTTCGTGCTTTCGCCGATGACGGTGCCGTCGTGCGTGCCCGCGGGGCAAAGAGGGTAGTTGCCAATCTGCGTGACCGAATACGTCCAGCTGCGGCCGACGACGAGCGGATCGATCCGATCGTCGACGGTCGCTCCGTCGCCTCCGTCGGCGTGCGCGGAGCCGTCGGTCGGCGTCGTCGACGCGTCGTCGGTGGAAGCGCCGTCCGCATTCGGATTCGCGTCGCCCATCGATGCGCCCGCGTCGCCCGCGTCCGCGCCCTCGACGCTCGCGCCGCTGCCGCTGCACGCCACGAGAAGGACCGAGCCGATGAACGCGCCGAACGATGCTTTGGAAATCATGATTTCGCCTTTTCCTTTGTTCACTGTCCGCAATCGAGCGCTTGGCACGCATCGAGCTGAGATTTGCAGCGCTCGACGATGCACGCGTTGCACGCGGCCCCGAACGACGCGCACTCCGTCGCGCACTTCTGCTGCGTGCAGACGAGCTGCGGAGTCAGGACCTCGGTGACGTTGGGGCACGAGTCCGCGATGCACTTTTGCCAACAGGCGCCCACGTCCGCGCGCCCTTCACCGAACTGCGGGGCGTCCGCGGGAGCGCAGAGCGCGAGGCAGCTGTTCGTCTCCGCGCAGCTGCGCGTCCCCGAGCCGTGCATGTCCATCGACGTGCAGTCGTTCTCGGCGTCGTCTTGCTCGGGGACGTAAAAAGCGGAGAACATGCACATTTCGTTTTTGTCGGCGCTGAGGCCCTGGACGATCGGCGTGTCGGCGTCGCTGTGGTAATCGCACTCGAAGCGAATCGCGGAGCCCGCCGTCGCGGTGAGCGGCCCCGTCCAGTACGGCGGATGCTGCCAGTCGTTCGTGGTGAAGAACGGCGTGCTCGCGCGCGGAGCGGCCGGCGGATCGAAGTACGCGCGGTAAGCGACGCCGAGACGATGCATGTGCGATCCGGCGCTGAGGATCGTGACGTCGTGATGAACGTGGCAGCGCATGCGCGCGGTCGCGTCGCCGCGCGGCGGCACGTAGATGTACGGATCGTAGAAGCGGAAGGTGCCGACCTTCCATTTCACCGAGGCGGGATCCACGACGTGGAGATCGACGTGAACGCTCGCGGTGACAGGCGAGCCACCGGCGTTGAGGAAGTGCCCCTGCATCAGGAGCAGTTCGTTCGGTTTGAACACCAGCGCGGCGCCGGCGGGAAAGTCGGCACTCTCGACGCGGAGCTGACCGCCGGAGACGAAGCCGCGCTCGAAGCGCATGACGCCGGCGCCTTCGTAGCAATCGATGGGCGTGTCGAGCGGAGGAGGAGGATCGATCGCGGCGGTGCGAAAGAGGAGAAAGTGATGCGTCCCGATCGTCGTCGCGTACCCGCCGCCGCCGACGAACGTGGCGTCGCTCGGCATCTTCACGAACTGGCAGGAGTGCACCTCGCCGTACGCCGGAACGGAGACGCGCATGTCGAACGAGACGGTCGTCGCGGAAGACGACGCGTCGGGCGCGGGATCGCGCGACGCCCCGCCGCCGCACGCGACGAAGGCTCCGAGCACGAGGGCGATGAGATGCGATCGCATGGTCAGGCCTTTCGTCCTTTCGTGCGCTTGGTGCTTTTCGCGCGCGCGGATCGCGGCGCATCGCGCTCGGCGGGATGCAGCGCATCGAGGATCGGCCGGACGCTAGCCAGGTAGAACTCGACGGCGTGCTCGCGTCGTGCGAGGCGGCGCAAGAGCTCGCGGTAGAAAGCGAGGCGCTCGGCGCGGGGAGCACGCGCGACGGCGGGCGGAACGGGGCGCGCGTTCAAGACGTCGTACCACCACGCGACCTCCATGCGGAACACGCGGTTCTTCGCGGCGGCGGCGAGCGAGCGCCAAAAACGCTGTTCGAGCGCGGAGAGATCGACGACCTCGGAGGCGCCGCTCGCCTCGGCGTCGCGGACGATCGCTTCGATGCCGGCGAGATCCTCACGGCTCGCGCGACGCGACGCGACCTCGACGATCGAGAGGCCTTGGAGGTACTGCTTCTCGATCATGTCGGCGACGTCGGCCGGCGCACGCCCCTCTGCGGGAGCGAATTTGTAGAAGAGCGCGAGCACGCGTAGGTCCGTCGCGTCGTGCGGATCGAGGACGATCGTGGTGCCGCCTTGCTTCACGCGGACGAGCCCGAGCTCCGCGAGCCGATGCACGGCTTGCCGCGCGATCATCCGTGACACGCCGAAGCGTTCGACCAACACGCGCTCGGGCGGCATCGCGCTGCCGGGCGCCATGTCGCCGCGGAGGATCGCGGCGGCGAGCTGCTCGTAGACGTCGTCGGCGACGTGGCTGCGCGGGGCCTCGTGGAACGCTGTGCTCGACATAGCCACTACGCTACTTGGCAGCCAAGTTAAGTCAAGGCGCTTTCTTTGGCCAAAAGCGCGGCCAGGACTCAGCCCTTGGGTGCCCAGCAGTCGCCGGCGTCGTCGCAGCAGACGCTGGTCGCGAGATCGCAGCAGACGTTCGTTCCGTCGGCAGCGCGGCCACACCCGAGGCAGTCGATGAACTTCTCGCCTTCGAAGCAGCCGCCGCTCGATGCGCCGCCGAACTTCGCTTCGGCGTTGCAGTCGACGACGAAGAGCTCCTTGTCGTCGCAGAAGTAGAGCTTGTCGGCGTCGCACTCGGCGACGTTGTCGGGGAGCTTGGAGCAGTCGACCATGTCGACCTTCGACGGCTTGCGCATCTGGCGATCCGTCGACGCCTCGCTCGCGCGCATCGACTTCGCGTTCGGGCGCGTGTCGCCCGCACCGCCGCGAACCGCCCGCTGCGTGACGGGGCGCGATCCGCGCGACGGAAGCGACGTCGAGTACGTCGCCGGTGGCGGAGCCGAGCTCGCGGGCGGCGCGATGATCGAAGGCGTCGCGGTCGAGGATGCCGTCGACGCGGTCGGGAGCGGCGTGGGCTGAGCGCCGCACGCGGCGGTGATGACGAGCAGAACGAGCGAGGACGCGACGCGCATCCGAGGTGCGTACCATATGGCGCGCGTCGCGCGACGGAGCGTTCAAACACGACCGACCTGCAATCGTTTGGAGACATCGGCAGAACCTTGTACCGTGCGGGCGAAACCACACTGCTCGAGGAGAGCCCGACGATGAAACGTTCCCCTGCCCGACGCATCCTCTTCACGCTGGTGATGGTGTCTGCGATGCCGCTGATCCTCGTTGCCGGTTGCAAGAAACCGACGCCGCCCGCGCCCGATGCCGAGCCGCCGCCGGTCGTCGACGCGGGGGTTCTGCAGCTGGCGCCGCTCGAAGACGACGCGGGCGACGCGGCAGCGGAGGCCGACGCGAAGAAGACGTGGAGCGGCCCGGGCATGAACCCGAACGAAGCCAAGGTGCGCGCGTGCTGCTCGCGTCTGCAGATGACGATCACCGCGGCGGGCGCGATGGCGACGCCGGAGATGAAGGCGCTCCTCGGGCAATGCAACGCGATCGCGGCCGCCGTGAAAGCGAACCCGAATGCTCCGGAGCTCGCCGGGCTGAAGTCGATCCCGGGCTGCTGAGGGCGCGTGCACGTTCGCACGCGACACCTACGCCGTACAGGCTCCTAGTCGCCGAGTCGGGGTGCGAAGTGATCGAAGCCTCGCGGGGTGAGGTCGCGCTCCGCGCCGTCGCGGACGAGCGCGATGCCGTGGCCTTCGCGTAGCTCGCCGATGCGCACGAAGCCGTCGAGCGGGACGTCGCTCGCGGCGACGATCGCGTAGTCCTCGCCGCCATGGAGCGCGAGCTCGAGCGCGTCGGCTGCGACGGCGCCGGCCGCGCGAGCGAGGGCATCGCCGCCGTGCGCGAGGAGCGCGTCGGCGTCGAGCACGGCGCGAAGACCACTCGCGCGCGCGAGCTGCGCGACGTCGTGCGCGAGACCGTCCGACACATCGATGGCGGCGTGCGCGAGCGATGCCATGGTCCGTCCGGCGTCGACGAGCGCGCGCGGCCGCCGCCACCGCGCGATCGCTTCGTCGACACGCGCGTCGCGCATGCCCGACGTGAGCGCGCGAAAACCTGCCGACGCGAGCCCCACGTCGCCGGCGAGCCACAGCGAATCGCGCGCGCGACCGCCGCGTCGCTCGACCGCGTGGACCGCGCGTCCGAGGAACGTCGTCGTGATCGAGACCTCCGATCCGCGCGCGAGATTGCCGCCCACGACCGCCGCGCCGATCGCCTCTGCGGCCGCGCGTTGTCCCGCGACGAGCGCATCGAGCGACGCGTCGTCGACGTCATCCGCGAGCACGAGCGCCGCGAGCGCGCACCACGGCCGCGCGCCCATCGCCGCGAGATCGCTCGCCGCCGCCATCGTCGCGCGCCAGCCGACGTCCTCCCACGACAGGAGCGAACGCCGGAAATGCGTCCCTTCCACCTGCGCGTCGACCGTCCACACGAGGCGCTCGCCTGCCCGCGCCGCGAGCACCGCGGCGTCGTCGCCGATGCCGACCTCGACCCCTTCGCACGCGGCATCGAACGCCCGCGCGATCCGCGCGATCCGTTCGAGCTCCGTCGCGCTCACGGCGGCGTCGACGCCGGGCCGTTGTGCGGCGACGCCGTGGCCGACGGGATCGACACGACGAACTGCGTCCCCGTTGGCTCGTTCCCTTCGATGGAGATCGTTCCGCCGTGCGCCTCGACCAGGCGCTTGACGATCGACAACCCGAGCCCGGTGCCGCCGTACTCGCGCGTCGACGACGAGTCGACTTGGTAGAAGGCGTCGAACACCTTCTGTCGCTCTTTCGGCGGAATGCCGATCCCGGTGTCGATGACCCGCACTTCGAGGCGCGTCTGCGTCGGCGCGAGGAGCGCGAAGCCGTCGTCGTCGTCACCGCCGCTCGATCCGGCCGCGTCGACCGTGCGCGCGCGCATCGTCACCGAGCCGCCGGCCGGCGTGAACTTGAGCGCGTTGTCGACGAGGTTGATGAACACCTGGCGCAGACGCTCGGGATCGCCGCGCAGATCGCAGATGTTCTGTCCGAGATCGACGATGAGCTTCACGCCCTTTTTTCGCGCGTTCGGCGTCAGCGTCGAGAGGACTTCGTGCAGGACGTTGCCGATCTGCACCGTCTTCTTGCGCATCGCCATCGTGCCGCTCTCGAGCTTCGAGAGATCGAGCAGCCCCATGATCAAGGCGAGCAGCTGCTCTCCCTTGTCGTGGATCGTCTTCACGAACTCGGCCTGCTCCGGCTGCAGCTCACCCGCGAGCCCTTCGGAGAGCATCTCGCTGTAGCCGATGATCGACGTGAGCGGCGTGCGAAGCTCGTGACTCACGGTCGCGAGGAAATTCGATTTCAGGCGGTCGAGCTCTTTGAGCCGGTCGTACGCCTCTTGGAGCTTTGCGGTCTTCTCTTCGAGCGAGCGGTAGCTCTCGGTCACGCTCGCCAAATGCATTTGGCTCGTGAGGAGCGTCTTGTGGCCGCTGAAGAGAATGAGATCGAGCGCTGCCTTGAGGTGCGTCGCGACACGCGTGACCGTCTCGGCCTTCGCGCGCGGCATCTTCAGGAGGAGGCTTCGCGCGCGCGCCGGCTCGAGCGCCGCGTCGACCTCGAGGAGCGAGGCGGGCGCGTCCGCGACGTTCGCCGGGAGAAACGGGCCGATGATGAGGCGACCGATGCGCCGCCCTTCGTATCGGATCCCAATGATTCGGTACGCCGCGCCGGTGAAGCACGGATGAACCACGTCGCCGTCGTCGCCCGGATCGTGCTGCTTCACCGCGCTGACAGTCGATCCGCACGCCTTGCGCCCTTCGGCAGCGGTGTTCACGTACGCGCAGATCTCTTGCTCCGTCGACGCGTCGGCGAGGAGCGCGCCGTCGGCCGAATAGATGCGCACCGCGATCCCGAAGAGCGCGTGGAAGCTCTTGCACAGCTCGTCGAGCGCCTCGCGATCGACGAGGTCCTCGAGCCTGAGCACGGCGTCGAGCGTGTCGACGTTGCCGCCGACGATCGCACCCGGCGGGATGTCGGACATCACGTCGGCACCTCGCCCTTGCGATCCTGGCGGTCGAGCGAGCCACCGACGCACGCCGAGAGCAACGTCGGCACGTCTTGCTGCGCGCCGAGCTGACGGGCCGCCATTCGCAGAAAATCGGAGCGGTCGATCCCGATCATCTTCGCGAGCTGATGCTCGTTGTCGAGCTTCTGCCACGTCACGTGGAGCAGGCCGAAGAACGACTCGAGCACGCCGCGTCCGGCCACCGCGCTCGCCGTGAAGACCGGCTCGCGACCCCGACGAGCGAGCGCTTCGATCTCTTCGTTGCTCCGCACGTTCGGCAAATCGCGTTTGTTGAACTGGATGATGAGCGGAAAATCCTTGAGCGAGAACCCGAGCTCTTTGAGATTCTCGCGGAGGTCGAGGAACGACGCCGCGTTGTGCTCGGTCTCGGTGAGCTGCGAGTCGGCGATGAACGCGATGCCGTCGGCGCCTTGCAGAACGAGACGCCGCGTCGACTGATGGAGCACTTGGCCGGGGACGGTGAAGATCTTCACGCGCAGGCTCATCCCGCCGCCGGGCGACGACGGACGTCCCTCGGGCACCTCGGCGCGAAAGACGAACGGCAGCATGTCGAAGAAGAGCGTCCGGTCGTCCTTGGTCTCGAGCGTCATCAATCGCCCGCGACTCGACTCGGTCGTCAGCTGATGCAGCGCACGCAAGTTCGTCGTCTTCCCGCTGAGCGCGGGACCGTAATAGACGAGCTTGATGGTGACTTCGCGGCCCCCGAAGTTGATCTGCATCGATCTTGAACATCAAAGATTATCAGAGGACGGGCAAGGCAAGGATTAGAATCCCGCCCATGGCAAAGACGGCCACGGCTCAGTCAACCAAGAAGGCCCCGAAACAGGCTGGTAAAGGCTCGAATCATCCACTGGCGCTCGGCGACGCCGCGCCGGATTTTTCGCTGGAAAGCGACTCGGGCAAGAAGGTGAGCCTCGCGGATTTTCGCGGCAAGACGCTCGTCCTCTATTTTTATCCGCGCGACTCGACGCCCGGGTGCACGCGCGAAGCGCAAGCGTTCGAGGTCGCAAAGCAGAAGCTCGCGAAGCGCGGCGCGGCGGTCGTCGGCGTGTCGAAGGATTCGATCAAGAGCCACTGCTCGTTCAAAGAAAAGTACGCGCTCTCGTTTCCACTCTTGAGCGATCCGGACCTCGCGACGCATCGCGCGTACGCCGTGTACGGCGAGAAGATGATGTACGGGAAGAAGATCATGGGGACGATTCGATCGACCTTCGTGATCGACAAGAAGGGGAAAATCGCGAAGGTGTTCTCGCCGGTGAAGGTCGACGGGCACGCCGATGAAGTGCTCGCGGCCGTCGAAGGCACCACGTAGGCGGTGCGATGATCGCCGAGGCGGCGCTCGTCTGGTTGGCGCAGGAGCCCCCGAGCGACGAGGCGCGACGGGCGCTCGACACGTGGGGGAGCGCGCGCGACGTGCGGCTCGTCACGCCTCGGGACTCGGCGACGAAGGCGATCGCGATCGATTTTTCGATCTCGGATCGCGTCGAGCAGGAGCTCGATCGCGCGCGCGAAGCGATCGCGGCGCACGAGGTCGCCGTCGCGGAGCGCGCGCTCGTGAACGCGGAGCGCGAGCTCCTCGCGCATCCGGAGCTCCCGCAGGCAGCGTGGCTCCTCGCGGAGGTCGAGCGCGCGTGGGCCGTGCGGTTCATGCGCATCGCGCCGATCGACGCGGAGCGCGCGGAGAAGGCGTGGGCACGCGCAGCGGCGCTCGACGGCGGACGCGCGAGCGGAGTCGGCGAGCCACGCGCGGGGGCGGCGGCGCCGACGGTGAAAGCGACGATCACGATGAGCGCAGGCACGACGCTCGTCGTGACGCTCGACGGCGTCGCGATCACCGCGGGGCCGATCGAGCGCGCCGCGGGCACGCACCAGCTCATCGTGACGCGCGACGGGACGACGGCGTGGGCGGCGTGGGTGACGTTCGCGGAAGGCGCGACCGTGGCGGTGCCGGATCTCGCGGGTGCGCCGTGCTCGACCGACGACGTCGCGCGTGCGCGCTTCACCGGCGACGGCGTCGACGCACGCGGCGTTCGTTGCCCGCGATGGATCGCCGCGCTCCCGTTCGGCGCGGTCACGGAGGGCGCCGGCACGACGATCCGCGTCGCGTCGTGCGAGCGCGAGCGTTGCGGTCCGCTCCTCGAATGGCGCGCCCCGCGCGGCGGCGATTTCATTCCCGCCCCGCCGGGCGTTGCGCCGTTCAAGTGGCCCGCGTGGGGGACGTGGACGCTCGTCGGCGCCGGCGCGGTCGCGGTCGGAGTCGTCGTCCTCGTCGCGAGCGGCGTCTTCGCGCCGACCCACAACGAGACCCGCTTCGTGAACGGCGGCATAAAGCCGCAAGGTGGGAGCGCGACGTTCTCGTTCTGAAAGCGCGATTGCGGACCCGACGGAGGGTGCTTACGATCCGGATATCCTCATGGCCTACGCTCCCCAGCTCGACTTCAACGGTTACGTAGAGAAACGAAAGTCCGAGCACGCAGGAGGCTCCAGCGGCGACTCCAAGACGGCCGGGCACGACTACACGTACATCTCGGACAAGCAGACGCGCGAAGCGTTCGAGCGCGCGAAGCCGGTCGAGCTCGCGATGGCCGCCGCGGTTCGCGTCTTCAAGCAAGTCGGGCAAAACCAAATCCTCGGCAACGGGGTCAAGGTGTCCGAGCGGCAGTTCCCGCGCATCCACGGCCTCGTGCGTCGCTGCGCCGACACGCTGCAGATCGCGCAGCCCAACGTCTACATCGTGAACAACCCGATGCTCAACGCGGGCACGCTCGGGACGAACGAAGACTCGTTCATCATGATCCACTCCGGGCTCATCGATCACTACTCGGACGACGAGCTCCTCACGGTCATCGGTCACGAGTGCGGGCACATCCACAACTCGCACGTCGTCTACCTCACGACGCTCCACTACTTGACCAAGACGGCGAGCGTCCTCCTTCGCGTCGCGCTCGAGCCGGTCATCATCGCGCTGCGAACGTGGTCGCGGCGCGCCGAGATCACCTGCGACCGCGCCGGCATGCTCTGCAGCGGCGACGAGGTCCACTCGCGTCGCGCGTTGGCCAAGCTCGCGCTCGGATCGAAGCGCCTCTACGACGAGTTCAACATCGACGCGTTCCTCGAACAGTACGAAGAGGGCAAGGTCGGGATCGGCCGGTACATCGAGGTGCTCGCGAGCCATCCGTGGTTGCCGAAGCGCGTCCTCGCGATGCGCGTCTTCGCCGAGAGCGCGCTCTACCGAAAATCGATCGGCCTCGACGACGGCAAAGGGCTGACGATGACCGAGGTCGACGATCGCGTGCGAGCACTGCTCAAGGGGGATGCGTGAACGGTACCAACGGAGTCACGGCGCTCGACGGGGCTATCGCCGCTAAATCTCTGCTCGATGCGTTCTTCGTCCGGAAGAACGACGTGACGCTCGCGCTCAAGGAAGTCAGCGCGGTCGCGAGCGACGTCGGCGCGAAGAGCCTGTGCGAGCGGATCGAAGCGCAGCTCGTGAAGAAGCTCGACGAGGATCGGTTTCACCTCGTCGTCGTCGGGGAGTTCAACCACGGCAAGACGACGTTCGTGAACGCGCTGCTCGGTGAAGGCGCGCTCGCGACGGGCGTCACGCCGACGACGGCGGCGATCCATCATTTGAAGTACGCCGAGCGTCCCGAGGCGGCCGTCGTTTACGCGTCAGGGCGTCGCGAGGCGATCGATTTCGCAGAGGCGAAGAAGTTCGCGGTGGGTGGGAGCGGACATCCCGAGGAGGTCGACTTCCTCGAGATCGGTTACCCGGCCGCGCTGTTGAAAGAGCGGATCTTGCTCGTCGATACGCCAGGCGTGAACGATCTCTCGCTCCAACGATCCGACATTACGTACAGCTACATCCCGCGCGCCGACGCGGTGCTCTTCCTCCTCGATGCGGGGCAGATTCTGAAAGAGAGCGAGCGCGTCTTTTTGCAAGACAAGCTCCTCAAAGGATCGCGCGACAAGATCGTCTTCGTGATCACGAAGTGGGACATCCTCAGCGTCGACGAACAGAAAGAGGCGCTCGACTACGCGAAGCTCCAGCTCGCGAAGCTCGTGACGGCGCCGATCGTCTTCCCGATCAGCGCGGAGAACGCGCTCGCGGGGAACGTCGGCGAGAGCGGGCTCCCCGAGCTCCTCGCGCATCTCACCAAGTTCCTCGCCGAAGAGCGCGGACGCATCTTGCTCGACAACGCGCTCGGCGAAGGGCTCCTCGCGAGCACGCTCTTGCAAAAGGGGATCGACGCGCGGCGCCGATCGATCGCGATGAACGGCGAAGAGCTCGATCGACGCATCCTCGCGCTCGAGAACGATCTCGCGGGACAGGCGCAGACGATCGAGCAGCGGCGCGGGAAGATCAAAGAAGAGATCAGCGGCATCAAGGTCGGCGCGAAGAAGGATCTCGATCGCTTCGTCGACGACATGATCCGCCAGCTGCCGAACGTGATCGACACGGCCAAGGCGGGCGATCTGAAGCAATTCTTGCCGGCGTACCTCGAGGACGAGTTCAAGAAGTGGGCGGAGATCGAGACGCGCGAGATCGCGGGGCAGCTCGAGTCGCTCGCCGAGAAGACAATCGCGCTCGTCCGTGACGACGCGCTCGAGTCGAGCAAACGCGTGGGCGAAGTGCTCGGCGCGGACAACCGGCGGCTCGA
>JBBQXV010000312.1:0-10749 GCA_038209335.1 Polyangiales bacterium | reverse complement strand
CGCTTGGCACCTATCGGAACGACGCCGAGCGTGACGGCGGCGACCTCCGGATCGTGCGGTTCGATCGCAAGGTCGAGCGCCTTGCTCGCGTCGAACGCCGCGCCCGCGGCGGCGCGGTTGTCGCCGACGAAGACCACGTCGCCCGTGTTCGCCGCGCGCACGCTCACCTTCGCGCCCATCGCACGCGTGCCGAGCGCGGGGAGCGCGACGTGGTAGCGCCCACCGCGGTACTCGGTCGGCATCCGCAGCGTGTACTCGACGTCTTGAAGCCGCGCGCCGGAACGGGGAACACCTGCAGCGCGAGGTGTCCCTGCGATCGCCATGACAGGAGCGCGGGATCCTTCGGATAGAAGCCGCCGATGCCGGTGAGCTCGCGGTACTTCGCGGCCGCCGCCTCGGCTTCCATGAGCACGCCGTCGAACCACACGTGCTCGCCGTCCTTCATCGCGCCGAGGCTGCGAAGCCCCGTCGCGACGGCGCCGTCGGGGAGATAGAGCTGGAACGTCGCTTGATCGCTCCGCGGACCGAGGTTCTCGATCGTGCGGCGTACGACGAGGATGGCGCTGCCGCGATCGATGCGCACGTCGACGGTGTGCGCGCGCTCCTCCAACGAGTAGCGCGTAGCGGAGACATCGTCGGCGGTCGCCGCCGCGGGGCGCACGAGCGCCGCCACGACGACCACGGGCGCGAGCACGCACGGTCCGAGTCGCATGCTGAGACGACAGCGCCGCGCGGCCCGAGTTCCGCGCGACGACGACAATGCGCCGGACGTTCTTGCCTTCCTGTAAAAGAATCCCAGGTGTGAACGACCATGATCGCTCTGCTTCACCACGTGCTCACCGCGCCCACCGCTCCGGCGATCGATTCGATCGACACGCTGCGCGCGCGCATGCGAGACGTCGCCGCGGCATTTCCGCTGCCGTTCGATCGCGCCGTCGTGACAGCGCTCGCGTGCGATCGCGTCGGGTTCGCGTTCGCGGCGGGGTACCAGGCGGCGTTGCAGGCGCTCTTGCCTTCGCTTCCGATCGATCGCGCGGCGTCGCTCTGCGCGACGGAAGAAGGGGGCGCGCATCCGCGTGCGATCGCCACACGCCTCGAGGCGATCGCCGGCGGCGGCTTCGTGCTCCACGGGAAGAAACGTTGGTCGACGTTCGCGCCCGCGGCGGACGATCTCCTCGTGGTCGCGTCGATCGGCAAGGACGACGGCGGGAAGAATCGTCTCCGCGTCGTGCGCGTCGATTCGAAAGCCGACGGCGTGCGCATCGACCCGATGCCACCCCCGCCGTTCGCGCCCGAGATCCCGCACGCCGAGGTGACACTCGAAGCGGTGCGCGTCCGCGACACAGACGTCCTCGAAGGCGACGGCTACGACCGCTATTTGAAGCCGTTTCGCACCGTCGAGGACCTCCACGTCTTCGGCGCGCTCGTCGCGCACGTCTGCGGCGTAGCGCGCGCGCTCTCGTGGCCGCGCGACGTCGTCGAAGAGCTGACGGCGTCGATCGTCACGCTGCGCGCGATGGCGCTCGCGGATCCGACGGCGCCCGAGCTGCACGTCGCGCTCGGCGGCGCCTTCGCGCAAGTCCGCGCGCTCCTCGACCGCATCGCGCCACTCTTCGCCGCCGCGCCCGCCGACACGCACGCGCGATGGGAGCGCGATCGCCCGCTCCTCGCGATCGCCGGGACCGCGCGCGGCAAGCGGCTCCAAGCGGCGTGGTCGGCGCTCGACAAATGATCAGCCGCAGTGTCCGGACAACGCGCCCGCGCCGGGCTTGCACGTCGCGCCGATCGTCGCGCAGTCGAACGACGTCGACGTGCCGCCGACGCAGAGTGAAATCTTGTTGCCCGCGCAAGCGTTCATCGTCCCGTCGAGCGGCGTGCACGCGTCGCTCGTGCGCACGCAGCGCGCGGGCCCGCCTTTCTTCGAGCACGTCCCGCCGAGCGCGCTGCAGTCGAACTTCGAGACCTCGTAGCCGTCGCACACCGCCACCGACTCTGCCGCGCAGTCCGTGCCGACGGCGAGGCAGGTTTCGACGCGCGTCGCCGTGAGGCAATCGGGGGAGCCCGCCTCGGGATCGATCCCGCACGCGTAGCCGCTCGCCGCGCAGTTTATCCCTTCGTGGAGGTTGCTCGGAGAGCCGCAATAGTCGAGGAGCGATCCGACGCACGACGACGCCGTCGTACAGTTCGTGTTGAGCGCACACCAATGGCTCTTGTCCTTGCCTTGCAAGCAGTGGGAGCCCGGCGCGTAGTAGGCGCTGCCGCAGTGGAGCGCGTATTGGTCCGCGCATCGCAACACGGTACCGCCGTCGTCGGCGCATTTCTCCGGGCTCGCGTCGCCCGCGCCCGCCTCGGCGCATCGCGGATCGCCCGGCGCAAAGTTCTCGATCGGGAGGCATTCGCCCGCGGCTTGGCACGTCGTCGCAGCGGCGATGCACTTGAAGACCCCCGCCTGGATCGCGATGCCCACGCGATTGCTCGGGACCGGCCCCGCGAGCCAATCCATGCAAAGCGAGTAGTTCGTCGGATCGACCGGCACCGCGATCGACGCGACGATCGACGACGCGAGGGCTTGGCACCGGAAGACGAGCGAGCAGACGCGCGCGGCGTCGGCGGGACCCAGGTACGTCGCGGGCGGAGGCGGCGCGTCCGAGCTGACCTCTCCTCCGGCGTCGGCGATGACGGACGCGTCGTCCGTCGACGCGACGAGGCCGTCGAACGTCGTGCACGCTGCGCCGATGAAGACACCGAGCGTCGCGACGAGCGCGACGAGCGCGGCGAGCGCGGTCGGACGACGCATCAAGGCCGACCGTAGGGGTTGGCTTGGAGCTCGGACGTGCGCGCGGGTGGCGGCGCGACAGGCTTGCGCGCCGCGGCCGACGCGCGCGGCGCCGCCGACGGCGCGGTCGCGACGCTCGTGTCCGCCGGCGTCGACGACGCGATCGGAGGCGGAGTCGCCGTCACCGCTTCGGCGTCGCGAACGATCGTCGTCGCCGCGCCGTCGAGCGACGGTCCGATCGTCGCAACGACGACCGACGCCTTCGTCGCGCTGTCCGGCTGCGCGAGGAAGATGCCGATCGCGACGCCCGCGCTCAGGATGATCGCCGCGGTCGCCGCGAGGGTCCATCGGCGCGGCGCCGGTCGCAGCGAGATCGCCGCGCCGTGCGTCGACGCCGTCCCTTCCGCCGCCGCGCGCGCCGCCTCGCGTCGCAGGATCGCCGACGGAGACGACGTGATCGTGCCGCGCTCTCCCGACGCGTTCGCGTCCAGCGGATCCAGTCGACCTTCGAGCATCGCCGCGAGCGTCTCGCGTCGCTTCGCGAGCCGATCGCCGCATCGCTCTTGCAAGAACGCCGCGACCTCGCGCGGTGTCGCCGGAACGATCGCCGCTTCGATCGCGTCCGCCATCTCCGCCGCCGTCTGGAATCGCGCGTCGCGAGCGCGCCCGAGCGCACGAAGGACCACGGCGTCGAGCGCAGGCGGGATGCCCGGAGCGATCGATGACGGCGGCGGAACTTCGAGCTCGACGATGCGACGGAGCGTGTCGAGCTCGTGCTCGCCTTGGAAGAGACGCGTCGCCGCGAGCACCTCGTGGAAGACGACGCCGAGCGAGAAGATGTCGGAGCGCCGATCGATCGGCTGCGCCCTCGCCTGCTCGGGGGACATGTAGCCGTACTTCCCCTTGAGGCTCCCGCTCTTCGTCTCGGTGATCCGATGCCGCGCCTTCGCCACGCCGAAGTCGACGAGGCGGCTCGAGCCATCGACGCCGACGACGACGTTCTGCGGGCTCACGTCGCGATGGACGACCTCGAGGTGGTTGCCGCGCATGTCGATCGCTTCGTGTGCCGCGTGGAGCCCCGAGAGCGTGTCGATCGCGATCCTCGCGGCGATCGCCGGAGGCACGCGGATGCGCGCGTCGGTCGACGCTTTGAGGAGCGTCGAGAGCGCCGCCGACTCGATGTACTCCATCACGAGGAAGAGCTCGCCGTCCGACTCGACGACGTCGATGACCGGCGCGACGTTCGGATGCCGAATGAGCGACGCGACGCGCGCTTCGTCGCGCAGCATGTCGTAGAAATCGTGGTTCGCGAGGAGGTGCTTGTGCACGCGCTTCACGACGACGAGGCGCTCGAACCCCGCCGCGCCGATCTGACGCGCGACGAACACTTGCGCCATGCCGCCCGTCGCGAGACGCAGCAGCGGCTCGTAGTTGCCGAGGCGAAGACGCTCCGCGGGCTCCATCTCAGAAGCTCCCGCGCACGACGAGCGATCCCGGGCTCATCCCGAGCTCGACGCGCCGTTCGACCTGCCCGGTCGCCGAGGGTGCGCTGTGCCAATCGACGAGGAAGACCGCGGCCGCCGTCGTCAGCAGGCCGGAGAGCGTCGCGACGACGACGAGCACGTTCGTCCGCATCTGCTTCGCGTGCCCCGAGTCGAGGTTGTCCTGCGTCGGTGCTTTGTCGAACGCGTCTTTCTGGTGGAGGGTGTCGACGCCCGACCAGATCGCGAGCCCCGCCGTGATCGCGGTCACGGCGCCGCCGAACGCGAGGACCGCCGGCGACCATCCGCGCGACACCGGAGGCGGAGGCGGAGGCGAGACCGGTGGAGGCGGCTCGGCCTTCGTCGTCGCAGGGACGGCGATCGCGACGCCGACGACCTCGCCCGCTTCGACCTTCGGCGACTGCCGCACGACTTGATCGCCCGCGCGCGCTTCGACGACATGCGCGCCCGGGACGACATACACCGTGAACGTCTGCGCACTCGAGGTGTCGCCTGGTGTATCGGGCTCCGCCGCGCGATCGTCGACGGTGACGGCGCTCATCCCGGCGTCGACGTGGATGTCGAGCCGCGCGAGCTTCGGTGCCACCTTCGCGAGCGCCGTCGTCGCGCTGTTCCGATCGGGCGCTTTCGGCGGAGCTTCGCGCAGGTACTTCGCGTACAGCGTCGCCGCGCGCGCGATCTCGCCGGCGCGATCCCACGCCCGCGCCGCGTTCCACAAAGGCGCGTGATGCGGCGCGCGACGGTACGCCGTCTCGTACGCCTCGGCCGCGCGACGGTAGTCACCGAGCTTGAACGCGCGATCCCCTTCGTGAAACGCGTCCGACGCCGCCTTCTTGTCGTCCGCGCTCGGCGCGCTCGCCTGCGGCGACGCGTCTGCATACGCGAGCGACGCGCACGACAGCCACGCGCACATCACGGCGGCCCTTGCAGACGTCGGAGTCATATCGCCCTCGGGAAAAAATACCCCCTGGATAGAAGGCTAGAGGGACGGCGGCGCTAGAGCAAGGAAGGGTGATGTGCGTGTTCGTCTCTCGCTGCTCAGCTCCCGTACTTCACGCCGCAGCCGTAGCTCTTCGTCTCCGGGATCGCGACGGGACGCGCGGCCGCGATATCGGCGAGCGCCGCCTCGACGTAGTTGACGATCTTCTCGCCACCCGGCGGATCGCCGTCTTGCGCGTTGTCGATCGCGCCGCGATAGACGAGCGTCCCCTTCGCGTCGACGACGTACATCGCCGGCGTCGTCTTCGCTTCGTACATGCGCCCGACGCTCCCGCTCTCGTCGAGGAGGATCGGGTTCTCCATCGCGTAGCGTTGCTTCCCGTCGCGGCTCTTCTCGAGCCCCGCGCCCTGCTTGCCCGGCGCGCCCGAGTTGATCGACAGCCAGACGATCCCCTTGGCCATCTGATCCTTCGCCATCGTCTTGAGCGGACCTTGCGTGTGGTTCCGTTTCACGAACGGGCAATCGCAGTTGAACCACTCGAGGACGACGACCTTGCCCGCGAAGTCCTTGAGATGAACCTTCTTGCCGTCGAGATCCGCGAGCTCGAAATCGGGCGCCGCTTGACCGATCGCCGCGTGTGCAGTCGAAGGCGCAGCGGTGACGCTCGGCTCCGATTTCGGCGCGCCCGATTCGGACGTGCCGGACGGGCGACAAGCGACGAGGCCAACGAGGAAAGGCGCGGCAACAAAGAGGATCGACCGAGTGCGCATGGCGCTCAACCTAGCGCACAAGTCGTGCGATGCTCGTCGGATGACGTCGCAGGAACGAGTCGAGGCAGGCGGCTACGGACCGCCCGGTGGTGGGCCGCCCGGCTACGGTGGACCGCCGGGTGGCGGACCGCCCGGTTACGGTGGACCGCCCGGTGGTGGGCCGCCCGGTTACGGAGGTCCTCCCGGTTTCGGCGCACCACCTCCGCCGCCCGGTGGTGGTGGATACGGTCCGCCAGGACAGCCGCCCGGTGGCTACGGACCGCCGCCCGGTGGTGGCGGGTACGGACCTCCGCCGCAATTCGGACCGCCGGGCTTCGGGCCGGGTGGATTCGGGCCGCCGCCTGGACCTGCAGCGGCAGGGACCGAGACGCTCGCGATCATCTCGCTCGTCCTCGGCATCCTCTGTCTCCCCGGCGGATGCTGCTGCTCGATCTTCGTCGCGCCGTTCGCGATCGGCGGCGGCGTGACCGGCTTCATCGCGATCAACAAGATCAACGCGTCGGGCGGCATGCTCGGCGGCAAGCCGATGGCGATCGCCGGCATCGTCTGCAGCGCCGTCGCGATGGTGCTCGGCATCGTGCGCATCGCGATGGGCGCCGGGATGATGCTGTTCGAGTACTTCAAGTAGATCGCACGCGGTCACGGCGCGCGGTCACGCATTCACGGCGTCAAGGGCACGGCGCGTCGGCTTTCATTCCCGCGCCGTTCGGCACCACAGGCATCCCGCGCGCGAAGCTCGCGAGGAAACATTTGTACTGGAAGCGCGGCGGCTCGGTTTGAAAGGCGACCTCGTGGCCGTCTTCGATCCCGTCCTCGCGTTGCTGAACGACGATCGCCGTCGCCGCGCCGTTGAAGTTCGCCGACGCGGGGAGCGCGATGCGCGAGCGCCCCGAGTACGCGAGCACGTCGCCGAGGTGCGTTTGATTCGCGATCTCCGGCGTCATCGTGTCGAGCTCTTCGCCCGCGAGATCGAAGCCGGCCGAGAGGCTCAGCGCGTTCGCGATGCGCGGCATGATGTAGTGATCGACGATCCCTTGAATCATGAGAACGTGGCGCGGCATCTCGCCGGCCGCGGGCTCGCGAAGGATCCGCGACGCGTAGACGACGGTGTCCGCAGGCTCGGCCGCCCACTGCACGAGCGTCAGCACCGGATCGTGCCCTGTGAGCAGACGCCGATCGCGCCCGTAATGAATGAGCAGCTCGATCGCCGGTCGCACCTCGAGCGGCTTGATCTTGTACATCACGTTTTCGATCCAGCTTCCGCCGGCGCCGCTCAGGATCGCCGCGCGGTAACGTGGCTCGAACGCGAGGACGAGCGGCGCGATCGTCGCGCCCATCGAGTGACCCATCAGCCCGAGTCGCGTCGTGTCGAGCTTCACGGGCGCGGTGCCGACGCCGGGGCAGTCGCTCGCGTCGAGCGTGAGCGTCTCGAGGACGTGCGCGAGGAGGACGAGCTCGATCGCCGACTCGCGGACGTTGTCGCGAAGCGCGGCGCCGTTGAAGATGTTGAACATCAGGAACTGCTCGTCGCCGTGCGTGACGTTGCGGAGTCCTCCATGCGGACCGTCGACCTGCACGCCGGCGAACCCCGCGCGCGCGAACTGCTGCGCGGGACCGGTGCCGGGCGCGAGCGGCGGACCGCCGTGCATCGCTTCGACGCCGCGATCGACGAGCGGACGATCGCCCCCCGCGCCCGTTCGCACGAGCACGGTCGCAGGAAATCCGGACGCAGGCGGCGCGACGCGCGGAATCGTGACGACGAGGTTCGACTCCGCGGTGCGCTGCACGATCGGATTGCCGGACGCGTCGAAGGCCCAGTCGCCGCCGGCCGAATCGTACGGCGGCGTCCCTTGCTGGTAGTCGGGCATCCCGATCGTCGTCTTGTAGACGCAGAAGTCGTCGAACGTGTCGGTGCGCGCGAAGGCGCCGGGCACCGGGAGCGGACGCGCGAGGATGTCGGCGCGCACGCGCGTCATCGCCGCGAGCGGCGTGTCGGTCGTGAACACCGCGAGCGCCGCGACGTCGGTGGCGAGCACGCCGCTCGTCGCGAGCGTCGCGAGCGCGGCGCGGTACTCGTCGAACGAAGCTTGCGGCATCGCGGACGGTCGCTCGCCGCGCGCGATCTGCGCCATCGCCGCCGACGGCGCGAGCGGCGGCTCGGCGACGCGACGGAGCACGACCGCCGCGTAACGCGTCCGCGGACGAAGCGGGATCCCTTGCAGCGGCACGAGCGACAGCATGTTCGGCGCGCCGAACGGACCGCCGTCGACCTCGAACGCGACGTCGACCGGATACCGCTTCAACCGATCCGGCGCCGCGTCGTCGACGCCGACGAGGAAGACGCTCGCGTCGGCAGTGATGCTCGCGGCCATCGTCGGAAGCCGCGCCGCATCGATCGTCCCCGTGAGCGTGAAGAACGCGCCGCCCGTCGTCGCGAACCCGCGCGCGTCGCGCGTCAGCAGCGCCTTCGACTGAAGTACGAGCGCGACGTCCTCCGGATTCGGAAACGCGCTCACGTCGATCGTCCCGTCGGCGTGGCGCAGATCGTCGCTCGGAAACGGCGCGGCGTAGAAATCCGGACGCTCGAACTGCATTCGCACTTCGATCCCCGGCGTCGACGGCGTCGACGACGACGAGCACGACGCCGCCGCGACGACGGCGAGCGCGAGCACCGCGGGCTTCAAGCTCCAAGCTCGGTACTTCATCTGCGCATCACCCCCGAAGCAACGTCAGCGCGCGCAAGTAGTTCCGTCCAAGGACCTTCTTCACGCGCTCCGGGCTCCACTTTCGCTTCAGCATGACATCGACGATGCGCGGTAGCTCGAGGCACGTCTTCATGTCGCGCGGCGTGGTGATCGCGCCGTCCCAATCGCTGCCGAGCGCCGCGACGTCGTCGCCGACGACCTTCCCGATGTGCTCGAGGTGATCGACGATCGTCGACACGGTCGCGCCCCCCTTTGCGAGGAAGCTGTCTTGGTACATGACGCCGACCGCGCCGCCCGTGTCGGCGACCGCGCGGAGCTGCTCGTCGTCGATGTTGCGCCAGTGCGGATAGACGCCGCTGATCCCGGTGTGCGTGACGATGAGCGGCTGCGTCTTGTCGTGCACCGCGACCGCGTCGAAGAATCCACGCCGGCTGATGTGCGCGAGATCGACGAAGATCTTTTTCGCGTTCAAACGTCGGACGTAATCCTTGCCCGCCTTCGTCAGTCCACCGTCGGTCGGCGGCACCTTCACCGGCGCGCTCGTCTCGCCGAGCCCGGAGTTCGACAAGTGCACGATCGTCACACGCACGACGAGTCCGTCCGGAATGCGATCGAGCGCGTCGGGCTCGCCGTCGAGCGCGTTGCCGCCTTGGATGCCGATCCACGCCGCGTGCTTTCCGTCGCGTTGCGCGGCCTCGTACTCGGCCGTCGTGCGCACGACCGCGACGTCGTCTTTGCATCCTTCGAGGATCTCTTGGAGGCGCGCGATGTTCTTCGAGAAGACGTGCGGCCGCTCGCGCGACGGACGAAGCGGGTTCGTCGTGATGACCCAAATGCCGCCGGTGACGCGCGCTTCGCGCAGACGCGGAAGATCGGCGTGACCGTAGAAGCGTCCGTCGAAGATGCCGGCGTCGTGACGCTTGGTGAGGTCGTAGCCGAAGATGCGCGTCCAGATGAAGCCGTCGATGTGGAGATCGATGACGTCGCTGTCGAGGTAGAGGTCGATCGCTTCGCGCGAGATATCGAGCGACTTGGCCCAAGCTGCGGGATCGCTCCGGTGATCGACGAACTCGAGCGGCATGGTGACGGCAGACTACCCCAAAAAGCAGCGCCCGAGCCCGCGGTAGGTCGGCGCGCGCCCGACCGCGCGGTCCTCGCGCACGAGGACGTACTCGCGGAAATGCTCGGCGAGCTCGCCCGCCTTCGCGTGACGAAAGAAGATCGGATCGCCGATCGCGATCTTCGGCGCGTCCCACGTCAGCGTGAGCGGCGTCTGCACTTCGCCAGCGCCTTCCATCGGCACGATGCGAAGTCCTTCTGGGACGGCCGGGATCGGCAGACGATCCGCGCCCGCCGCGCCCGATGCGATGTACCCGCCGCCGTGGCACGTGACGAAACCGGGATCCGAGATGCGCACGACTTGAAGCGCGAAGTACGCCGCCGGCACGAGCGACAAGCCTTCGTAGTAATCGAAGAGGTGGCTATCGAGGAAACCGGAGCCCGCAGTCACTTCGGTGAGCGCGCTCTCTTCGGTGCACCACGCGAGGCTCCCGGTGCCGCCGCCGTTGAAGAGCGTCGGGTGGAGCTCGGTGGCGAGCGCACGCCGCGTCGCTTCGAGCTGCACGCGCGCGCGCCGCTTCATCGCGCGCTTCGGCGCGTTCGTCATGCGCGAGAACGGGCTCGCGTCGGGGAGGCCCGCGACGTGCGCTTCGTACGCCATCAATCCGTGAAACGTCACGCCCTCGAGTCGACCGATCCGACGCGCGAGCGACACGACGTCCTCGACGCGACGAAGCGGGCTGCGGCGAACGCCGAGATGAAGCGCGTCGCCGAGCGGGCGATACGACACGTCGACCTCGATGACGACGGGGATCTTCGTCTTGCGTGCGCGCGCGGCGGCGTCGAGCGCTTCGATGTGCTGCATGCAATCGACGACGACCGACGCGACGGCGCCGCGCGCGTTCGCGTCGGCGAGGAGCGTGACGTCGCGCGGGTGCACCGTCGGGTACGCGAGGAGGAGATCGCGCTCGCCGCGCTCGACGGCGAGGTAGTGCGT
>JBBQXV010000311.1:0-10772 GCA_038209335.1 Polyangiales bacterium | reverse complement strand
GCTGCCTTGCGATCAACCCGCGATGCGCGCGAACTACTTCGGGCGCGCGCGCGACAGCCTGTTCGAGCTCGTCGCGGCGGTCGATCTCGCGCGGGTCGTCGGCGCGTGCGATGCCGCGAAGGCACGCGAGGTGACCGATCTCGCGCTTCGCGTCCGCGCGATCCTCGTCGCGTTGCTTCGCGTGCGTCGCTGACATCAGCGCGCCGATCGCCGCCACGCGCGCGGCGATCGGCGCGATCGACGCTAGCGAAGCAGCGCGACGAGGATCGCCGCGACGCGCGACGCGATCGCATGAAGCGCGCGGCACGCGCTGTCGCCGAGCACGCCGATCTCGCGCGCGAGATCGAGCGCGCCGACGAGCTCGCAGAGACTCGCCTTCGCGCGAAGGAAGTACTGCTTGCGCATCCGCACGCTCGAATGCGGCAGCCCTTCGTTTATGGCGAGAAACACGCTGACGCTAGCGCGCTCGCTCTGATCGCGAAGCTCGCCGTGCGCGATCCCCGCGCCACGCACGCCCTTCGCAAGCTCGCGCGCGAGCCGATAAACATCGAGCTTCTGATGTGGAAACAGACGGTCGTTCATTTCGGTCACCTCACAAAGCCGGCGAAGCCGGCGGTGACCGAAACGAACGACCGACGCAGTCCCAAAAAGAAGACGAAGCACCGGTGCGATACGCCCCGTGGATAGCAAGCCCAGTGACGGCGAAGCCGGCGCGGGCTTGCCGTCGAGTCGACGCGCGTTCGACCTCGACCTCGACCTCGACCTCGACCTCGACCTCGACCTCGACCTCGACCTCGACCTCGACCTCGACCCCGACCTCGACCTCGACCCCGACCTCGACCTCGACCTCGACCTCGACCTCGACCTCGACCCGTCGACCTCGAACCCGTCGACCCCGACCTCGCCCACCTCGTGAGCCGTTTCACCCGGTGCGCGCGACTATTTCGTCGATGCCGCCGTTCCTCCGCTCGCTCGTTGCCTTGTCGAGCGCCCTCGCGATGGCGCCAGCCTGCGGCGATGCGGAAGCCCCGGCCGTCCACGACCCCTTCGACGCCTCCACGGACGCGGCCGCAGCCAACGCGGACGCCGGATCGGCCCGCGACAGCGCCGCGATTCCCGACAGCACCGCTGCACTGCCCGACGCAACCCCCGGCGCAGCATGCGGCTACCAAGGCAAAGGCCGATCGCTCCACGTCGCCGCCGGCATCGACGTCTGCTTGCCGCCCAACGTCTGTACATCCGAGACGTGTCCACCACCGCTCGGCACGTGCGTAGCGGGCGTCTGTCAGTACAAGACCGGCTACCTCGGCTTGCAAACGCAACCCGAAGCCTGGGCGACCTACTACTGCGAGCTCGCGTCAGGCGGATGCCACGGCGTCACCCAGGTCGAGTACCCCGAAGTGACGGCCGCGAAGATTGCGCAATCGAAAGGACTCTCGCTCTGCAAGGGCGCCGCAGCCGGCGCGACGTGCGTCGGCATCGCCGCGTCGAGCCCGATGATGGTCGGCAACAGCCAAGTCGCGATCGATCCGTCGACGCAAGCCCCCGTGAAGCCATGGGGCCTCGGTCTCACCGAAGCATCAGGCCTCTGCTACGAGCTCACGGGCCCCGGCGGCAAGGTGCTGGTCGCGCTCACCGACCGCTGCGGCGGTTACTGCAAGTGCAAAGGCTCGGGCTACCAAGAGTGCGGCCCGTGCGTCAGCGCCCCCGACATGGAACCGAACTGCGCGTGCGTCGGCGCGGTGCCCGGCGTCGCGACCAATTGCTGCGGCCGCGGCTGCGCGACGGTGAAGCAAGACTGCGATTGGTGCGCGTCGAACAATCACCCGCACTTCGATCTCGACACGGACGCCTTCAATCACATGTGCGGAGCGGACGCGATCAACGGGAGCTGCCGGATCGCCGACGTGAAGTTCGTCGCGTGCAATGCGGCGGTGACGTGGCCCCCTTGAATCGGCTCTGGAGACGGTCGAATAGGCTCGCGAGACGGTTGAATAGGCGCGCGAGACGGTCGATCGGTACGAGCCGACGTCAGTCACCGTCTGCGCGCACGTTCGAGCGCGTTCGCGAAGGCCTCGTCGGACTCGGCCTCGCTGATCGCGACGAGCGCGTCTCGAAGCGCCGGCTCCGCGCACGCATCGGCCGCCACGCGCACCGCGTCTCTGCCGCGCGGATCGACACGCGCGAGGACGACGGCAGCGCCGGCTCTCGCCTCGATGTCGCCTGTCGGATCGCTCGCGATCGCAGCGAGCACTTCCGGTGCCGGAGCCGCCACACGATACCGCGTGACGCCGCCGATGACGGCGTCGAGGTGCGCGAGCCACTCCGCTCCGCTGCGTCCATCTCCCGCGAGCAACGTCGTGACGCTTTGCGCGTCGGGAACTCGGCGTCGCGCGCTCTCGAACGCCTCGACCAGCTGCACGTGCATCGCGCGCGCCTCCGCTCCAACCTGGTCATCGGTGACAGGCTGCTCGCGCGCGCACAGGACTCGTGAACGGCCCGAACGGAGCTCGACCCGTGTCGTTGCCATGCGACGGTTCGTCCAGCTGGAAACCGCGTCCACCTTCGCGATCTCGGCGAAGGCGATGAAGCGCTCGCGAGGCCCCCATTTCACGGTGATCCCGTCCGCCGCGATGACCAATCGTCCGCGCCAGAGCAGCCCGGCGATCCACGCGACGAACGGTGCGCTCATCGAGAGGACGACGAGCGTGCCGACGATCGCGGTGCCGGCGTCTCGGAGTGGGTCGCGTAGGAACGCGTTGACGAGCAGCAGCACGCCTAGGACGATGACCGACGCGACGAGTCGCCGGCCGAACGGGATCGCAAGAGCGAACGTCGCGCGTCTCGCGCCTGCGCCGACGCCGAGGACGCGCAACACGCTCGCCGCGTCGCTCGGTGACAAGCGAAGCCAGCGTCGTCCGCCGTCTCGCAGCAGAATCCTCATCGTCGTGTGGGTAGGTCCGACCGACTCGAGCTTCGCTTCGGTGATTTGCTCGACGGTGATCGCCGGATCGGCGCCGAGCACGAGCTCGCTGCGCGACGCACGAACGATGACTTGCCGCGCGCGCGGGAACGCGTTGCGCGTGATCGATCCGACCGCGAGAACGATCGCCATGAACGCCGTCGGCCACGCGAGAGCCACGGCAGTCCCTCGTCCGACGTAGACGGCCACGAGCGCGACCACGACGCACGCGAGCGGCAGCTCCCAGTTGCGCCGCAACACCTCCGCCTTCGCTTCGCACGAAATTGAGTCGGACTCCTCGGCCACGATCGTCAGCGTACTCCGCGCACCGAACCGGGTCGCCCTGTCGAGATCGAGGTCGAGGTCGAGGTCGAGGTCGAGGTCGAGGTCGAGGTCGAGGTCGAGGTCGAGGTCGAGGTCGAGGTCGAGGTCGAGGTCGATCCCTCCTCAATCGTTCTGCATCAACCCTTTGATCCGCCCGTCCGCCAGCAGCTTGATGTTCCGCGCCGCCGGCACCTTCGGCAGACCCGGCATCGTCATCATGTCCCCCGTCAGCGGCACGAGGAACCCCGCGCCCGCGCTCAGCCTCACCTCGCGCACCGTGATCGTGAAATCGCGCGGTCGCCCCGGGATCGTCGGATCGTCGGTAAGCGACAGCTGCGTCTTCGCCATGCAGATCGGAAGCTCCGCGTAGCCGAGCTCTTTGATCCGCTTCAAGTTCGTCTCGGCCAGCGCCGTGAACACGACGTCCTTCGCGCCATAGATCGCGCGCGCGATCTTCTTCACCTTGTCGTGCACGTCGTCGCCGAGCTCGTAGACGTACTTCGCCGGAGGAGGCGCCGCGTCGGTCGCGTCGACGACCTCGCACACCGTCTTCGCCAGCTCGATCGCCCCTTCGCCTCCGCGCCCGAAGCCCTCGCTCCGCGCGACCTTCGCCCCGTACTTCGCCGCCGCCTCCTGCACGATCGCCAGCTCGTCCGGCGTGTCCTGAGGAAACACGTTGATCGCCACGATGGGCGTAAGGCCATACGTCCGTGCATTCTCCAGATGCTTCTCGAGGTGCGCGAGCCCCGCGCGCAGCTTCGTCGCGTCCGGCTCGCTCGCCGTCTTCACCGGCGCGCCGCCGTGCATCTGGAGCGCGCGCAACGTCGCGACCAGCACGATCGCACGCGGCCAGATCCCCGCCTGCCGGCACTTGATGTCGAGGAACTTCTCGCCGCCGAGATCGAACCCGAAGCCCGCCTCGGTGATCGCGTAGTCGCCGACGCTCATCGCGAGGCGCGTCGCGAGGACGCTGTTGCAACCGTGCGCGATGTTGCCGAACGGCCCGCAATGAACGATCGCCGGACCGCCCTCCGCCGTCTGCACGAGGTTCGGCTTGAGCGCGTCGCGGAGCACCGCCGTCATCGCGCTCGCTGCGCCGACGTCGCCCGCCGTCACCGCTTTGCCTTCGTACGTCGAGCCGACGACGACGCGCGACAGACGCGCTTCGAGATCCGCGTAGTCGCTCGCGAGCGACATGATCGCCATGATCTCGCTCGCAGCGGTGATGTCGAACCGCTCTTCGCGCGGCGTGCCGTTCGCCTTCCCGCCCATGCCCACGACGCAGCGACGCAGCGTGCGATCGTTCATGTCGAGCGCGCGTCCCCACGTCACGAGGCGCGGATCGATGTCGCTGCCTTGGACCTTGTCGCGAAAGTGCACCGCGTTGTCGACGAGCGCGCTCAACAAGTTGTGCGCCGACGTGATCGCGTGGATGTCGCCGGTGAAGTGCATGTTGATGTCGTCGGTCGGAACGAGCGACGCCTTGCCCCCTCCCGTGCCGCCCCCCTTCACGCCGAACACCGGACCGAGCGACGGCTCGCGAAGCGCGAGCACCGCGTTCTTCCCGATGCGACGCATCCCCATCGCAAGCGAGATCGACGTCGTCGTCTTCCCTTCGCCCGCAGGCGTCGGGTTGATCGCGGTCACCAAGATGAGCCGGCCCTTCGCGCGCGCGGGTCGTGCGAGTGCGGCGAGATCGATCTTCGCCTTGCCGCGGCCGTAGAGCTCGATGTCTTCCTCGGCGAGGCCGAGCTCACGGGCAACGTCGAGAATCGGGCGCGGAGCGTATTCGGTCATGGCGGCGTTTTACCTCAGCTCGGTGATAGAGTCGCGGGATGCCGGAAAAGTCGGACAAGCGCAAGGAGCTCCGGAAAACCGCGCGCATGCCGGACGCGCCCGAGCTTCCGCCGAGAGCCCCCGACAGCGAACGGACGCTCCCCGGCGATCCTCCTCCGACCCCGTCGCGCCGCTCGCGACAGACCGACGAGTCGGCGATCGAAGTGGTCGTCGTGCGCGAAGACGCCGTGCGCGACGCTCCGCGCCAGCCTTGGCGCGCGTTCGAGATCTGGACGATGAACCGCGTGTACGGCCTCGACGCTTCGTACCGCTGCATCGAGGTCCTCGATCGCTCGACCGGCAAGCTCGAGACCGACAACTCGATGCTCGGCGCGCGCTTCGGCGGCGGCCGACGGCAGAACGACACGTCTGTAGTCTACAGCTATCCGTTTCCGCTCGAAGGCTCCGAGGCGATGTTCATCGCGGGGCAGAAGTACGGCTGCACGTCGACGGTCGAGCGCCTCGTCATCCGCGTGCGCGAGTTCCGCGTGCGATCGGTCGACGCGCCGCCGTCGTGGGACGAGCTCGCGGGCAAGTCCGACGGCGCGATCGCGTCGAAGCGACCCGTCACGAAGTAGCGCGGGCTCGAGGTCGAGGTCGACGTCGAGGTCGAGGTCGAGGTCGATCATCGAGGTCGCGGTCGCGGTCGACCTCTACGTGTACCGCTTCTCGAACAGCGCCCGGATCTTCGGCATCTCGCGGATCATCGCGAGCGAATGCTCGGCGTGCTGGTGCGCGTATCCGTTGCCGATGAAGAGATCGACGTCCTTGCCGACACCTTCCGCGCCGAGCGCGGCTTTCGTGAAGCTCGTCGACATCGCGAAGAAGTAGACGACGCCGCGATCGCGCGTGCTGAGGATCGCCGCCATCTCCGCGTCGGGAACGTTGACGCACGAGAAGGTCACGTCGGCTTCGCGTCCGCCGTTCGCTTCGAGGACGGCGCGTCGCACGGCGATCGGATCGCGCGCGTCGGCGGCGAACACGGCGTCGCAGATCCCGAGCGCACGGAGCTCGTCGGCCGCGCGCGGAAAGCTCTCGACGCCGAGGATGCGCGCGCTCGGTCCGCCCGCGCGACGCGCTTCCGCGCAGCAGAGGATGCCGCTCTTGCCGCCCGCGCCGAGGACGACGACCGTCGCGCCCGGCTTCACGAGGCGCGCGACCTGCGGCGCCGCGCCCGCGACGTCGAGCACCGCGAGCGCGAGACGCTCCGGCATGTCGCTCGGCAAGCGCGCGTACGCACCGCTCGCGAAGAGGACCGCTTCGCCGTCGACGTCGAGCTGCGCGCTCGCGCGACGCACCGCCTTGACGCGATCGATCTTCAGCGGCGTGAGCGACAACGACACGAGCGTCGCGACGCGATCGCCGACCGCGAGCACTTCAGGCTCTCGCCCCGGCGCGATCTGCAGCACGCGCCCGAGGAGCATCCCGCCCGATCCCGTCACGGGGTTGTGCTGCTTGCCGCGCGTCGCGATCGTCTCGATCACGCGACGCGCGACTCCGGCGTCGTGGTCCGCC
Source organism: Polyangiales bacterium (assembly GCA_038209335.1). Taxonomy (GTDB): domain Bacteria; phylum Myxococcota_A; class Polyangia; order Polyangiales; family Polyangiaceae; genus JBBQXV01. The sequence goes on along the minus strand of JBBQXV010000311.1, from coordinate 4,135 downwards.
TCGCCCGCGTCCGCCGCCGCCTTCTCCATCTGAACGAAGCTCGCGGCGTCGACGTTGAGCGTCTCGACGGCGAGCAAAACCTCCCCCTCGAAGAGGCGCGAGAAGTCGGCGTCGACCGTCTCGGCGGGCTGCGGGAGCCCCCCTTTTGGCGAAACGGACCGATGCGTCCCGTAACGGTCGCCGCCAGATATCACGCTTCTAGGCACAAATACGCTCGCCATCGGGGGCTCCGTGAAGCGTTTGGGTAACGCAGCTTGACCAAGTTTGCTCGCTCCCATTAACCTTTTTCTGCGAGACTTTCACTCCGGTTCCCAAGGTCATAGCCGTCCTCACGATTTCGCCCCGGACTCTAGACGCCACCGCTCATGCAAGACCCGTCACCGAAGGCGCCTCCGCCGCCCGCTCCGCGGGGGCGGTCGTACGTCCTGCGCTTCATCAGCGGCAAGTACCAAGGCGGGGAATTCCCCGTCGCCGCCGACAAGCAAATCGTCGTTGGACGGTCGAGCGATCTCGACATGGTCCTGGTCGAAGACATGGTCAGCCGCAAGCACGCGCGCATCGCGATGCAGCAGGACCAGATCTGGATCGAGGACCTCGGCTCGACGAACGGCACGTTCGTCAACGGCGAGAAGATCAAGCGCGCACGCCTGAAGGAAGGCGACCGCGTCCTCATCGGCACGAGCATCCTCAAGCTCATCGCCGGCGACGCGCCGCGCGAGAACATGGACGCGAAGCGCGAGCTCGAGAACGTCGCGTCGCAGCGGCGCACGAGCCAAGCGCGCACGATGAGCGGCAGCATCGAAGAAGTTCCGCTGCCCGACTTGCTCCAGCTCTTCGGCACGTCGAAGAAGAACGGCGTCCTCGTGATTCGCACCGACGACGACGTCGGGCGCATCTACTTGAAGAAGGGGAACATCTCGTTCGCGATCATCAACGACCTCGACGACGTCCCGCCGCTGAAGAGCGTCTACCGCATGCTCACGTGGCAAAAGGGGCTCTTCGATCTCGATCCGCCGGACGAGCGCGAGTTCCCGAACGAAGTGAACATGAGCGTGCAAGAGATCCTGATGGAGGGGATCCGGCAGCTCGACGAGTTCAACAACCTGAAGGAGCAGCTCCCCGAGCTCAACGCGCGCCTCATCATGAGCTCGCCGCTCATTCCGCCGCTCCGCGACCTGAAGACCGAGGAGCTCGACGTCCTCCAGCTGGCGCACAACTACGGAAACTTCGAGACGATCCTCAACAAGAGCCTCGCGACCGACCTCGAGACCGTCGAGATCGTCCTGAAGCTCCTGAAGGCGAGCTACCTCCGCACGGAGTGATTCGTGTTCAAGCGCTGACAGCGCCGTGACACGTGCGGTTCTAAGGTCCGTGCATGGACCTCGCCGCGTCGCCCGAGCCGACAAGCTCCGCGCCCGATGAACACCGCATCAACTGGGTGAAGTCGATCCCATTCTTCGGCGTGCACGTCGCTGCCGTAGTCGGCGTCGCGATGCTCGGCTTCTCGTGGAGCGGCGTCGCCCTCGCGCTCGCGTTCTACGTCGTGCGGATGTTCGCGGTGACGGGCGGGTACCACCGCTACTTCGCGCATCGCACGTTCAAGACGAGCCGCACGTTTCAATTCGTGCTCGCCGTGCTCGCGATGACGACGTCGCAAAAGGGCGTCCTCTGGTGGGCCGCGCATCACCGCCAGCACCACAAGTACTCCGACCTCGAAGGCGACGTGCACTCGCAGATGCGCGACGGCTTCTGGTGGTCGCACGTCGGGTGGATCCTGTCGAAGAAGTACGACGCGACGGACGAAGATCGCGTGAAGGATCTCGCGAAGTACCCCGAGCTCCGTTGGCTCGACAAATATTGGTACGTCGTCGTCGTCGCGTTCGCGGCGATCATCTTCGTCGTTGGCGGTGCGTGGGCGCTCGTCTGGGGATTCTTCGTGTCGACGACGTTCCTCTGGCACGGCACCTTCACGATCAACTCGCTGTCGCACATGATCGGTCGGCGTCGCTACGCCACGAACGACAACAGCAAGAACAGCGCGATCCTCGCCTTCATCACCATGGGCGAGGGCTGGCACAACAATCACCACCACTACCAGCGGTCGACGCGGCAGGGGTTTCTGTGGTGGCAGTACGACGTGACGTACTACGTGCTCGTCGCGCTGAGCGCGGTCGGGCTCGTGTGGGATCTCCATCCGCCGCCCGCGCACGTGCTCGAAGCGCCGCACGCGCGCGACGTCGACGCGATCGCGAACGCCCAGCTCGCTCCGTCCCAAGCGATCGAGTCGCACGCCGCGGAGTAGCGTGTAGTCTGCATCGCGATGGCCTTCGTCGTCGCGATCACGGGAGCATCCACCGGCATCGGGCGCGCGCTCGCGCTCGCGTGGGCCAAGCGCGGCGCGACGCTCGTCTTGAGCGCGCGAGGCGAGTCGGCGCTGAACGCGGTCGCGCGTGAAGTGAAGGACGCGGGCGGCGAGGTGTTCGTCGAAGCGGGCGACGTGACGCTCGAAGAAGATCGCGTGCGCCTCGTGCAACGCGCAAAGCTGGAGAAGGGGCGCCTCGACGTCCTCGTGAACAACGCGGGCCGCGGGTATTACGGTACGTCGCGCACGATCGCGATCGCCGATCTCGAAGCGATCTTTCAGCTGAACGTCTTCGCGCCGCTCCGCCTCGCGCAGCTCGCGATCGATCCGCTCGCGCGAACGTCGGGGACGATCGTGATGATGTCGTCGGTCGCGGGCGTGGTCGCGGCGCCGCGGCTCGGCGCGTACGCAGCGTCGAAGTTCGCGCTCGAAGCGTTGTCGATGTCGCTCCGCGCCGAGCTCGCGAGCACGGGCGTGAAGGTCGTCGTGATCCGCCCCGGCCCGGTCGACACGGCGTTCCGCAAGAACTCGATCACCACCGACGGCCAACCCGGCGTCCGCCCGCCGGGAGCGAAGATTCAAACGGCCGAGGACGTCGCCGCACAAACGCTCCGCGCCGTCGATCGCGGCACGCCGGTCGTAGAGACGACGGCCTTCGTGAAGCTCGCGTCGGCGACTTCGCGCGTCGCACCGGCGGCCTTCCGCTTCATCACGCGAATCATGGCCGCGAAAAAATCGGAGTGAGGGTCACTTCGCGCGATTCACGCGCGCTTCGACGGCGCGTGCGTGCGCTTCGAGCCCTTCGAGGCGCGCGAAGGTCGTGATCGCCTTTGCGTGCTCGGCGAGCGCGGGCTGCGAGTACTGGATGAGCGACGTCCGCGTGACGAAGTCGTAGACGCCGAGCGGCGATCCGAAGCGCACGGAGCCGCCGGTCGGCAAGACGTGCGACGGGCCGGCGATGTAATCGCCCGCGGCCTCGGGGGTCATCGCGCCGAGGAACGCCGCGCCCGCGCGACGCACGCGCGTGAGCATCGCTTCGGGATCTTCGACGTGGAGGCTCAGGTGCTCGGCGGCGATCGTGTCGGCGATCTCGCCCATGCGATCGGCGTCGCGGCTCGCCACGATGAACGCGTGGCCGTTCGCCTCGAGCGACGCGCGCGCGATCGCCTCGCGGGGCAACGTCGCGAGCTGCGCTAGGACCTCACGCTTCACCGCGTTCGCCATCAAGTCCGACGAGCAGACGAGGAGCGGGTACGCCGCTTCGTCGTGCTCCGCTTGCGACAAAAGATCGGCCGCGACGAGCTGCGGATCGGCTTCGTCGTCCGCGACGACGAGGATCTCGCTCGGTCCGGCGATCCCGTCGATCGACACCTGACCGAAGACGAGCCGCTTCGCGCATGCAACATACACATTTCCCGGGCCGACGATCTTGTCGACGCGCGGGACCGACGCGGTGCCGTACGCCATCGCGGCGATCGCTTGCGCGCCGCCCGCGTCGAAGATCGCCGTGACGCCCGCGAGGTGCGCGGCCGCGTAGATCGCGTCGTCGGACGCGTCGCCCGCGAGCGGCGTGGCGAGCAGGATCTCCGGCACGCCCGCGACCTGCGCCGGGATCGCCGACATGAGGACGCTCGACGGGTAGCGCGCTTTTCCGCCGGGTGCGTACACGCCGGCACGCGCGACAGGGAGGACGCGCACGCCGAGCATGATCCCTTGCTCGCCGTATTGGAAGCCGACGTCGAGCTCGCGTTCGTGGAACGCGCGGATGCGCGC
>JBBQXV010000310.1:0-10813 GCA_038209335.1 Polyangiales bacterium | reverse complement strand
CGACGAAGTGGGTTCGTTGGAGCAACGAAGTGGGTTCGTTGGAGCAACGAAGTGGGTTCGTTGGAGCAACGAAGTGGGTTCGTTGGAGCAACGAAGTGGGTTCGTTGGAGCAACGAAGTGGGTTCGTCCGCGGACCAACCCGCTTCGTCCGTGGACGAAGCCACTTGGTCTGTGGACGAACAGGGTTCGTCCGTTTTACTAACGGCTTTTGTCGCCTTCAAGTCATCGGAATCACTCGATGTCGAGGTCGGCGTCGAGGCGCTCGCTTACCGATTCACCACATGCACCGCCTGACCAAGCGCGTGCAGGCTCGCCTCCATCAACCCTTCGCCGAGCGTCGGATGCGGATGCACCGTGAGCCCGATGTCCTCGAGGAACGCGTGCATCTCCAACGCGAGCGCGCCTTCACTGATCAGATCGGTCGCATTCGGCCCGACGATGTGAACGCCGAGCACCTCGTGCGTCTTCTTGTCGGCGACGACCTTGAAGAACCCGTCCGTCTCGTTCACCGCCATCGCGCGACCGAGCGCGGCGAACGGGAACTTCCCGACGCGCACTTCGATCCCCTTCGCCTTCGCGTCCGCTTCATTCAATCCGACGACCGCGATCTCCGGATCCGTAAAAATCGCGCCCGGCATCCCGACCCAATCCTTCGCCGCCTTGTGACCCGCGATCACCTCGGCGACGACCTCGCCCTCTTTGCTCGCTTTGTGCGCGAGCATCGGCACGCTGCTGCAATCGCCGATCGCGTACACGCCCGGCACGTTGGTCCGCCCGTTGATGTCCGTCGGCACGAACCCGCGCTCGACCTTGACGCCGATCTCTTCGAGCCCGAGTCCCGCGCCGTTCGGTCGCATCCCGACGGCGACGAGCACGCAGTCCGTCACGACGGTCTCGCGTTTTCCGCCGATGTCGAGCGCGACGTTGATCGATCCGTCGCTGTTCTTCTCGTACCCGAGCGCCTTCGCGCCCTTGAAGAACTTCACGCCGTGCTTCGTGTATGCCTTCTCGACGACGGCCGCGCAGTCCGCGTCGACGCCGTTGAGCAAATTCGGAAGCGCCTCGACGACGGTGACCTCGCTGCCGAGCTTGTTGTACACGCCGCCGAGCTCGAGCCCGATGATCCCGCCGCCGATGATGAGCATCCGCTTCGGCACTTCGCGAAGGCTCACGGCCTCTTTCGCGCCGATGATCTGCTTGCCGTCGAACTTGAACGTCGGGATCTCGATCGTCGACGATCCCGTCGCGACGACGATCGCCTTCGTCGCGGTGATCGTCTCGACGCCGCCTTCGCGCGTCTTCACTTCGACCGTCGTCGGCGACGTGATCCGCGCGTCGCCATAGAGAAGCTCGGCGCCGTTCGCGCGAAGCAGCGTCCGGACGCCGCCGGTCAGCTTCTTGACGATGCCGTCCTTCCAGTCCTGCGTTTTGTTCACGTCGATGCGCGGGTTGTCGACCATCAGGCCGAACGTCGCGCCGTTTTTCACCTTCTCGAACGTGTGGCTCGTCGCGATGAGCGCCTTCGACGGGACGCAGCCCCAGTTCAAGCAGACGCCGCCGACCTCTTCCTTCTCGATGCACAAGGTCTTCACCTTGAGCTGACCGAGCCGAATCGAGCAGACGTACCCGCCGGGGCCGCCACCAATCACAATCGCGTCGTAGGTCTTCGTCGTCGCCATGGTGCCTCGATTAGCAGATAGTCACCCCCCGTGTGTAGGGGCCGGCGGCAGCTTCTCCAAGAGCGCGGCCTGCTCGCGCAGATGCCACGGTTTCTCGGCGTAGACGTCGTCGAAGAGCGACGCGCGCGGCGGCGCCGGGAGCGACTCGACCTTGGTGACCGCGGCGGCGATCTCGGCCGTGAGCTCCGCATCGAGCGCTGCGTCGCGCGCGTCGTCCGCGAGCTGCAAGTGCACGAGATGCCGGCGCAGGCGATCGAGCGGATCCTTCTTCGCCCACGCCTCGACCTCTTCGTTCGATCGGTAGCGCGTCGGATCGTCGCTCGTCGAGTGCGCGCCCATTCGGTACGTCACCGCTTCGACGAACGTCGGACCGTCGCCGTTCTTCGCGTGCGCGACGGCCTCGCTCATCACGCGATGCATCGCGAGGACGTCGTTGCCGTCGACGCGCACCGACGGCACGCCGTACGCGCGCCCTTTGATCGCGATCGTCTTCGACGCCGTCTGCCGCGACGTCGGCACGCTGATCGACCAGCCGTTGTTCTGGCAGACGATCACGCACGGCACCTGGAACACGCCCGCGAAGTTCATCGCGACGTGAAAGTCCCCTTGGCTCGTCGCGCCGTCGCCGCAGAATCCGATCGCGACGCTCTTCTTTTTCTTCAGCTTCATCGCCCAGGCGACGCCGACGGCCTGCGGGATCTGCGGACCGATGCACGACGACCACGACACCTGGTTCACCGCGCGACCCGACTGATGGCTCGGCATCTGCCGACCCTTTTGCACGTCGCCCGAGTTGCCGAAGATCTGCGCGACGAAGACGTCGAGCGGAAATCCGCGCGCGAGCATCACGCTCTGCTCGCGGAGCGCGGGGAAGACCCAGTCGTCCGGCTCGAGCACGAGGCCCGTCGCGATCGGCACCGCTTCTTGTCCTTGCGCGGCGCCGTAGAACCCGACGCGCCCTTGCCGCTGCAAGAGGATCATCTTCGCGTCGAGAAGGCGCAACCGACGCATCTCGCGGTACGCGCGAAGGAGAACGTCGGGCGCGATCTTCGGATCGGTCGCGGGATCGGTCGTGCCGTCGTCGCGCAGCACACGAAGCAGCGCGACGTCGGGATCGTCGTCTCGAAAGAGCTCGGGCATCGGGCGCGGAGTCTACCCGCACCCGCACCTCTCGTGTACGGCGACTACGGCCAACCTCCTGCCAAGACTACTGACAGATCGAGAGCCACGGCGGGAAGCGCGCGGCGTTCAGCCGACCGATGCAGGTCTTGCCCGTGTTGCAACCGCCCGTTCCGGGCCCGGTGCCTGCGTCGAACGGCGGCGTCTGACCGGGCGTCACGCAGAACATGGAGCACTTGGCGCCGGCGTCACCCGCAGAGAAGCAGCCGAGGCCGTCGACGCAGTCGTTCTTGAACATGCACCCTTGGCCTTCGGTCTTGCCGTTGTCGCCGAGGCAATCGGCGCTGCCGAGGTTGTCCTCGACGGTGCACGCCTGTCCGCTCGGGCACGGGAGGACCTGAAACGGTTTGCAGACGGACTTGTATGTGCAGACCATGAAGAGGGGCGAGCTCGACGTGCCGCCGCTGATGTTGAGATCGCACACGCCTTGGATGCCGCCCGTCGTCATGCCGCAGATCGAGTCGTTGCCCATGCAGCAGTGCGGCGTGCAGTGACCGTCGAAGCACTCGAGACCGGGGAGGCACGTGTTCGAGCCGCCGGTGGTGCACGCCGCGCCCTTCTGTTTGACCTCGCCGACCGACGTGTTCACGCACGCGGTGGCGAAGCCGCCATCGACGCTCACGGCAACGCACTCTTTGCCCGTCGGGCAATCTTGAAGAACGATGTCGCACGGACCTTTGACGGCCGAGCAATTTCCTTGTGCCTCGGCGCCGCCGTCGCTGCTGCCGGTGTCGTTGCCGGACGAGTCGGTGAGCGCGGAGTCGTGACCGTTGCCGCCGTCGCCGGTGGTGCCGTCACCCGCAGAGCCTCCGTCGTCGCCGCCGACGTTGCTGCTCGACGAGCTGCTGCACGCAACGCCCGAGACGCCGATTCCGCCGAACGCCCCGAGAACGAGAAGAAAAGCGATGCGATGATTCATGCGCAGAAAGATACACGAACGCCACGAGGGCGCACGTTCTCGGCAATTGGGAACGCGAAAGAGACGGCTACGAACCGGCGTCGGCGGCGTCGACGTCGGCCGTTCGCGTGTTCATCATCGGCGCGCGGAGCTGTCGAGGCACGCTCACCGTCGGAGCCGGCGGCTGCACGGCCGGCGGGGGCGGCGTGTCGTTCCCGCCCAAGCAGTTTTGGCAGCCACCGACGAGAGGTCCCAAGATGCACGCCGCGAGCACGGCGAGCGCTGGACGAACGTTTCGCTTCACGCGCGGACTCTTACTACGGACCGCAGAAGACCGGCACAACGTTGTTGTAGAGCGCCTGGAAGGTCGCGCCGCGGACGCAGTTGTACGCGGCGCTCGAGATCGGGATCGCGTTGATGCACGTGTTCGCCGTGCTCGAGTACGTCGAGCATCCGCCGGTGTCGGCCGACGAGACGCAGCTCTGGTAGAGCGTGAACGAAGTGTTGTCGGTGACGGGACACGCGGCTTTGCACGCCTTGTCTTCGCATCCGTTGCTCGACTCGACGGAGTGCGCGCATGTCGACTGCGATGCGTCGGCCAGCTGGATGCAGCCGCCTTCGTTGATCCTCGCGATGCCGTTGCTCACGTTGATGACCGGTCCCCACGACGAGGCCGTGTCGTTCGTGAAGATGCAGCCGTAGCAGGCCGAGTAGAGCGTCGCGGCGTTGGTGCACGCCGCCTGCGAAGACGCCGCCCCGAGGCATCCATTGAAGATCGCGGTGCTCGCGGTGGTCGTGCACTTGATCGACTTCGGAACCGGCGGGACGAACACGGGCGTGTAGCCGACGACGCTTTGTGCAGAGCAACCCGTTGTCGCGGTGTCCGGCGTGCCGGTGTCGACCACGGTCGCGGTGTCGGGCGCCATGCCGGTGTCGGCGACGCTGCTGTCGATGCCGACGCTCGCGTCCATTCCCGGCGCTGCGTCGTTGTCGACGACGGCGGAGTCTTGGTGCGCGGTCGACGAGTCGGTGTGCTTCGCGGCGTCGAGCGCGGGCCCGGCGGCGTCGTCACCTGCGGTCCCGGAGTCCTCGTCGAGCGTGCCATCGAACGGCGTCGCCGTCGCGCAGCCCCCCGTATTGACCGCCGCGGTGACGGCGGCGAGCACGAACAGTCCCCACGCGCGTCTCGACGTCATGACGGCCCTCCCGGGTAACTCTGTTTCCTACCGCGCTGATCGTTCTCGCGAAAGGACGATCGCCCCTATTTTTGGCCCTTTCCAGCCTCAGCGAGAAACTTCACCCTCCGCCCCCTGCGTCGGCCGGTCCGGCGCCGCAGAAGATCGGAACGACGTCGTTGTAGAGGTCGTGGAACGTCTTCCCTCGGAAGCAGATCGCCGCCTCCGAGCCGCTGTCCGCCTCTTCGGTCGCGCACGCAGCGCCTTGTTCGTACGACTTGCAGCCGTTCATCTCGGCTTCTTTGACGCACGCTTGAAAAACCTGAAACGACGCATCGTCGATGACCAGGCAGTTGGCCGCGCACGCCGCGCGGTTGCATCCGTCGGCGGCTTGGTACGCCTTTGCGCACATGAGACCCTTCGCCGCGTCCCTCAGCTCCATGCAGCCGGGCAGGTTGATGCTGACGACGCCTTTGTGCTCGACGACCGGGCCGAACTTCGTGTCGGTGTCGCGCGTGATGATGCACTGGTAGCAGGCCTTGTTCTCGGGAGTCGCCGTCGTCCCATTGAACGGAGCGCACGTCGCTTGCGTCACGTTCGGCGCGAGGCAATCGTCGTAAAAGGTTTGGATCTGCGCGGGCGTGCATTTGCCTTGGCCCGCGCCGCTCGCGCTGACGTACGCGGGCGGTTGGAAGGTGGAGACGTCGGCGGGCATGCAGCTCGTGATGCCGGAGTCCGACGACCCGCCGTCGTGCGCGGTCGCGTCCGACGTGGTCCTCGCGTCGGATCCGCCGCCGTCTGCGTTCACGGCGCTGCTGTTGTCGCTCGAGCAGCCGTACGCGAACAGGGCGACCACCGCCGCCATCGAGAGAAACCCGAGCGCCCTACCGCAAGACATCCATCCTCCTAAGAGAGACGTCGCGCGACGCGCGAAATCCCTGATGTTAAGGTGACGCTCGCCAGGCGCTCACGCAAGCTCATCGGGCGTCGGGCTCTCCGCGACCGCGATCTACCGCGAGGCCGACCGCGTTCAGCGCGACGAGCGCGACGAGAAGCGCGAGCTCGGTCTTCGCGACCGTCTCGGCGAGCGCGTGCACGGCTTCGAGCTGACGACCGAGCGCGTCGAGACCACGAATCGCGCCGGCCTCGTGAAGCGCGGCGATGCGCGGCGAGATGACCATCCCGAGCCAGACCGCGAGCCCCGCAGCGAGAGCGGCGACACCGACGCGCGCGATGTCGAGCTTGGTGTGACGCTCGGAACGCGCGAACGCGCGCCACGCTTCGACCGCAAGGACGATCGCCGCGCACGCCATCGCGACTTTGTCGAAGCGACGGAACACGAGCGTCATCGCGTCGGCGCTGGTCGGCGCCGCGACGTTGCGGAAGATCGTCGGCGCGACGATCGCACCGAGGACCGCGAGACCGCCGAGCCACAGCGAGACCGCGAGGAGCTCGATCGTCGCGACGACGCCCCGTACGGTCGGCGACGCGGACGACGCGGAAGGCGCGCGAGCCGCGGCAGGCGCCGAATGGGGATGCGCCATCAGACGTACATCCGAATTCCGTGGCTGTGATCGCGCGTGCCGATCTCGAGCGCCGCGGCGCGCGTGCGCAGATGAATCGGCGCGCGGCCGCGCGGCGTGACGTCGATGCGCGCGTGCGCGATCTTGCTGTTGAGGCAGTGGGTCATCGCGCCGTCGGGGTTGGCGTAGAAGAGGCCGACGAAGTCGTCGGTCTCGCCCCACATCTCGCCGTCGACCTCGACGAGCGCGTTCTTGCCGCCGAAGCGCCAACGTCGCGGAGAGATCTCGCCGCGATTTTTAACGAGGTCCATCGCGCCGTTCAAGTCGTAGCGAACACCGCGGTGACGCACGCAGAGGATCGTCATCATCGGCGCGAGCAAGCCGAGCTTGCCTCGCCCGACACGCACGCGCGCGCTCGTTCCTTCGAAGACCACTTCGTCGCCGGTTGCGTCGTCCCAGAGATTGCAGTGTCCCCACGCATAGAGGTGCGCGTGTGAGCGGCCCCAGTTGTGACCGAGGGGACCGGGCCAGCGATCGAGCGTCCACTTCGCGCCGTTGACCGTCACCTCGCCCGACACGCGAATGTCCGGGAGCGGCGAGACGATCTTCGACGACGGGAACGGCGCCTCGTACATCCACGCGCGCGGGAAGTGCACGAGCGGCGCGCCGCCGGCGTCGAAGGTGAAGTCCCAGGCGATCGTGCGATCCCCGGTCTCGATCTTTCCGTGCGCGCTGCCGCGCTCGAAGGTGCAGCCGTCGACGTCGACCTTCATCTTCGCGGCGTCGAAGCGCGCGCGATCGAACGGCACGTGCGATTTGACGGCGACGTGCTCGCCGCGATCCCCGTCGAACGCGATGGCCCACGCTTCCGCGACGGCGCGTTGCGGATCGCGATCGCCGGCGTAGATGGTCGTCTTCAGCCAGATGGCGCGGCGTGACTTCGGATCGTTCGCCTTGAGGAAGTAGCTCTCGACGTGACCGTGCTTGGCCGACGCGTCGTAGCGAACGCCCTCGTAGTTCGTGGCCATCGGGAGATCGATACCACGTCCCGCGGCGGCTTTCAGGGTGAGGGCGGCGCTTCGACGAGACGCGCGAGCGCTTCCGCGACGAGATCCGGATCGACTGTGTCCGGCGCCATCGCCGCGATCGTCGCGCGCGCCTCCGCGATGCGTGCGCGCCCGGCCGCGACGACCGCCGCTTGCCGCGTCTCGCGTCGCCACGCGCCGAGATCGCCGACGATCTCGCGGATTGCGCGTTCGTGACCGAGACGCGCGAGCGCTATTTTCGCTTGCCACGCGCACGTCTCGCCGATCAAGCGTCCGAGTCCCCACGCGCGCTTCTCGAGATCCGCGATCGCGTCGCGCATCCCGAGCTCGCCGGCGATCTCGACCGCCGCTTGCTCGTCCTCGGGCTCCGGCGTCTTGAGCTCGCGACGAATGACGCGCGAGAGGATCGCGCGCGCCACCGTCGACTCGTCGGCGATCTTTGCGAGGTAGATCGCCGCGACGACCTTCATCGCGTCGTCGTCTCCATCGAGGAGCTCCTTCGCGCGCTTGGTGATCGCGGCGCTTCGCAACGGCGTCGTCGCATCGAGCGCGTGATCCTCCGCGATGCGCATCGCGATGTAGCGCACCGATTCGTCCGCGTCGTCGAGCGCCTTGAGCAGCGCCTTCTCGACGTCGCCGCGATTCTCCGGATGCGACGCAGCGACGCGCGCGAACGCGATGACCGCTTGGTAGCGCATCTCGGGTCGCGTATCGACGAGCGCTCGCTCGAGCCGCGCGAGCGCGCGCGGATCACCGATTTCGCCGAGCGCCGACAGCGCCATCTGCCGAACGTGCTGCTCCGCGTCCTCGACCGCGACGAGGAGCGATGCGAGCGCTTCGTGCGCGCGAAGGTCCGCGAGCGCGACCGCCGCCGCCGAGCGAACCCCCGGCGAGAGATCGTCGCGGAGCGCCTTTTCGAGAAGCGGGATCGCGCGCTCGCGCGTCGCGTCGTTGCCTCGCGCGTGACGAACGAGATCGCCGATCGCCGACGCGCGGATCGCCGGCTTCGCCGACTCGATGTCCCGAACCGATGCCTCGAGCGTGCGCGGGAGCGGCGGCGGAGCGAGCATGCGCGCTGTTTAGCGTATCTCCGGCCGCGTCACCACGCCTCGACGCGCCACCCGCGGCGACGGGCGATCCGCGCGAGGCGAGGATCGGGGTTCACGATGACGGGCTCGCGGACGTGCTCGAGGAGCGGGAGATCGGTGTACGAGTCGCTGTAGAAGGTCGCGTCTTCGAGGGCGAACCCGAGGCGCTCGGCGAGGACGCGCGTGCGGATGATCTTTCCGTCGCCGTAGCAGAGCGGATCGACGAAGCGCCCTGTGAAGCAGCGATCGACGCCGACCTCGAGCTCGCTCCCGACGATGTGCGGGATCCCGAGGAGACGCGCGAGCGGACGCGCGGCGTACGGCGTGGCGCCGGTCACGATCGCGAGGACGTCGCCGGCGTCGCGATGACGCGCGACCGCTTGCCTCCCGCGATCGCAGACGTGCGTCTCGACCATGCGACGAAACCAGTCGTCGCAGCGCGACTCGAGCGCGCTCTCGGGCATCCCCGCGAACTGGAGTGCGACGCGCGCCGCGATGATCGGCGCGTCGATGATACCGAGCGTGTACTGCGCGACCCAATAGAGGACGCGTGCCTGATCGCGCCACGTGGCTTCGCCGAGCTCACGTTGGTAGCGAACGTAGAGCGACGCCGTCTCTTTGCGGACGAGCGTGCGATCCATGTCGAAGAGCGCGGCGCGCATCAGCGACTTCTTACTGCGGGCATTCATTGTCGCAATTGGTAACGACGCACTGGGCGAACTCTTCCGCGCTGCTCCGCTTGCATGACTCGAAGACCGGTCCCCCTTCGGCGCCCGAGTCGAGCACGCCGCCGACGATCTTCCGAAACTCGCTGCAGCTAGGGTTCACGGTCGCGACGCATTTCGCGATGCCTTGGCTGACGGTCGAGTCATCGCAACATCCGTCGTTGCCATTCAGGAGCGGCGCGCAATGTTGCATGATGCAACTGCCGCACGGTCCCGTCCCCGCATCGATGCTCGTGCAGGTGAGGCACTCGTTGGTGCACGCCGATACGCAGTGATTCAGATCGTCCTCGGCCGGCGTGATGCTGGAGGCATCGAGCGCCGACGGCCCGATGAGCCCCGCGCAGTTCCAGTCGCGTCCAGGCGCCGGGTTTTGCACGCACGACGTGACGTTCGACGTCACGCGCGAGCTCGTGCACAGGTTGTTGATCTTCGTCTGGCACTTTCGCGCCACGCACTGCCCGCAAACGTTGTTGCCGATCCCGCTGATCTGGCACGTCGCCGAAAAATCCTTGAACTGCCCATCGACGATGAACGTGCACGCGAGCACCGACGCCGACGCGATCACGAAGAGCACCGCTCCACGAAGCCACGGAGCGCGCATCAGAACTTTCCTCCGATGCCGACCGCCGCGCCGCCGCCCGGCACCGGCGCAATGCCGACGCTCGTTCCAGCCGGCGGTTTCACGGGGAGGAAGTAATAGGTGATCGCGGTGGCGACGCCGAGGAGCAAGAACCCGTCGGCCGTGAGCGCGAGCGCGTGGGCGCGATCCTTCGCGGCGAGCCCGTCAGCGTTGCAGAAGTTGTGGTCCTTGTTGCAGTTGGCCGTGCTCGACTGCGGGTCGGTCGCGGACTTCGCGATGCTGAGGGAGATCGTCCCGAGGATGGCGGACGCGGCGAACGAGCCGAGCGCGGTCCACAGGACGATTTTTCCGACCGCGCCTTTGTCCCCCTCGGTCGACGTCGGGGTCGAGGTCGGGGTCGGGGTCGAGGTCGGGGTCGAGGTCGAGGTCGAGGTCGGACGCGGTCGCGGTGGTGTTCGAGGCGTGGGCTCGCCGTCGTCCGTCGGCTCCGGTCGCGGAGTGACGACGCGCGCGCTTCGCCGTTGCGGCACCTCCGCCACCTCGAGCCGAATGAGCGCGCCGCATCCATCGGGCGGAACTGTGTCCTTGCCCGTCGCGTGCCCGCACGACGCTTCGTCTCCGTCCTGGGTAAGCATCTCGCGGCTCGCCGAGCTGTTCGCCCCCGCCCCCGCGCCGAACCCCGACGCGCCGCCACCGACCTGCGCGTCCGCACCCGCGAAGAAGCTGAACGCGCCGACCGTGAGCGCCGTCACGACGTGCGTCACGTCGTCGCACTCGCCTTCGAGATCCGCGCGCCCGACGCTCGCGCGCGTCGACTCGTAACGCCCGACCATGGTCATCTGAACGTTGAGCTGGCCGGCGCTCCGGAGCTTCGCTTCGAAGCGCACCGCCCCCGTCGGCAGGTTCGCGTAGAGCTCGTC
>JBBQXV010000309.1:0-10873 GCA_038209335.1 Polyangiales bacterium | reverse complement strand
CCCTTTCGCTCGAGCGCCCACGCGCCGGTCGCGGCGCTGATCGCGACGCCGGCGATCCCTGCGGCGAGCGCCACCGTGCGAAGCGTGTCGGAGCGCGGCGCGGGGAGCGCGTCGTGCGGTGCGGACGGCGCGAGCGGCGCCGCTGAAGTCGAAGTCGAAGGCGCGGAGGAGGGCGAAGGTGCGGGCGCGTTGGGCGGAGCGGCGCCGATCGGTTCGAGCGGTTCGAAGCGGACCGTCTCCGTTCGCCCGCCTGCGTCGATCGTCACCGCGACTTCACGCGTGCGGAAGCGCTCGGCGGACGCCGCGACGACGTGCCGCCCGGGCTCGACCGGCACCGCGGACCAATCGGCCTGCGCGATCGGCGCGCCGTCCACGCGGATCTCCACGTTCGCCGCGACGTTGGACGGAGGCGTCACGGCGATCCACGCGAGCTTCGCTTCGACCGCCGCGAGATGCTCGCGCGCGACCGGCTCGCGGTCGGCGCGTCCGTCGCGCCGCGCCATCGCGAGCGCGTCGCGGAGCTCGCGCCGCGCGACGAGGAGCCGCCCCTCGCGCTCGTGGCAGAGGCCGAGGTTCAAGAGCGTGCCGCCGCGCGGCGCGAGCCGGTAGCTCTCGTCGAGCCGCGCGCATGCCTCGGCGACGCGGCCCTCATCGAGCAGCTTTTTCCCCTCGACGAAGAGCACGTTCGCGCGCGCCAGCGGATCGTCGGCCGCCGCCGACGTCGACACGAGCATCATCGCGGCCGCGAGCATCGCTGTGCGCCGCCATCCACTCATGCCGTGACCCTAGGAGAAGGCGCCCCGAGGAGCACGGTCTATTTTCGACGCGGCGCGAAGCCGAGGGCGAGCTTGTTCATGGAGGGTCACCGGGTCGCCGTTGGACGGAGGCAGCGCGGTGGCAGGCGGGACGCCCCGGCCGCGGGTCGCTATGCTCGGCGCGTGCACGACGAGCATGAGGCGAAGGCGGTGCGCACGCTTCTGATCGCCGTCGTCATCGCGGGTTGCGCCGATGCCGCGCCGAGGTCGATCGTCGTCGTGCCGATCGTGATCTCGCCACCCGCGGCGGCCGTAGCTTCCGACGCGGCTACGCCGGAGCAGCCCGAGCCCACGCGCGTCGAGCCGCCCGCGAAGCGCGCGCTCGATCTCGCGTCGGCGCCGCGCGTCGCGCTCCGCGCATCCCCGGCGCAAGCCAGCGCACCGAAGCCGATCGGATCGAGACCGGCGAACCTGCGCACGCTCAAGGAGAAGGCGAAGGTCCTCGATCCGGCCCCGCTCGAGCGCGCGAACGCGCGGACGCCGCCGTACGATCCGCTCCGTCTGAACGAGATCAAGGAGACGCCGCCGGCGTTGCCGAAGGGCGCGCGCGCCGACATCCCGCTCGCGCACGCGGGTGCGCCGCTGCACGCGATCTCGCAGTCCGGCGGGAAGCTCTTGCTCGTGTACGGCGCGCGCTACATCGCGATCGCGGGCGACGAGAAGGTCGAACAGATCCTCGACATGGATCCTCCGGAGCTCTCGCTCACCGAAAAAGAACGCGCGTTCTCCGACGTGCACCAGGTCGTCTACAGCGAGGGAATCGCGTACGTGTGCCGCGGCTACAACGGCTGGTTCCGGAGCCGAAAGGGCTACGTCACCGCCGTGGACGTCGCGACGGGCGAGATGCGATGGCGAAGCGCCGCGCAGACGTGCGGCGGAACGCTCGCGTTGATCGGAGAGTATGTGATCACCGGCTATGGCGAGGACATCATGCCGTACGCGCTGAAGCTCTTGCGCCGCGCCGACGGGAGCTCGGTGCAGTCGATCCGCAACGACGGCGCGGCGCTCGACTTCCTCGTCGACGGCGAGAGCGTGATCGTCGAGACGTACAAGCACCGCATTACCTACGAGCTTCGGTGAGCGCGAACGAAGCCCGCGGACGAATTCACGCTGCGCGGTCGATGGAACGCGGAGCGCGTGGCGTCGTCGGTCATCATGGCGGGAGCGCTCGCGCGCAACGGCTAGTCAGTCGATGATCGTGTTCTCGCCGCGCTCGGCGAGGGCGGCCAGGCCATCACGCATGGCTTGAATCTGCTGGTCTGTGTGACCCTCCCAGTCCGCGAGCTCGCCGACAACCTTGACGGGCGCTCGACTCCGGAAGGAGCGCGTGGGATTGCCTCGGAACTTCTTGTCGGTGAGATTGGGGTCGTCCTCAAACTCACCACTAGGCTCGACGATGTAGATCCTACAAGGGCCATCGCCGACCGCGAGCTCTGCACCCCACGCCGCGGCGTCGAGTGTCTGCGTGAAGTACACGTGGCTTAGTACCGCGTTGAAATTGGGGCTCACACCGGGGCGGAGCAGGTCTCCCCTCTGGAGCGCGGCCTTCGTGCCATGAAGAAACGCGCCTGAGTCGTGCACAGCGAACGGAACCGGTCCGGACATCACAACCTCCTGAGACACCGCATCGTAGAAGTTCTTATCTCGACGCGGCGGATCACGCGCCAAGCGTAGCAATCCCACTCGTCACGAGACTCGGACCAAGCGTTCAGCAGGCCTCTAAAGCGCGCCGCGCGACTTTTCCCTGGCACCCCGTTGCCCCCGCCGTATCTTCCGCCGGCCATGCCCGACGCGACTCCGCCCGCGCCCGCGCCGACAACCTCCACGGCGCCGCCCCGCCGCTTCCTCTTCGATCGCGCCTTCCTCGATCGCATGGACCGCGCGCTCCTCTGTCTCCTCGTCGCGCCTCACGCCGACGCGCTCTCCCTCCTCGGCATTCCGCTCGCCGATCTCCGCGCGTCCGCGCAGACCGATCGCCGCCTCGTCGAGAAGCTCTACGACGCCGCGCACGCGCCGACCGCCAGCACGACGTCCGTGTTCCCCGCGGAACTCCGCGCCCTCTTCATCACGCTCTCCCCGCTCGCCACGACGACCGGCCAGGCCGCCCTCATCCGCCGCGACGCCGCCTCGCCGATACCGCTCTTCGTTCACCGCCGCCTCCCGCCGGCCGACTTGGTCGCATCGGTCCACCTCGAAGCGCCGCACCTCCTCAAGGAAGTCCGCGTCGCCTCCGACACCGAGACCGCCGACACCTTCACCGACTTCGCGCCGACCACGCCGCGCCCCTTCCCCGCGGCCGGCGACGCGCGCGACACCGCCGTCACCGCGTTCACGTCGTTGCTCTCCGCGTGGCTCGTCGAGCGCTCGCGCTCTCCGCTCTGTCGCGTGCGCCTCACGGAGACCGCGGCGGACATCTTGTTGGTCATCGAGTTCTGCGCGCCGCCGACGTCGTTCGATACGGTCGACGAGCGCCTCGAGCTCACGCAGATCAACGCCGTCACGACCGATCGCGCGCTCGCCGTCTTCGACAAAGAATCGGGCGGGCTCAGCGTGCACGGCTGGACGTCGATGAAGGAAGCGCTCCGTCGCTTCATCGGCGCCTGCTTCTTCGCCGATGCGCGCCACTTCACCAGCGGCGCGGTCTATTCGCTCGAGCCCCTTCGCCATCTCGACGTCGCGCTCGACCCGAGCGGCATTCCGGGGCTCGAAGCGATCGAGCTCCGCGACATCCAACTGCTCAATCCCGACGACTCGACGCGCGGGTATGCCTGGTCGAACGGCGATCTTCGCAAATCGGCCAACGACGCGGAGCTTCGCGCGGCGCTCGCGACCCAGACCACCATCCAAAGCGTGAAGCTCTATCTCAAGATCAAAGACCGCAAGCGTCCGACGGCGGTCACGCTCACGGCCAATCGCAAGAAGTACCTGCGTCGCGCGGCCGACGTGGAGCGCGTCCTCAACGAGCTGCTCCTCGCGCGAGGGATCATGAAGCTCCCGGAGCGCGCCGCGACCACGACGGAGATCGCCGCGACCTCGGCGTCGATCGCGTCGATCGCCGCGTCCGTCGATCAGACCGGTTGATCCTGCGTCATGCGCGGCTTCTTCGCCCTCCTCGAAGACCACGGCGCGCTGACGATGCGCCCGTCGGCCCTGCGCGAGCACGTCTCGCCCGCGGCCGAGGCGGCGCTTCGCGCATCGGGGGTCCTCCGCCACGCTCCACGCGCCTCGTCCCTCCCGTGCGACGTCGACGCGACGTGCTCGCGCGAGGTGCTCGACGCTCCCGACGGCGCGAGCGCCCCGTTCGTCGGCGTGTGCACGCGCGATCCGTCGGAGTGCGACGCGATCGAAGTGAGCGAAGAGCGCCTCGCGCAGATCGCGATCGCGATCGATCCGCTCGTCCTCTTGCTGCGCTCGCTCTTCGCGGTGATCGGAGCGCCGCTCTCGATGCGCGCGCCGAGCGACACGCCGCTCGCGCTGGGCGAGCAAGCCTTCGACGGGGAGCGCCGCGACGTCTTTCTGGCGCTGCGACCGACCGCATCGGCGATCCCGATGTTCCTATCGCTCCGCGAGCGCGCCGAACGGCAAACGCTTTTACTCGTACCGACCGCGCGCAAGATCGATCCGGAGATCATGACGCGCCACGCGCCCGGCGCGAAGGTCGAGGTGGCCCGCCTCGACGATCGCGTCGTCGTTCGCTCGGGCGAATTGACCGCGCTCGTGCCGCTTCACGCGGTCGCGTCGATCGCATCGACCGCGCGCGCGGAAGCGCCGGCGATCCGGCCGCTCCCTCCTTACAAAGCCTGGAAGGATCTCCATTTCTCGTTGGCCGATGGGCACACGCTCTTGGTCCGCACGAGCGGCGTCACGGTGCGACGCTCGTACGTCGACCTCGGGATGGCGCACAAGACGTCGCGAAACCCGACGGCGCCGTGGACGCTCCTCGTCGCGGTCTGCAACGGGCGCGGGCAGTTCGATTGGAAGGCGCTCGGTGACTTCGGCGCGGCGAAGACGCAGGTCTACGAGCTGCAACGCTTGCTCCGCGCGGCCTTCGGCATCGCCGACAACCCGTTCGAAAAGTACCGAACCGGCCACGCCTGGCGCCCGAAGTTCCGCGCCTCGCCCGGACCGGGCGGAACGATGGACGATCAGGGCGTGCGGGACGACGAGAAGTGGTGACAGGCCTGATCGACCATGCGCGGAGAGGGTCGATCAGGCTCGCGAGAGGGTCGATCAGGCTCACGAACCCCAGTGACAGCCCTGCGCAGCCGAGCACGCGGCATCGTCCGGCAAGGTGTCGCATTTCACGGGCGTCCCCGAGCACGGCAGCGCCCAGCTGCAACCCGTCTGCGCGGCGCACGCGAGCGGCGTCCCCAGCGTGGGGCACGCCGAGCCTCCGTGGCACGGCGGCGCCGACGACCACGAACAGCCCTGCGCGGAGGTGCAGTCCGACGCGTACGTGTAGCTCTTGCAGTCGAACGCCGTGCCGGTGCATTTCGCGGGTTGGCAGCTGCTCGCGCCGCACGCGAACGTCGGAGCGCACTCGAACGGTTGCGAGCAGCTTCGGTAACACGTGTACGTCGAGACGTTGCACGCGTAGCTTCCGCACGCGGACGTGTCGGAGCTCGTGCACTCCGGGTGCTTGCAGTGCGTGTCGATGCAGACCCGGCCGTTGTCGCAGTCTCCGTCGTAGGTGCACGCGTCGGCGGGCGCGCAGACGCCGTACCCGCTGCTGCCCTGGCACTTCTCTCCGGACTCGCAGTCCGCGGCGGTTTCGCAGTGCCATGGACCGGTGTGACCGGTCGCGACGATGCATCCGGTCACCGCGGCCGAGAGCAAGAAGACGATGGCGCGAGCGAACGATCTCATCAGAACGCTCCGTCGACGCGAAGACCGCCGACACCGAGCGAGACGGACCGCACGCCCGTCGCGCCGCCCGTCTTCACCGGCGCGAGCGACGGGCGAAAGACATACGACGCGATGAAGCCCGCGCCGCCGACACCGACGCCGATCCATCCGAGCGCGTTCGCGAGCGCGAGCGCGTTGTAGGTCGAGTGCTTCGTGGTGATCGGATCGAACGACGAGTACGCGGCCGCCGCGGCGATCGCTCCTCCGGCCGCGAGCGTGAGGCCGCCCCAACGAAACACCTTGAGGTACGTCGGGGTCGCTTGCTCGCGCGACTCTTCGCGATCGCGCGCGGCCTTACGCTTCGCCTCTTCTGCCGCTAGCGCCGCATGCTTGCGTGCCGCCTCGGCGTTCTGTCGATCGCTTTCCGGATCGAGGCTCACCTTCGGATCCGCCGTGTCCTCGATGACAGCGTCCTGGCCCTGCTCCGGCTTCGTCATCGCAGGCGCTTCGTGAAGCCACCCATCGGTCGTCGTCGACGGCACGAGGCCGAGCGCCGCCAACGCCGTCGCGATCGGAACGCCGAAGCCGACCCCTTCGACCGCGCCTCCCGCGAGCTTCGAGCTCGTCACCGCGACGACGGCGGCGCTCGAATCGACCATCGGCCCGCCGCTGTTCCCCGGGCTCACCGGCGCGTCGGTTTGAAGAATGCGCACGCCGTCGCGCTCGCGCATCGCGCTCACGATCCCGCGCGTCAGCGAGAACGCCAGCTCGAGCCGCGCAGGCGCGCCCGCGGTGTAGAGCTCCGCGCCCATCGACGGCTCGATCAATCCCGCGGACAAACATTGGGTCGTGAGCCGCCGAATCGGGCGAAGGAGCGCGACGTCCGTGCGCCACGCGACGCGAACGGGGATCGCGTCGATCTCGACGCCGTCGCGCATCCGCAACGTCACCTTGGCTCCGTCGACGACGTGCGCCGCGGTCAGAACGAGCCCGTCGGTCGAGATGAAGAAGCCGCTCCCGAATCCCCCGCCGCTGCTGCGTCTCACGACGACGGTCGCGCTCAGGACTTGCTCGGCCGCTTCGGGCATCTTCTTCGACAGCGGAGCGCAGCGCGCGAACGTCGCCGATGGAAACGTCGCGTCGCTCTGTCGTCGCGCGGACGTGCCGGCGGCAAGCGCGGCGCGAAAGCGATCGCGCCCAAGCAGCGAATCGAACGCGCCCAAGAGGAGGTGAGCCCCGAGGCGTGGCTTGTTCGCCTCGGAGACGTCGAGCACCGCGCTGCGCGTGAGGACCTTGTAGACGACCGCGTCGCGCGCGACGTCGAGCAGCTGCCACTCGACCGCGAGCCCGCAGTTCATCCCGCCGCGGGTGTGCGTGCAGTCGAGCTCCTTCACGATCCCGCCAACGCGAAACTCCGCGCGCTGCGACTCGTCTTTGTCGAACACGAGATTCTCCGCCCCAACCGCGGTGAACCCCCGCTCGCGCATGTGCTCGATGAGATGAATCCGGTAGTCGGCGCCCGCGAG
This sequence comes from Polyangiales bacterium, assembly GCA_038209335.1. Classification (GTDB taxonomy): domain Bacteria; phylum Myxococcota_A; class Polyangia; order Polyangiales; family Polyangiaceae; genus JBBQXV01. Next base: position 3,687 of record JBBQXV010000309.1, on the reverse strand, counting down.
CCCGATCTCGTCGCGCCCCTCGAGCCGCACGACGATGTTCGATACCCCGATGGGCGCCTTGGGAATCGGAACCGCCGATCGCGAAACCTGTTTGCCGGAATCGCTCGGCGCCGCCGTGGCGACAGGCACTCCAGCAAAGATCCCAGCGCAAACGACCACGACTCCAACGATCCTCATGCCCCCAATGTCGACACCTCGCACCATCCGTTGCGCACAATCGACCTAACCCCAGAATCTCGGCGCCCTCGGCCCCTCGGCGCACTTGGCGACCCCTCTCCCTAAAAGAGCCCGATCGCAAAGTGAAACTGCCCAAAGTCCTCGTAGCTCCGTCGCGTGACGTTGATGCCATAGTCGAACACGAGCGGCCCGACCGGCGTCACCCAGCGGATGCCGGTCCCCATCGTCGCGCGCATCGGGATGCCGTGCGCGAGGATGTAAAACGGATCCTTCCACGTGTTGCCGACGTCCGCGAAGAGGACCGTGTCGAAGGGCGGGCGAATCGGGAACCTGAGCTCGAAGCGCGGGTTGATCATCAGGTTGCCGCCGCGCACCGGGACGTCGCCGACCTTGACCGTGCCGGCGGCGATTTGATCTGCGATGTCCTGCGGCATGAACGTGTCGATGAGAAAGCCGCGCATCGAGTCGACGCCGCCGAGGAAAAATAGACGATCGGGGTAGGTCTCGGAGTCGGTGATCCACGGCGCCTTCATGTTCTGTCCGAGGCGAATCTCCGCGGCGAACGTCACCTTCTTTCCGATTGGGATGTAGCCCGCGAACGTCTGCGTGAATCGAAAGAAGTGTCCTTGCTTCGGCACCGCGCCCTCCTGGAACGTGCCGAACGGATACGAATTGACGTACTCGACGCCCGTGACGAAAAACGTCCCCTTGTGCGCGTTGAACGCGTTGTCGCGGCGGTCCCAGGTGAAGATCACGCGCTGCGCGAACGCGATGCTGTCGCCGGTCGGCACGCGCAAGAGGCGCTTGAGATCGGTGTTGGTGCCGATGGACGAGTGCGCGAGAAAGTCGTCGATGCTGGTGTAGTCGCCGAAGAGCTTGACCGCATTGCGCTCGACGCTCTGGCCGACGGAGATCTGCAGCTGTCGCTGCGGACGGAAGATCACGTTCCCGATGACGCTGTATTTCGTGAGACCGAAGTCGCGCTCGAGATCGCGAATGTGAATGAAGTCGGTTTGCGCGCGGACGGTCGGTCCGAGGCCGACGTCGGGGAACACGACGCTGAGCGCGATGCGACGCGCGAGACGCTCTTCGATGCTGAGGTTGCCGACGTGGGCCGCGAACGTCGGATCGATGATGAGCTGGTCGGGCAAGTACGACATCTGCGCGCGCATCGTCGCGGAGATGGCGTAGCCCGCGAGGTTTCGGTGACCGAACTCGAGCCCGCCGCGAAATCCCTCGCCGGTGGAGAAGCCGCCGCGCGTCTCGATGTACTTCGTCGTGCGCTCGACGAGATCGATGAGGACGACCTTCTCGCGCTGCGGGACGTACGGATCCTGGAGCGACACGTTGATGCTCGAGAACACCGCGAGCGTCGCGAGGCGCTCCTGCGTCTTCCGGACGTCGCTCGCGCGGTAGATGCCGCCGACGGTGAGCGCGATGCGGTTGCGAACGACGTTGTCGAGCGTGACCTCGTTGCCACGCCAGACGATCCCTTTGACGATGACCTGCTCGCCCTCGTGCACGTCGAAGTGCGCGCGCGCGCGCGTGTAGTCGGTCGACGATTCGATCGTGTATTTGACGTCGACGAACGCGTACCCCTCTTCTTTGTAATAGTCGGCGATCTTGCGGCGCGCGTCCTCGAGCTTCACGCCGTTGACCGGCTCGCCGAGGACCAGCTGCGCGGCGGCGGCGACCTTGCGTTCGGCCTGCGTAACGACGCCGGAGAACGCCATGTCGTAGAGGTACGTTCGCGGGCCGAGCTTCACCGGGACGTAGAGCTTCATCGACGGCGCGCACTCGATGCCGCGCTTCGGATCCGGAACGCACGTCAGCTCGGGGCCGAGCGGCGGGACTTCGAGCGGGAGGTTGCGCGCGTCGTACGTGCACTGATCCGTCGGCACGTTGGGGAGCGGCAACGGTACGCACTTTCCAGGTGGCGACTTCGGCGAGCAGCGCGCGCGCACGATCTGCAACGGTCCGACGAGCGCGTGCAGGTACCCCTCGTTGCGATAGAGCTCCTGCACGTGCGCGAGCGCGCGCTCGTACGTGTCGACGACGAGCGTCTTGTCGGGATCGAGATCGATCGGACGCGGGCGCGCGCCGGTTTGGAGATCGCCGGCGCCGCCGCCGATCGTGCGTTCGAGGCCGCGACCGTTGGGCGCCTTGAAGACGTCGGCGCCGGGGAGCTCTTCTTCGAGGTAGCTGTCGATCTCGACGCCGATCGCAGCGGACGACGCGGGACCGCCGCCGGTGAGCTTCTCGATCTCGCGCGGCTTCAGGCACGGGTACGTTCGCGACGCGACGCCGACGCGTGCGTGCTCGCTGATCTTCAGGACGACGAGGCGGACGCGGTCGGTCTCGACGCCGCGGATCTCGGTCGTGACCTCGACGTCGTAAAAGCCGCGCTTGGCGTAGAACGCGCGGATCTTGTCGGCGAGGTGTCCGGCCGATCGATCGGTGTCGTCTTCGAGCGCGAGCGCGCCGAGGAGCGCGTCGGCGTCGTAGCTGTCGTTGCCTTCGAAGCGGACCTCGGTGCGCGCGCCCGTGTCGACGCGCACGCGCAACGTGAGGAGGCGCGACGAGACGCCGACGTCGTGGATGACCGTGGCGCGTGGCCAACCGCGCGCGCGGAGGCGCCCTTCGAGATCGATGTCGGCGGACGAGAGCACCGCTTCGTCCGCGCGCGCGCCCACCGCGACGCCGTACGCATCGGTCAGCACGCGCACCTCCTCGGGCTTCGCGCCGCTGACGTAAAACCAGCGCTTCTCGACGAGGCGCTCGGCGCCGGGGACGACGTCGACGTAGAGGAGCACCTTCATGCGATCGTCGGTCGGGCGCGTCGTCACGCTCACCGTCGCCGACGGATACCCGTGCCGCAGAAACAACGCCTCGATGCGGCTCTTGCGTTGCGACAGATCCGCGCCGACGATCTCGCCCCCTTCGGCGAGATCCATCTCGCGCAGCACGTCGTCTTTCTCCAGCTTCGCGCCGTGCAGATCGAGCGCCATCGTTTGGATCAACTTGCGCGGCGTGACCGCGATGAAGAGGACGACGCCGCCCGCTTCGCGCCGCACGGACGCCTCGCCGCGCGCGAACGCTCCCGTCGCGAGCACCTCGTCCATCGCGCGCCGCGCGATCTCCGCTGTGAGCGGCTCGCCCACGCGCACGCTCTTCACGACCGGGATGAGCACGTCCTCCCACGACTCGCCGTCGATGACGACGCGCGCGCGCACGATCGGGAGCCCCGCGAACGGCGTGAGATCCGGCGCGGGCTTCGGAACGATCGCGGGCGTCTTCGTCGACGGCGGCGGCGGGATCACGATCGGCGTGAAATCGGCGTAGTCGGAATTCTCGGCGACGGCGCGCGACGGCGCGCACGTGACCAGCGCCGCGAAGATCGCGACGACGAGGAGCGTTGGCAGCCGCATCGAGGAGAAGGTCACGCCGTGGCCGTCTCTCTTTGCTACTCGAATTCGAGCCGCCAGCGAAGATCGACGCCGACGTTGCCGA
>JBBQXV010000308.1:0-10879 GCA_038209335.1 Polyangiales bacterium | reverse complement strand
CGCCGCCTCGCAGGAGATTATCGTCAATGCAGGAGGTTGTCGTCAGTCGGCGCTGCCCGCGTCCGACATCGAGTCGCCGGCCTTCTTGAGCTCCTCGCCTGTCTTGTGAACCGCGTTTTGCGTGTCGTCCTTTACGCCCTCAGCGGTGTTGCGACATCCGGTGACCGAGGCGAGCGAGAGGGTGAGCGATGCGATGACCAATAGGAGTGTGGTTTTCATACGCGACGAGAATTCCAATTCTCGTGCCAGGCGCTGGTTTCCCTCGGGATCGGCACGCGCGCGCGTTTGCGGCGGTGGTGCCGCAACGGAGCCTTGTCCGCCTCGCGCGAAGTGCCGCAGCCGTGGCATTTCGTCCGCAATGCCTACTTCGATTTCTTCGACCCAATCCGCTGGCAGACAAAGTGCTTTTCAGCGGTCATGAAAGACGAAGGAGGATGACCATGCCGATGAAGACCACGGTCGCGCTCGCAGTCGTTCTCGTGTCGTTCGTGCCTGCGACGAGTGACGCCGACGAACCGCGTCCGCCGCCGCCACAACCAACGACGCCCGGCGCGACCGCGTCGCCGGCGGCTGAGTCACCGACTTCGTCGCGATTCGTGCGCTGCTCCGATCCGGACGCCGAGGGAGAGGTGCGGTTGTCGACGGGTTGCTCCGGCGTCTTCGGAATACGTGGAGCGGTTACGAACGTGCGCGGCGCGACCTCGGGCGCTGGCCCTGGACTGATGGTCTCTCAAGAGGGAGAAGAATTTTCGCAGAACGGCGTCGTCAGCACGCGCGGCTTTCACCGTCTCGGCATCGGCGGCGGCGGAGGAGGCTTCGAAGGCGCGCTGCTCGGAGGCGTCGCTGGCGGCGTCCGCGTTCCGTTCGGGAAAAGGCACGGTCCTGTCGTCCGCGCGGGACTCGAAGGCTACCTGCTCGGCAACGACGCATTCTACGCGTCGCTCCTCGAGCTTCCGCAGCTCCAGCTCGGATATCAATACATGCGCGGGACGACCGTCTTCGAGATCGGCGCAAAGACCGGCATCGTTTTGACCGGTCGATGGCGCGGAGGCGATTCCCAAGCGCGCCATCTCGGCGGCGCCGAGGCGGGAGCGTACCTCGCCGTCCAAGTGCCATGGGTGCGGGTCGGCGCGAGCGCGACACGATTGCCCACGGACGATCGCCTCCAGTCGTCCGTCGACGTCGCACAAGGCACGCTGTGTTTCATGTCGACGCCGGTGGCGATATGCGCAGATGCACGCGCGATGCGCGCCGACGCGATCTCCGCGTCGGGTGGGGTGTCGCACGTGCAGGCGTTCTACGGCGGCCTCGCTCTCGGCCTCACGCGCGAGCGCTGAGAGCGACAGCCGCCTCCCGTGTCGCTTCAGGCCAACGTACGGACCGACGCCTCGCGATCCCACTGCCGAGTTTTGGCGGCGGCGATGAACGCCTTCTTGTCACTCGCGTCGACGACTCCATCATCTCGCTCGACGCCCGCGGCAGCTACGAGCGCGAGCCCACCGGCGTCGACCGCGATGGCCTTGAGATGACCAAAGGCGTCTCGTACGAAGTCGATGGCCGCCGCCTCGCGACCCAACATCTTGGCGCCCGCGTCCGACAACACGATCGCGACGGCGTCGAAGAGTACGGACGGCGTCCCCGCGAGCTGGCCGTCGACCTTCATCGCGCTCTGGTTGGAGAGTTTTACGCCTGCGACCTTCGGCGCGACGATCTTCACCGAAGCGCCAGCGTCGATCACCGCCTTGCGGATCGCTTGAATCGTCGCTGCGTTCGAACCGTCGGCGATGAGAATGCCCACCACGCGCCCTTCGAGCGTGTTTTTCATCTTTCCGATGAGCTGGAGCGCCGGCGACAGCGGCACGTCGCGCGCGCGCGTCGCGGTCGGCGGCGCCGCCGGAAGCTTGGCGAGTCCGAGACCGTCGGCCACGCGCTTCGCGAGGCTCTCGTCGATGTGGCGAAGATGCCCGACGACCGCGTCGCGCACGTCAGCGGTCTCCACTTTGGAGAGCTCGAAGACCAGAGCGGACGCGATGTGCGCGCGCTCGATCTCGCTCTGGCTTCGATAGAAGAGCCGCGCTTGGCTATAGTGATCGGCAAAGCTCTCCGCCCGAATGCGACCCTTGGCGCCGCTCTCGTCCGTCGATGCGCTGCGGAAGCCCCTCACGGGGTTCTCTCGCGCCGAGTCGGGGGCCAGCGAGCTCGGCTCGTAGTTCACGCGCCCCTTGGGCCGCTCCATCTGCATATGGCCGTCGCGCTGATGATTCGCGAATGGGCACTGGGGTGCGTTGACGGGGAGCTGGTGGAAGTTGGGCGAGCCGAGCCGGGAGAGCTGGGTGTCGAGATAGGAAAAGAGACGCCCCTGAAGCAGCGGATCGTTCGAGAAATCGATCCCCGGTACGACATGCGACGGGCAGAACGCGACTTGCTCCGTCTCCGCGAAGAAATTGTCCGGCCACCGATCGAGCACCATGCGCCCGATGACGGTAAGCGGGACCGTCTCTTCGGGAACGAGCTTCGTCGGGTCGAGATGGTCGAACGGAAAGGCGTCGGCCTGCTCCTCTGTGAAGAGCTGGACGGCGAGGTCCCATTCTGGAAATCCACCCGTACCGATCGCGTCGAACAGGTCGCGGCGATGGAAGTCCGGGTCGGCGCCCGCGATCTTCACGGCCTCGTCCCAAAGGGTGGACTGCAGCCCGAGCCTCGGTCGCCAATGGAACTTCACGAATGTCGACTCACTGTCTGCGTTAACGAGACGAAAGCTATGAACGCCGAAGCCCTCGATCATGCGCAGCGAACGCGCGAGCGTTCGGTCGGACATGATCCACATGATCATGTGCATCGACTCGGGCGTCAGCGAAATGAAATCCCAGAACGTGTCGTGGGCCGTCGCCGACTGCGGAAAGCCGCGATCCGGTTCCATCTTCACGGCGTGGACGAGATCCGGAAACTTGATCGCGTCCTGAATGAAGAAGACGGGAATGTTGTTGCCGACGAGATCCCAATTGCCTTCTTTCGTGTAGAGCTTCACGGCAAAGCCGCGCACGTCGCGCGGCGTGTCGACCGAGCCGGCGCCGCCTGCCACCGTCGAGATGCGAGTGAACACGGGCGTACGCACGCCCACCTCGGAGAGCACCTTCGCGGTCGTGTATCGCTTCAGCGACTTGGTGAGCTCGAAGTAGCCGTGAGCCGCCGTTCCCCGCGCGTGGACGATTCGCTCCGGGATGCGCTCGTGATCGAAGTGGGTAATTTTCTCGCGAAGGACGAAGTCTTCGAGCAGTGTCGGGCCGCGCGTGCTCGCGCGAAGCGAGTTCTGATTGTCCGAGATCACCAACCCTTGGTTGGTCGTGAGCGACGGGTGCTCGCCGCCGGCGACCTGATGCACCTCGCCTCCCGACGCAGGATGTTGCTTCGTGCTCGTCGCACGCGCGGGCGAAGGGGCTTGTCGCGCGGCGGGTGTTTTCGCGGGTCTCTTCACGGATTGCTCCTCTTGGTTGCGCAGCGTAGTCGTCGCGGGGCCGAGTCGAATGCGAGGTTCGTACCCGTCACGCGACCAACCTTCGTCACGACCCGGTGTGGCCGGAAGAGCGCGAATGGCGCGTCGGCGGCCTCGATCGCCGCCGGTCGCAGGGCGAGCACTTCCGACACACCGCGGCAGTATTGCCGATGGCCGACCCGAGCGCGCGGTGGACGAGGTCGATGCAGTGCCTACCGATGACGCGGACGGCGGTACCGGGCGAGGGAGTTGCGCCCTCATTGCGAGATTCAAAGTCTCGCTGCCGACTCTCGGTGCCCGGAGTCTGCACGCTCGGATTCGAACCGAGAAAGGCCTGCTCTTGAGGCAGGTGCGTTTGCCGATTACGCCACGTGCAGTCGGCGGAACAAGGCGGAGTCGAACCGCTGACCTCGCGGTCTCCGCGGGTAGCAACCGCGTGCCCCGCCACCGGGGCTTCGTGTTCCAAGAGGAAGGTAGACGAATCGAACGCCTACGCTTTCGCGCACCCCGGAGTTCGAATCCGGTTACCCGCCATTGAGTGGTACCTTCCAAAAACTGCGGCGACGCGATCCCGGGCCGCGTCGTCGCGACGGGGGCAATGTCATTGGCCTCTCTGCGCCGAGTCGAACGGCGACGGCGACCTTCGGAGGGTCGTGCTGGGATCCGCCCAGACAGAGAGATTGGAGTCGGGAGTGAGAATCGAACTCACGAACAGCGGGGTTGCAATCCGCGGCCTTTACCATTCGGCCATCCCGACACGAGAGCGGGTAGCGAGACTCGAACTCGCTCTGCACGGCTTGGAAGGCCGGCCGACACCTACGTCTTCTGCCCGCATGAATGAACTGGTGGACCCGCGGGGTAACGCTCCCCGATCCGCTGTATGCAAAGCAGCGTCGCAGCCTTCTGCTCGAGCCCGCAGGTCTGGAGGGAGTCGCGCCCTCGTCCGCAGTTTTGGAGGCTGCGTTGCATCTCATGCTCAGACCTTCGGCGCGACGTACGGGGATCGAACCCGTCTCACCCGGGAGACAACCGGGTCGCGACAGCCAGTCGCGTCACGTCGCGTAGTCTGGACGACGAGGATCGAACTCGCCTGAGACAGATTCACAGTCTGCCACGATCACCAGATCGCTCCGTCCAGCGCGCTTGCCCGCCGCTTCGTAGAACGACGGGCCGTTCCTCTTTCCCTTTCGATTCGTATGCCCCTTCACCCAGCGCCAGCATTCCTCGGTACATCGCCGACACGCTATCGTTCGAGGTCCGTACACACATCCCGTGGCTGGGTGCGCGGCTCCTCCGCAAAACGTGCACGGACTGTCCATGACTGCCTCCGAACGTTGTTGGTTTCGAATTGCTGGTCAGCGTGGGTGGAGTTGAACCACCTCTCCGTGCGCCCGAGGCACGTGTGCAACCAATGACACTTCACGCTGGTGTGCAGACGTGGAATCGAACCACGTTGAGCGGAGCTTCAACCCGCCGCAATGACCACACTTGCTCTCTGCACTCGACGAAAACGGGAGCCGGCGTCGGGAATCGCACCCGCACGCGCTCGCTACGAGGGAGCGCTCCGACTATCGGGCGCCGGCGAATATTCGGGCCGCGCGCGCGCCGAAGGATCGATCCCTCCGTACACGCGCGCGTCCCGGCTGCACCGGAAGGAATCGAACCTTCTTCAGATGGTCTAACAGGCCACTGCTCGCCATTGAGCTTCGGTGCAATGCGTTTGGATTTTCAAGGAGCACGCTCGCCAATGGCGCAAGCAGATCCGGTGGAAGGGGTCGAACCTTCGTGACGAGCTTCAGAGACTCGTTGGTCACCATGACGCACCGGAATGGACATCGAGCTTCGTGGACTCGGAGCGATTCGAACGCTCACCTCATCGGGTAAAAGCCGAGTGTGCGGGCCGTTACACTACGAGTCCGTCGTGGGGCACGGCCGAATCGAACGGCTCGCCCGGAGGCCAGTGGGTTACAACCACCTGCGGATCCTTTCCGCTCTACGCGCCCCGAAATGCATCGAGGCCGCCCTGGTGTCCCGGGGCGGCCTCGTGCGAGCTCGCGCTCTGCAAACGATGCTGCCCTAACTACCCGCCTCTTGATTGAACATGTTGCGATAGGCGACCAAAGAACCGGAGAGTCGACAATCGCACGGCGAGACGGACGCAGGCGCGAGCGTCTTGGTGCTCTCTGCGTGGTGGGCTGATCGTCGCATGACTCGTCTCCTGGTGCTTCGTGGGATGTCTCGCTGCGAACGGACAAGACGCGCGTCTTTTTCGGTCCTGACGATGGCGCGAGCGAAAGGTGTCGTTTTGCGATCAGTCGTCAAAGCCTTACGCCGGCACCCACGGATCGCGCTCGGGATCGCCGCCGAACGCGGCGCGGAGCGCGTCGACGAACAGCCGCACCTTCGCCGGCAAGAAGCGGCGGTTCGGATACACAGCCCACAGCTTGGGGCGCGGCAAGAGCGTCCACTCGCTGAGCAGCGCCTCGAGCCGGCCGTCCGCGACGGCGGCATGCACCAGGAAGCTCGGCGACGGCAGGATGCCGACGCCGGCGATCGCCATCTCGCGGAGCATGTCTCCCGAGTTGCTCGTGAAGACGGGCACGAGATCGACGCGTGTCTGCTTGCCGCGCCGTTCGAGCACGAGGGTGTCCCAGGGCCGCGGCTCGACGAACACGATCGCGCGATGCCGCGAGAGCTCCACCGGTTTGCGCGGCCGGCCGTGCTTGCGCAAGTACGCCGGGGACGCGAAGAGGCCAAACCTCAACGCGGCGAGCGGGCGCGCGACGTAGCCGCCTTCGAGCGTTCCGGCCACGCGGATGGCGACGTCGAACCCCTCGTTGACGAGATCGACCGAGCGATTCGAGAGCTGAAGATCGATCCTGACCTGCGGGTACTCGCGCGCGAACGCGCCGACGACCGCCGGTAGGTGCGCGTGAAGATCGATCGGCGCGCTGATTCGGAGCATGCCGCGCGGCGCGAGCGAGAGCTCGCTGACCGACGCATCGGCGTCATCGAACGCCTGGAGGCACTCGTGGCAGCGCTCGAGGTAGACGCGGCCCGCCTCGGTCAGAGCGACCCGTCGCGTCGTGCGCTCGAGCAGCCGCACACCGACGCGCGCTTCGAGCGCTGCAATCTGCTTGGTCACCGCGGCCGGCGAGACGCGCAGCTCGCGTGCCGCGGCTGCGAACCCCATGCGCTGCGCCACACGCACGAACACCCGCATGCCTTCGAGCGTGTCCATGTCCCGATACTATTTCCAAATTGGAAATGATCCATGTTCCTCGCGAGCCATTCCGCAGCGTCGAGCGCGGGGCTACTTCTCGTCGTGGAGGTGCGACATGAGCGGTTGGGAGAAATGGCACGACTGGCAAGCGCAGATGATGCGCCCGGTGACCGACTGGTTCGTGCGCGCTGTCCGCGTCGAGCCGGGGCATGCGATCCTCGACGTCGCGTGCGGCTCGGGGCTGCCGGCGCTCGCCCTCGCCGAACGCGCGGGCGCGACGGGGAGAGTCGTGGCAGTCGACGTGTCGCCGACGATGCTGATGGCGACGCGACGCAAGGCCGCGGCGGCGGGACTCGAGAACGTCGAGACGCGCGAGGCCGACGCGGCCAGCCTAGGCGGCCCCGACGCGGCGTTCGATGCGGTGACGTGCAAGGACGGGCTGATGTTCGCGTCCGACATCGTCGCAGCGGTGCGCGAGATGCGTCGCGTGCTGAAGCCGGGCGGCCGGTACGCGTTCACGGTGTGGGCCGAGCCCGAGGCGAACCCGTGCTTCACGACGTTGTTCGGCGCGGTCGGCGAGGTGCTGAAGCTACCGCCGCCGCCGCCCGATGCGCCCGGTCCGTTCCGACTCGCGGCTCCGGGCGAGCTCGAACGCGTCGTGCGCGCAGCGGGGTTCACCGATGTCTCGCTCGAGCGCGTCGCGGTGACGTGGACGTTTACGTCCGCCGCACAGCACTGGGAAGTCTTCAGCGAGACGGTCGGCTCGCTCGAGCGCGCGGCCGAGACGCTGCCGCCGTCCGAGCTCGCGCGCCTGAAGCAGAAGATCGCCGACGCGATCGCGCCGTTTGCGACAGCCGATGGCCTGCGCTTCCCCGGCGTCGAGCTTTGCGTGTCCGGCGCGCGCTGAGCGTCTCGAATTTCAGAAGTGCGTGACGGCGGCGTAGAGCGCCCACTTCGTCAGCGTCGCGGTGCGTCCCTGGCGGTTCTCGACGAACGTCGCTTCCTTGTTCGACGCCCAGAGCCAGCTCGACGAGAAGAACGAGCGCGTGTAGGTCACGCCCGGCCACGCCGCTTGGAAATCGGTCGATGCCCACACGCCGCTGAAGCTCATGTAGTCCGACGGCGCGGTGTACGCGGGATCGCTGTGGTTGATGCTCGAGTAGAGCGGCGCCCACTTCTGAAGCGCGAGGAGCTCGAAGTTGTCGCGCAGCGAGAACGTCCCCTGATGAATGACGTGGAAGGCGTGCGCCGGGACGCCCATGTCCTCGACCCAGTGGAGGACGATGCCGGTGAGGAAGTACGCGCGATCCTTGTTGCCCGCGCGGTACGCGTCCTGCGCTTTGTGCCAGATGACCTCGGGGTGATTCGCCGCCCAATTGGTGCCGTCGGCGGCGACGCGGAGCGACTCGAGATCCGGGTCGGTGACCGGGAGCTCGTGGAGCTCTGTGTTCGCGCCGTTTACGATCGTGGTCTTGTACGTGGCGAGCTCGGGGAACTGCGCCTTCAGCTGATCGACCGCGTACTCGGTGAGGTACGAGTGCGTCGCGTGCGTCGGGTTGCCCGCTTGGCTGTCCCAACCGTCTTGCGTCTCAGCCGGCGTCGGCTCCGGCGTCTGTGCGTCCGCGGCGCACGCCGCGAGGGGGAGCATGGTGAGAAGATACAAGCAGTTGGTCAGACGCATGGTGGATGGCCCTTCGGGATGAGGGAGAGAGAGGATTGCGTCGGCCGTTCGCACGAAGCGCGCCACCCACTCGCGCACGAAACGACACGCATTTCGTCGGCGTGGGAACCGTGCAGATTGCACCTTTGAAGGACGGAGGTGCAGCCGCGCAACGCGCGTGACGCGCGACGCCATCGCGCGCGCCAAGTCCGCTAGTCTGGAGCCGTGCGCCGGCTCCTCATCCTCGCTGCCATTTCTGCCTCGCTCGCGCTGGCGGCGTCTTGCCGCGAACCGACGCAAATCACCATCAGCATCACGACCGACGCGAAGTGCACGGACATCGACGGCGTGGGCATCAGCGTCGGCGTCCTCGGCGCTGATCTCGACAACAAACCCGCGTCTGCGATCTCGCTTCGCTGCGACGCCGCGACGGGGCGCGTCGGATCGCTCGTGCTCGTTCCGAGCGGCTCGAACAGCGACGAGATCGCGTTCCGTGTGACCGCCGGATACGGAAAGAAGGTCGACGACTGCAGGCCCCCGTTCGGCGCCGGCTGCATCGTCGCGCGGCGCGCCGTTCGGTACATACCGCACACGCCGCTCTACGTGCCCGTCAAGCTGTCGGTAGCTTGCAACGGCATCGCGTGCGATCCGACGTCGACGTGCGAGAACGGCAGGTGCATCGACGCGCGGATCGATCCGACGAAGTGCGAGTCGGTCGACGGGTGCGCGCTCACTCCGGACGGCGGCGCTGCGGACGGAGGATCGAACGAGGCCGGGCCGGACGCGCCCGCGCACGAAGCGGGCACGCCGACCGCTTCTCCAGTCGCGACCGTGGGCGACGTGCCGGCGGAGACGGGCACCGCGCAGCAGCAGCATTTGATCTTCGCGACGCACTCGTCGCGCTGGTGGATGTTCACGGTCGACGACGCCGCGCAGACGCAATTGAAGACGTGGTGGTCGACGGATTTTGCGACGTGGACTCCGGGCGCGACGTTCTCGATGGCGGAGGCGACGCGCAACGAGGCGCGCAACTTCAGCGTCACGTACGCCGACGTCGGCGGAAAAGACGTCGTCCATCTCGCGTACGCGCACAAAGTGTCGGGCGATGCGTTCACGAAGCACGTGCGCGCGACGATCGACACGGCGACGATCACGTTCGGCTCCGACGAATTCGTCGTCTCGTCGAATTACTTCCCGAACGGCGCGGATCCGTCCGCGCCGGTCGTCGCGCTCTCGAACGACGGCAACGTCTTCCTCGCGACGGGCTGGGCGAACCAGAAGCCGTACAAGATGTTCGACACGACCGGAAACATGGATGTGTACCAGTCGACTTCGCCCGATCGCGGCGCCGGCTCCGGGCCGCTCTCGGGGTACGTCGTTCACTCGTGGGTGCCGGAGTTCGACAATTCGCGCGCGCTCGTCGCGATCGAGTCGGGGAACATGCTCGCGTTCTGGCCGCAAGCGCTCGGGCAAGTGGACACGACCGACATCTCGTGGGCGTCGTCGAAGGAGAGCTGGGTCACGCACGACACGCTCTTCGGCGTGAATTCGGCGACCGGACAAGACGATTGGAGCGTGTGTGGCTTCTCGCCGACGGAGGTCCATGCAGTGCTCCGTAAGATCAACGGCGGCGCGAACGACGGCTACGAGCACCGGCGCTTCGACACCGCGACGGGGGCGTGGACCTCCGGCGCGATCATCCCGAACGATCCGGGCGCGTACGGAACGGGCGTCGTGCTGCTGACCAACGGCAAGACGATGCTCCTCTTCGCGCTGTCGGCCGACGCCGCCAACAAGGTCCGCTACACGAGATACGACGGCGCGATGTGGTCGGCGTGGTCGACGCTCTTCGGTCCGACGACGAAGCGCGCGTTCTTGAGCGGCAGCGGATGCAGCGCAAAGTCGCCCGCGGCGATCGCGTGGACCGAGGGGCTCGCGGCGCCGTACCGCGCGATGGCTGCAGAGGTCACGGCGCTGTTTTAGCGGCGCGTGCGTTGCGACGATGTTCGGCAAGCCGTCACATGACATACCCCGCTTCGAGCAGCCGCACGATCGACCACGGCGTGATGAGCGGCATCGAGCGCGGCAACTCCACCGGCGCGCCGTAGCCACACCACGACCAGAGTCGTCCGCGTCCACGTTCGATTCGCCAGCACGCATCGGGACCACCGACGAAGGCACCGTTGGGAAGCGCGCGCGCCTCGGTCGACGCGCGAGGCGCGAGGCGCTCCGCGTGAAGTCGGTCGTCCATCTCTCGCGCGCGCGCCGCACCGTGGACGTTCGCCCACGCCGTCTTGAAGCGCACGAAGTCGGCGCGACGGCAATACCCACAAGGGCGATGGCCAGCTGCGAGCGCGGCCGCGTCGTCGGAGAAGAAGAGCGCGGTCCAGCGCCCCGGTGGCGCCACCGGCCGCTTTCGGCCGCCGAAATCGAGGCGGCACACGATCCAGCCGCGCGTCGTCCAGCGTCGACGCGTCGGCTCGCCGCGCGCGTCGACGAGGAC
>JBBQXV010000307.1:0-10883 GCA_038209335.1 Polyangiales bacterium | reverse complement strand
ACCTGCGCGACGGTCTTGTAGACTTCGATCATCGAGGGCGCGCTGCCGACGATCTGCGCCTCGGAGAGGAGCGTGCTCCGCGGATCGACCTCGTCGCGCGCGCTCGACGCGATCTTTCGTCGCGCGACCGCCTCTTGGACTTTTCGTTTCAGCTCGGTCGGATCGATCGGCTTTGCGAGGTAGTCGTACGCGCCGAGCGACACCGCGTTCATCGCGCCTTCGACGTCGGCGAACGCCGTCATCAACAAGACGGGGATCGTGTCGGTCACTTCGCGAACGCGCTTCAAGACATCGAGGCCGTTCGTGTCGTTCGCGAGATGGATGTCGGAGAGGACGACGTCGTACTTCTGCAGCTTCGCCGCCGCCGGCATCGCGTCGACCGTGTCGAGCACGTCGACGGTGTAGCCCTCGGTCCGAAGCACGCGCGCGAGGAGCCCCGCGAGCGTGTCGTCGTCCTCGAAGAGGAGAATGTGGGCGCGCGCGGCGCTTTCCTGCGTCGGCCTGTCGGATCCGTCAGTCATCGATGCGAACTTTCTCCCCGCGCCCGGTTCGAGGCAAGCTGTCCCGTTGTGATGCATCGCCTTAGCTCCTTACGCGCCGTTTCGTCCCGAGAATTGCTGCTAGGACTTGATTTACGCGCCCGGATTGACTCCTCTTCACATTCGGTGCCGACGTGATCCCGGCGCTCGACCCTGTTCGGCTCACCGAGCACATCCACGGTCATTTGGGGTGGCTCGCGGCCGCGGCGCTCGTTCATCCGGCGATCGTTCTCCGAAATCGGATGCGGCGGGCGCACCTGGCCGTCTGCCTGTCGCTCGGATTGGTGACGCTCGTTGGCGCGATGGGCGCGTGGCTCTATCCGCACTACACGGGGAAGTTGAAGCAGGGGATTTTCCTCCACGCACCGACGATCGGGTTTCTGTTCGAGAGGAAGGAGCACCTCGCGTTCGCGGCGATCGGGCTCGCGTGGGCGGGGGCGATCGCGTACGCGGTCGCGCCGCGCGTGAAGGAAGAGAAGACGCGGCTCGCGCTGCGGACGGCGGCGTTTCGCGCGTTCGTCGTCGCCGCGGTGCTCGCGATCGCGACCGCGACGCTCGGGACGATCGTCGCGACGTACAAGACGTTTTAGATCCGAGGGTTACTTCCCCTCGAACGCCGCCGGGCGCTTCTCGAGGAACGCCTTCATCCCTTCGCGCTGATCGCTCGTCCCGAAGAGCGCCGAGAACGCCTGCACCTCGAGCTCGTTCGCCGTCGCGAGCGGCACGTCGGCGCCGCGGAGGAGCACGCGCTTGCACTCGGCGATCGCGCGCGGTCCTTTGCTCGCGATCTTCTTCGCTGTCTCGCGCGCCTTGTTCATCAGCTCGGCGTGCGGCACCACGGCGTTGACGAGGCCGATGCGGAGCGCTTCTTCCGCGCCGATGACGTCGCCGGTCATGCAGAGCTCGCGCGCGCGCGCGATGCCGACGCGGCGGAGGAGGCGCTGCGTTCCGCCGAAGCCGGGGATGACGCCGAGGTTCACCTCGGGCTGTCCGAGCTTCGCCTTGTCGCTCGCGTAGGCGAAGTCGCACGCGAGCGCGAGCTCGCAGCCGCCGCCGAGCGCGAAGCCGTTGACCGCCGCGATGCATGCGAAGTGCGCCGACTCGATCGCCGCGCCGACCGCGTGCCCGAGGTCCGCGAACGCCTTCGCTTGCGACGTCGTCATCTCGCTCATCGCGGCGATGTCCGCGCCTGCGGCGAACGCCTTCTCGCCCGCGCCGGTGAGCACGACGACGCGCACGTTCGCGTCGGCGTCGAGCTCGCGGATGGCGGCGAGGAGCTCGCCGACGAGCTCGGCGTTGAGCGCGTTCAGCTTCTCGGGTCGGTTCAACGTGACGGTGGCGACGTGCGCGTCGGCGTCGCGATCGACGAGGATGGTCTTGTAGGACATGCGCGGGAGCATAGTCGCGGGGCGGCGCGGTTGGCGATGGGCTGCGTGTTTGCCAGCGCTGTGGCTTCACGCAGGATCAACGGAAGCTCGCGAAGTCCGCGAGTCGTCCCGCGACGGTGGCCTTCTTCGCCAACCCGACACGCTACGGCCAGGAAGGTGGTAGCTACGTCTGCGTAGGTAGAATCTACCGATGTGTACGGAGCAGATTCAAATCCGTAGAATAGAGCTACTCACACGGAGGTGGAAGCTACCGCTCCGTAGAGACGAGCTACGGGCGCGTACATCGTGGCTGCCGGCATGTATCGATCAGCTACTAACGCGTAAGATGTAGCTACCGGCGCGTATGGACGAGCCACCGGTGCGCCGAGGTGTTTTCAGTCCACGCGCAGGCGGTACGGGCCGCGGCGCAGCCCTTGACCCGCCGTGCTCACGCGGACGACGTACGTCCCTGCCGTCGTCGCGCGAAACACGACGCGGCTGTCGAATGCCCCGTCGCCGTCGTCGTCCGACGCGATCTCCACGCCGTCCGAGAGGATCTGCGCGAAGACGTCGAGCTTGCCCCATTCGGTCTTCGACGCGCCGCCGCGCACGGTCGCGACGACGCTCTCGCCGGCGCCGAGGGCGATCGCGTAGTCGTCGGCGCGCGCGCCGTTCGCGAGGAGCGTGTCGCTGCCGTCGATCGCGCCGGCGATCTCTTGCGACCGCGCGATCGGCGTCGGCGTCGCCGCGGTCGTCCCCGGCCAGAGCGCGCGCGTCGGTGTGACCGCGCGCGGCGGGAGAGCGAGGCCGTGCACGACCTTCGTGAGCATCACGAGCGACATCCACGAGTGCTCGACGTCCCACGTGACGAGGGTGACGTCGTTCGCGCGGATCGCGTCCGCGAGCGCACCTTTCGGATCGACGACGACGCGGCCGGGGCGCAGCGGTCGCACGCGATCGGCGAGCGCGCGCGCGTTGCCGATGTTGTTCCCCCACGGTGCGTGCACGCTCACGAGCTTGCGCGGTCGACCCTGTGTCTCGCGCGCGAGCCATCGCGCGTAGACGTCGACGCCGCCGTCGAAGAACGCGTCGAGCAGGACGACGCCGAGAATCTTCGCGTCGAGATCGCCGCTCTCGAGGATGCGCGTCGTCGCGATCCATCCGGCGCTCTGCGCGATGAACGTGATCGACTCGACGTCGTCGATCGTCCGCGGCGCGCCGAGCCCGGGGACGAGCGTCTCGCCGAGGAGCTCGGTCAAGAAGGTGCGCAGGTAGCTCTTCTCCGCGAAGCGACCGGGCGAGCCTCCCGCCATGTACGCGAGCTGCGGGACGATGAAGATCGACTGCGTCCCCGCGTCGTCGTGACGCGCGATGAGCCCCGCGCCGGCGAACCCCGAGCCGCGCGCGCAGACGACGTGGCCGTTCATCGCGAGCTGCTCGGCGCACTGGTCCGAGCCGTGGAGGAAGACGACGAGGTGGAGCTTTTGCGAAGCGTCGAAACCCTCCGGCACGTGCACGATGACGTTCGCGACGCCGGCGGGGACCGGGTGCGGCGGTGCGCGGAGCATCGCGCGCGCGGTCCAATACGCGCGTCGCGGCGGCGACGTCTCGGCGGCCGGCGCGCTCGTGCTCGCGCTCGCGATCGCGATCGTGCTCGCGCTCGGCGCCGCGCTCGCGTCGCCCGCGTCGCCCGCGTCGATCTCCAGGCGCGCCGCGGGCTCCCCCGGCCCGCGACACCCGGACGCCGCGGCGAGAACGAGCACGCGCCACCCCAAGCGCCACGTCACGAGAGCCACGAGGATTTCTTACAGGCCTGTTCCAAATAAATCGATCGCCGTGTCGATCGTCTACCCCGTCGTTTGCCGTGAGTGTAGAAGCGCGACGGACGCGCCCTCACCCAGGAGATACGGCGATGAAATTCATGGTTCTGGTTCCCGCGAGCAAAGAGTCCGAGGCCGGTACACTCCCCACGTCCGAGATGCTCGCCGCGATGGGCAAGTACAACGAAGAGCTCGTGAAGGCGGGCGTGATGCTCGCGGGCGAGGGGCTCCACGCGACGTCGAAGGGGGCGCGCGTGACGTTCTCGCGCGGCAAGAAGGTCGTCGTCGACGGGCCGTTCGCCGAGTCGAAGGAGCTCATCGCGGGGTTCTGGATGTGGGAAGTGAAGTCGAAAGAAGAGGCGATCGAGTGGCTCAAGCGTGCGCCGTTCGGCCAGCTCGGCGACGAGGGCGTGACGATCGAGCTCCGTCAGGTCTTCGAAGCCGCGGACTTCGCTCCGGTCGATCCGACGGGCGAGCACATGGCGCGGGAGAAGCGCCTCAGGGAAGAGACGAAGGCGCGCCAGTCGTAGCGATCGGCGCGCGACGGGTCGCTCAGACCGCGCGCCCCGTCTTCTGCCCCTTGTCGTCGTAGACGTAGAACCCGCGTCCGCTCTTCTTCCCGTACCAACCGGCGGCGACGAGGTTTCGCAAGAGCGTCGGCGCGCGGTACTTGTCGTCGCCGATGTCGCGATGGAGCACGTCGGCGATCGCGAGCGTGGTGTCGAGGCCGATGAGGTCCGCGAGCTCGAGCGGTCCCATCGGATGATTGAGGCCGAGCTTCGCGCCGGTGTCGATGTCCTCGGGCGAGCCGACGCCTTCTTGCAGCGCGAAGCACGCCTCGCACAGCATCGGGATCAGGATCCGATTCACGAGGAAGCCCGGCGCGTCCTTGCTCGTCGTGACGGTCTTTCCCATCTTTTCGGCGAGCGCCTTCACGAGCGCATACGTCTCGTTGGACGTCTGCACCGCGCGCACGATCTCGACGAGCTTCATGAGCGGCGGCGGGTTCATGAAGTGCATGCCGATGACGAGCGACGGACGCGACGTCGCGGCGGCGAGCTTGGTCACGGAGATCGACGACGTGTTGCTCGCGAGGTAGGCGCCGGCGCGCAGGGCGTCGTCGCACTGCTTGAAGAGCTTCATCTTCAAGTCCACGTTCTCGGTCGCGGCCTCGATGACGAGATCGCACTCCTTGAAATCGGCGATCGCGGCGACGGGCGTGATCCGCGCGACCACTTCGTCGCGCGCCTCGGCGGTCATCTTTCCTTTTTCGACTTGGCGCGTGAGCTGAGCGGCGATCTTCTTTTTCCCTTTGTCGGCGAGCTCGAGCGACGCGTCCGCGAGGCGCACCGCGAACCCGGCCTGCGCGGCGACCTGCGCGATCCCGCCGCCCATCTGCCCCGCCCCGAGGATGCCAATCGTCTTGATATCCGCTACCTGTGACATCGTGATTCTCCGTGGTGTGAACGCGCGATGTACCACTCTTCTCGCGGTCGCGCTGGCATCGCCGCTCATGGCCTGCGCGCCACCGGCGACCGAGCGCGCGATGTCGCTCGCGCGGCAGCACCACGAGGTCGAAGGCATCGCGACGTTGCGCGAAGAGCTCGCGAAGCATCCGGAGAACGTCGCGGCGCGGAAGCTCCTGATTCGACTGCTCGCGTTCTCGGGCGACATGGGAGCGGCGCGCGTCGAGGTCGCGGAGCTCGCGAAGAGGCTCCCGCCGAACGATCCGACGCCGTGGATCGAGCTCGGTCACGCGTTCGAGCTCGCGCACAAATACGAAGAGGCGCTCGCGGCGTACGACGAGGCCGCGAAGATCGCGCCGGAGTCGCCGGCCGGTCCGCGCGAAGGCGGAATGCGGTGCGCGCGCTGGGGCGAGGTCGATGAGGCGAGGCCGCGGCTCGAAGAGGCGATTCGGCGCGGCGCGAAGGACGGCGCGACGTACCACGCGCTCGGGCTCGTCCGCGTGCACCAGAAGGATCTCGACGGCGCCGAAGAGGCGTACCGCGCGGGCGCGACCGCGGATCCGAACGGCGCGGAGAATTGGCTGGGTCTGGCGACGGTCGCGGTGATGCGCGGCGACGCGGGGAAGGCGCTTGCAGCGTACGATGCGGTGCTCGCGCGCCGGCCGCGGTTCGGCGCGGCGCAGCTCGGACGCGCGTGGGCGCTCACGAAGCTCGGCCGCCGCGACGAAGCGCGCGATGCGATCGATCGCGCCGAGGAAATGGGCGCGCCGCGCTCTAACGTCGCAAAGGCGCGGGCGGCGCTTGCGGTGCCGTGAGGGTTTTCGTAGACCTTCGTCACCCATGACGACGCCGAAAGCGCTGGCGGAGATCGACGATCTCTTCGACGAGCTCGACACGCTGCTGAAAAATCCGGACGTCGGCGCGGTCCTCGCCGACGCGGGGGTGAACATCAGCCTCGCGATCGTCGCGGCCGATGGTCTCCGCGCGTACCTGCACGGCGACAAAGAGAAAGCCGCCGAGGAGCTCGAGACGGCCGCGGAAGAGATCAAGACGCGGATGCTCGCGTCGCGCGAGCTGTCGAAAGGGAGGCCGTCGTGAGCGAACAACCTCGATCGAAGCGCAGCGAGCCGATCCCTACGTTGAAGACGGGCTACGCGCACACGCATCCGGATCCGATCAGCGGCGCGAAGTACTCGGCGGTCGAGCTCCTTCCGAACGATCGCGCCGTGCTGATGCTCGATCAGCGGCTCCTTCCGCGCACCGAGCGGTACGAGCTTCACACGCTCGTCGAGCAGATCGCGGATGCGATCGCGAAGCTGATGGTGCGCGGCGCGCCGGCGATCGGGATCGCGGCGGCGTACGGGATCGTCCTCGCGGCGGCCGTCGACGGCGACGCGGCGGAGTTCTCGCGCACGATCGAGCAGGCGGGCGCGCGCCTTCGCGCGCCGCGCCCGACGGCGGTGAACCTCGCGTGGGCGATCGCGCGGATGCAGCGCGTCGCGGCGGAGATCGCGCACGCCTCGCGCGGCGATCGGGTTGCGCGACTCGCGGCCGCAGCGCGCGCGCTTCACCGCGACGAGGTCGCCGCGTGCAAACGGATCGGCGCGATCGGCGCGGAGCAAGTCCCCGACGGCGCGACGATTCTCACCCACTGCAACGCCGGCGCGCTCGCGACCGGCGGCTACGGCACCGCGCTCGGCGTGGTGCGCGCCGCGCGCGACGCTGGCAA
This sequence comes from Polyangiales bacterium, assembly GCA_038209335.1. GTDB lineage: Bacteria > Myxococcota_A > Polyangia > Polyangiales > Polyangiaceae > JBBQXV01. The sequence goes on along the minus strand of JBBQXV010000307.1, from coordinate 3,962 downwards.
GAAGGTGCGCGTCTACGCCTGCGAGACGCGCCCCATCCTCCAGGGCGCGCGCCTCACCGCGTGGGAGCTCCACCGCGACGGGATCCCGGTCACGCTCATCACGGACTCGATGGTCGCGCACCTCTTCGCCAAGCGCGTCGTCGATCTCGTCATCGTCGGCGCCGATCGCGTCGCGCGCAACGGCGACGTCGCGAACAAGATCGGAACGTACGGCGTCGCGTGTCTCGCACAGATGCACGGCGTCCCGTTCGACGTCGCCGCGCCGTGGAGCACGGTCGACGTCGCGTGCGCCGACGGCGCCGGCATCCCGATCGAAGAGCGCGATCCGCGCGAAGTTCTCGCGATCGGCGCGCCGCCGAACGACGTGCCGACCGCGCCGCTCGGCGTCGAAGCGTTCAATCCCGCGTTCGACGTCACGCCGGCTCGCCTCATCCGTGCAATCTACACGGAGCGAGGCGCCATCCGTCCGGTGAGCGAAGCGGCGCTGGTCGCGCTCGACGCGCAGCCCTCCGCTCTATAAAGAGAAGCCTGATGTCGACGCCGTCCCCTCGCTTCGCCCCCAAGCCCGCGTGGCTCAAGGTCCGTGCTCCGGGTGGCGAGACGTACAACGGGCTGAAGCAGACGTTCCGCGAGCTCGATCTGCACACCGTCTGCGAAGAGGCGCGCTGCCCGAACATCGGCGAGTGCTGGTCCGAAGGGACCGCGACGATCATGCTGCTCGGCGACACCTGCACGCGCGGCTGCCGCTTCTGCGCGGTGACGACGGGCAACCCGCGCGGCGCCGTCGACGTGCGCGAGCCGGAGCACGTCGCGCGCGCGCTGTCGAAGCTGCCGCTTCAATACGTCGTCATGACGATGGTCGATCGCGACGACTTGCTCGACGGCGGCGCATCGCACGTCGCAAAGACGGTGACGCGCTTGCGCGAGCTCCGCCCGGACATGCTGGTCGAGACGCTCCTCGGCGATTTCGGCGGGCACATGGATCCCGTCGACGTCACGGTCGACGCGAGGCCGCACGTCTGGGCGCACAACATCGAGGTCGTGCGCCGCCTGCAGCGGACGATCCGCGACGTGCGCTGCAGCTACGAGCAGTCGATCGCGGTGCTCGAGCGGGTGAAGGCACGCGATCCGAAGCAGATCACCAAGAGCTCGATCATGGTCGGGATCGGCGAGACGGACGACGAGGTGCTCGAGACGATGCGCGATCTGCGCGCGGCGCATGTCGACATCGTGACGCTCGGCCAGTACTTGCGGCCGACGCCGAAGCACGCCGCGGTCGATCGCTTCGTGACGCCGGAGCGCTTCGATGCGTTCGCCGACGAAGGGCGCCGCATGGGCTTCGCGTTCGTCGCGGCGGGCCCGCTCGTTCGCAGCTCGTACAAAGCGGCCGAGGTGTTCGCGCGGAGCCTGCTGCGTCCGGAGGAGTCGCGCGCGGCGGAAGAGGGAATGCGGGAGCGTCGCGCGGAGCCGGAGGCGGCGGCGCTCGTCTCGGCGGAGAGCCTCGTGAGGCGACGATGAGGGGAGCCGTCGTGCTCGTCGCGTGCGCCGTGCTCGTCGCCGCGTGCGACAAGCCATCGCCATCGCCATCGCCATCGCCATCGCCGTCGCCGTCGCCCTCGCCGTCGCCCTCGCCGTCGCCCTCGCCCTCGACCGCCAGCGCGCCCCCGCCGGTGCTCCCCCCAATCCCCGTCGCCCTCTTCAACGACCTCACCGCCGCCAAGCCCATCACCATCCGCGTGAGCGGCTGCGATCAAGTCGTCGTCACCTTCGTTCGCGGAAACGGGACCGCGCTCGGCGAGACGCTCGCCACGAGCGATCTCCTCCTCGCACAAGGCGAGGGGACGTTCGAGGTGAAGGGGACCGGCAACGCGCTCGTCGGCCGCGTGACCGCGACATCGTGCGCGCGTGCGACCGCCGTGACGAAGAAGATCGTCCGCGCGACGGTCGCCAAAGATCTCGCGTGGGCGGGCGGCACGATGCACGCGCACCTCGATCTCGAAAGCGACGCGTCGCCCGCGATCTACGTCGGCCGCCTCGAAGGAACGGCGCCCGTCGCCGAGCACACGCACCCCGGCGCGTGGGAAGTCCTCTGCGCGATCGAAGGTGCCGGCACCTTCACGGTCGATGGCCGCCCGCGTCGGCTCGCGGCGCGCGACATCGTCGTCGTGCCGCCCGACACGAAGCACTCGTGGACCCCCGACGAAAAAACGAAGCTCGTCGCCGTCCAGATGTACGCGCCGCCCGGGCCCGAGCAGCGCTTCAAAAAGCTCGCCGCCGACGCCGCCGACGCCGGGAAAAAATAGCCGCTAGAACTTGTCCCACCGCGCGTCGCCGCTCGGACAGCGCACGCGCAAGGTGGTCGATCGATTCACGCCGCCAAGAAACGAGAACGGACGATTGCCGTTCGCGGTGCAGAGCTTCGCCGTCACGCTCTTGAGATCGTCCGGCTTGCCGTTCGCGGGGAGCGGATCGCGCCAGCCGGCGAGCGTGACGAGCGGGTATGTCCCGCGTCCGTACATCTGGATGCGGATCACGGTGAGCTTCATCTTGCTGAGCTCGTCGGCGAGCGGCGACTTGAACGTCTTGAAGTCGTCGAGCGAAGCGACGGGGCCGGGCTTCGAGTCGGGATCGCTCCCGTCCGGCCACTTCGCGAGCGGCGTCGCCTTCTTGTCGTCGAGCTTCATCCGATCGGCGCCGACGTCGACGAGGAACGTGTCTTTGAGCGCGTCCGACGTGCCGCCGCATGACGACTTTGGATCGTCGCGGACTTCGACCGCGCGCCGCCCCGCCTTCTCGTACGACTTTCCGAACGAGACGCAGTCGGTCTTGTCGCCGTAGCGCTTGGTCGCGCGGACGTAACGCATCACGTAGTCGCGCGACGGATCGTCGAGATCGAGATCGAAGTCGGCATCGCGTTGCGGCTTCGGCGGAACGAGCGTCGGATCGTCGGACGGCGCCGGGGTCGACGGCTTGAGGTGACCGGTCTGGGGATCGCGCTCGAGCTTGCCGGAGTGCGCGACGACCGGCGGAAGCGGGATGAGGTTTCCGCCGTCGATGTTCGCCGCGGACGCGAGCGCGTTGGACGTGGACAGGTCGGCCGACGAGCTCGCGGGTGCGGACGGCGACGCCGAGCTCGCGCCGCCGGGCTCGGGCGCGACTTTCGAGCACGCTACTGCGCCGAAGAACGGCGCCGTCGCGGCGACGACGAGCGCGAAGATCGCCAGGGGTCGCTTCATCGGAGCGCTTCATAGCACGCCGTGGGAGGCGCTTCTTCTCGGCTTGGGGTAGAGATGAAGAGCGATGGACCGGGGGAGAATCGCTACGTCGGACGCGTCGCCGCGTCACGACACGATGCCGATCCTCGGCGAGGCGCCGCCGCCCGTCTTCACGAGCGGGGAGATCGTCGGCGAGCTCTACGAGGTGCGCGAGCTGCTCGGCATGGGCGCGATGGGGCAGGTCTACGAAGCGCACGATCGGCAGCTCAATCGCCGCGTCGCGCTCAAGGTCGTCGTGCCGGGCGCCGATCCGACGTCGCTCCGCCGCGAGGGGCAAGCGCTCGCGGCGATCCGTCACCCGAGCGTCGTCACCGTCTACTCGATGGGCACGCACCGCGAGATCGACTTCCTCGTCATGGAGCGCGTCTTCGGGATCAGCCTCGACGCGACGCTCGAGCAGCGGCGCCGTCGCGGCGAGAGGTTCGCGATCCCCGAGGCGCTCGACATCGTCCTTCGCGTCGCGGAAGGGCTCGCCGCCGTTCACGCGGCCGGCCTCGCGCACCGCGACGTCAAGCCTGCGAACGTCATGATCGCGCCCGGCGGCCGCGTCGTGCTCATGGACTTCGGGCTCATGCATCCGCAGATCGACGCGCCGCCCGAGTCGCTCGGCTACGTCGTCGGCTCGCTCCCGTACATGGCGCCCGAGTCGCTCGCGGCGGGCGTCGCGCACGGCGCCGGTCATCTCCT
>JBBQXV010000306.1:0-10906 GCA_038209335.1 Polyangiales bacterium | reverse complement strand
GTGTCGCCGGGCATTCCGTCGTGCGCGGCGTCGAAAAAGACGAGGCGCGAGATCCCGTTGACGGTCGGGTGCGTGTTGAAGCCCGTGATGCCGGAGGTCGCCTCGAGGAACGCGTCGACGCCGCCGACGAGGTTCGTGAGCGGCGAGTTCATCAGCGCCTTCAAGCACGGATCGCGGACGTCGAACGTCGCGCGGTTGAGCGCCACGTCGAGCAAGAGCGCCGCGACGTTCTCGAAGCCGAGGACGCCGCACAGCGGCAGCTTGGACGGCGCGGTTTGTCCGACGATGCCGCACGCGACGCCGCTGAGCGCGTTGGTCGGGTAGTCGAACGATACGGCGCCGAGCGCGCCGAGCTTGAACTTCACGTGCGCGACCGCGCCCTCCTTCGTGCATGCGCCGAGGCCGTTCGCGTCGTGGAGGAGCTGCATGAACCGCTGGAGCGCGCTGCGGTTCGTGCCGAGGTCGGGCATGCCGCGATCGACGGGCGTCTTCAACACCGAGACGCTGTTCGTCGTGAGATTGAACGCGGGGCCGTTGAGGTCGGCGCGGTTGTACGTGAGCTGGTCCCTGTTCTCGATGTACGCGGCGAACGTGTCCTGCAGCTTGACCGTCGGGTCCTTCTTGAACGCGAGGATGAGATCTTCGAGGATGCCGCCGGCGCCGATGGCGTCTTTGACGTGCGCGATCTTCGCGATCGTATCGAGGAGCTCGTCCCACAAGAGCGACTGCGCCGGGATCTTCGCCTCGGGGTGCGCGTCGGCGAGCGCCTTGATCCGGAATCCGATGTCGACGAGGCGCGCGAGCTCGTTCGGGTGCTCGGCGACGAGCTTGCGACCGAGCTCGAGGAGATCGTCGAACGCCGGATCGTTCATCAGCTGCCCGAGCGCGTAGACCAGATCGACGATCGGCGACGTGTCGGCGTGAAAGCCGCGGTACTTGAAGCTGACGGGCGACTTGCCGAGCGACGGAGGCGGCGGCCCGGTGTGTGTGAGCTGCCAATCCGCGGCGAGCGTCGGATCGGGTGCGTAGTCACGCGACGTCGCAGGCATGACGTCGCGCGTGCCGAAGACGACCGGCAAGCCGCCGAGCAGCTTCATCACCGTCTCTTTGTCGTGCGCCGGATCCGGATCGAGGAGCGGCTTGATGTCCGCGATCGTCCGGGCGAGGAACGTCTGGCTCGTGTCGATGTAGTCGTAGAGGAGTGGCGCCTGCATGCCGATGGCGCGCCCCGAGGTGTCGCGCATCCCGTCGATGCCGTCGACCGAGAAGAAGGGCGAGGCGAGCGGCGTCGTCGACGTCGTGACGAAGCGGCCGAGCAGATCGATATCGGCGACACCGTCGGCGGGCGACGTGTCGACGAACGGCGCGGGGACGGCGCCGCCGACGAGCGGCACGACCGCGACGCCGCGCGGATCGCGACGCACGACGAAGCGCGTTCGTGGCGCGCCGATGCCATCGTCGAACGCCGCGTCTTGCTGCAGCAGGATCTGCCGCGTCAGCTCGAGGCTCGTGCGCGGGCGCGAGAGGATCTGCCGCGTCGGGATCTTCGTGTCCGTCGTCGTGGTGAAGGGAGCGAGCGGCTGCGGCGTGTCGGACGTTCGGAGCTCTTGGTGGAGCACCGAGAGGAGCTGCTGCATCTCGACGCTCGCGCCGCCTGGGATGGGCTTGCGGTTGTCGATCGTGAGCGGCTTTGCCGGATCGATCTTGCCGGCGAGGCTCAGCGGATCCGAATCGGTCGCGACGAGCCGCAGCAGCGTGTTCACGAGATCGGTGATGCGCGGATACGACAGCACCGCGCGCGACGCGCCGAGGGCGATGTCGGACGGGCGGTAGCCCTGTCGCGCGTCGAAGCGCGCGAGCGCCGCCTGCGCCTCGGGCGACGCCTTCACGTCGTTCATCACGTTCGCGAGCGACTCGGTCACGAGCGGGAGCGTGCGATCGTTTTCCATGTCGGTGAGCCGACCGAGGACGTTCGCGAGCTCCTTCTGCAAGTGGCCGGTGCCTGCGGGGGCGCACGACTTGGTCGGATCTGCCGCGCCGATGTCTTTGATCGGGAGCGCGTCGTCCGGGAACGCGGAGTCGAACGCCTTGACCATGTCCTCGCGTCTACGCGCGAGCGCCTCGATGCGCGCGACGCGGTACTCGCGGTGCGTCTTCTGCAACGCGATCGGCACCGGCTTGCCGTCGGCGTCGACGGCGTCGGGATCGAGCGGGACGAGGAGGGTCGTGTCGACGCGATCGGTGTACTTGCCGTCGGCGGTCGGGTGGCAGATGTCGTGGTACGACGACGCGGTGACGTCTTCGCGGAGCGCCTGCGCGCCGACGCGATCGCAGACGAGGCTGTAGAGCTCGCGACCGATCGATCCGCGCTTGGGCGTGACGCGCGTCGTGTCGAAGTCGCCGCCGCAGCCGGCGCCGATGCACGCGACCGCGAGGGCGAACGCACAGCGAGTCTTGGCGGCGCGCGAGGAGAGTGATCGGTGAAGCACGAAGGACCCCCGGCGGGCACGCGGCGACATCGCGCGGCGCGGTGAAAAAGGAGAGGAAAGCGCATTATGCCGCGTTGCGGCACAGCCGTCCGATGAAAGTTGCGTAGCGACGGCGAAAAGGTGCGAGTGGGTGCTCGGCGCGTCGCGGGTGGCGCTCGTTTATCAGCGGATTTCGAGATCGAGGAGAGCCGCGAGCGCGGCGGCATCGCCGGGCGACGCGAGGCAGGCATCGCGCGCGGTGGCAAGCGCGCTCGGCTGGGCGGCGTCGAGCGACGCGAGGTAGCGCGCGACGTACGCGGAGAGCGCTTCGTCGATCGGCTCGCCGCGTGACGATGCGTCGACGACGAGGAGCGCAGCGCCGCGTCCGAGCTCGCGCCATGCGGCGGTGTGCTCGCGCGCGATCCGTACGACGTGCGCGAAGCGTGAAGCGGCGAGGTTGGAGTTGTGGGCGAGGAGCGCCGCTTCGATGCCGCGGACGGCGATCCCCGTCGACGGCCACGGTCCCATCGCGCGAAGATCGACCTGCGCTTCGCATCGCGCGTGGGCATCGATCGCGGCGTACGCGTCGCGTCGGCGGAGCGCGAGCTTCAGCTCTTCGTAGTCGAGGTAGAGCGCGTTGTCGGCGCGCCATCCGGCGGTGACCTCGGGCGCCGCGACGTTTCGTTCGCGCGCGCTCGCGAGCGCGGCGTGTGCGTCGTCCCATCGGCCGAGGCGACCGAGCGTTCCGATGCGGTAGCACTCGCAGAGGTTCGTCTCCCACGGGATGTTGCGACGGAGCTCGTCGAGAGCCTCGTCGAGCAACACGAGCGCGCGCGTGTCGTTGCGAGCGTGCGCTTCGATCCGGCCGCGCGTGCTCGCGATCCGCGCGGTCTCCGCGCCGTCTTGCGCGGTGCGCGCGGCGTCGAGCGCTTCTTCGACGTAACGGCGCGCCGAGTCGAAACGCCCGGCGTCGATCATCAAGCTTGCCTGCACGTTGCGTACGGTCGCTAGCGTCGCGCGAGGGAGCGGGCGATCGTGGCGGATAGCGTGCGCGACGAGCTCGTCGATGCGCCGATGGGTGTCGAGCGCACGATCCGCCGCGAGCGCGTGCGCTTGGTACCCGCATAGCCGTCCGAGGAGACGCAAGCGCGCGGCGTCGACGGCGTGCGGTGCCGTGGTGTCGTTCCATCCGAGGCGCGCGTAGTCGAGCGACGCGGCGTCGAGCTGCTCGAGCCGAGCGCGCATCACCGGCGGATCCACCGCGCGCGCACGAACGAGCCACTCCGTCTCGTCGACAGCCTGCAGCCACCCTTGCACCGACGTCGGTCGCGCCGATGCATCCGCCAACTTCAGACCGAACCGTTCGGCGACCTCGCGCAGGTCGTCGACCTCGATGACTTCGACGCCGAGCGCCTCGCGCGGAGCGCACCCGCGCGGGACGAGCACGGTTCGAATGCACGCGCGCTCTCGCTGCACGGCACGCACCTTCGCGGTGACCGCCGCGCGCGCATCGCCCGGGAGCACGAGGCGCAGCTCGGCGTCGAGATCGCCGGTCACGGCGATCCGCGCGTCGAGAGGCTGATCGATCCACGTGCTCAGAAACATGAGCGCGAGCGGCGTCGACAGCGAGCTTCCTTCGATCGCGAGCTCGTCCCACGCGCGCGCGTCGTCGTCGGCGGGCACGGCGCGGTGCCATCCTCGGAGAGGCTCGGTCGGCGTGAAGCGGAGTAGCGTCGCGGCGCGGCGCATCGCTTCTTCGGCCGCGGCGTCCGCGTCGTCGTCGACGCTGCACGGCCACGGCGTCGACCACGGCGCGTGACGCGGCGGCAGACGTTCGAGGCGCGCGCGCAGAACGGCGCCGTGCTCGTCGTGCGACGAGAGCCAGTACGTCGTCGCGATCGTCGCCGGCGGCGCGCCGGTCGGTACTGGCGCCGGGAGCTCGGGCTCGAAGTGACGTCGCCATCTCTGCGCGAGGAGCGCCACCGTCGGCGCGTCGATCGCGCCCGGCGGCAGATGATGACGCGCGTTGAACGCGCGACGTCGCGCCGCGCCTCGACCGACCCATCCGGGATCGTTGCGGTGCGCGTCGAGCTCGTCGAGCGCGCGGAGGAGCGCGAAGACCGGTCGGATCGTCGTCTCGCTCATGCGCGCGTCACTCGACCGGCTCGAGCTCGACCTTCGCTTCGTCCGGTCGCGCCGCGCCCGCGACAGCGATGCGACGATAGCGGACGACGAGCGCGCGCCGTCCATCCGCCGTGCCGCTGAGCGGGACCCACCACGCGAGATCGACGCGACTCCGTAGCGGCGCGGCCGGACCCGGCGGCTCGAGCGCGACGCTCTCGATGCGATCGATCTCACCGTCGCGCTGACGAACGAGGAGCCCCGGCGGCGCGTCGTCCGACGCGGCCAACCCGAACGCGAAGAGCTCGACCTCGTCGTCGAACAGCGTCACCACCGGCTCGCCGAGCGGTCGCTCGAGCACCGTGTCGAGTCGGCCGGGCTCGCCGCCGGACATCATCATTGCCGCCGGTCTCGCGAGCGCGTCGCGCCGCACGCGCAAGACCGGAGGGCCGAGGCGCGCGGAGGGCGAGGGGAGGCGGGCTAGGACCGCGCGCGCGTCGACGAGGTGCGCGGCGATCGCGTCGAGCCACCACGGCGTCGCGTCGAGGCGAGCCATGCGCGCGAGATGCTCGATGCGTGCGCGCGCCGGTGCGAGCGCGCGAAGCGCCGTCGCGATCGCGTGCTCGTGCATCTCGGCCGATGCGTCGAGCGCGCGCAGCGCAGCGACGAGGCGCGCCTCCGCCGACGTCGCGTCGTCGACACCCGCGAGCGACGCGAACCCGAGCGCGACCGCGCAGCTCTCCGCATCGTCGCGCGTCTCGAGCCCGATCACGATCTCGTCGACGCCGATCCCAGCCGCGTCGCCGTCGAAGCGCGACAAGAGCGCCTCCACGATCGCGATCCCATCCGTCGCGAGCTTCTCCGTCGGCACGACGATCGCGACGTTCGCGCGGCACCACGCGCGCAACGCGTCGCGCGACGCGCGCGGAACGTCGCCTGCGCGCAAGAGTCGTCCGGCGCGAACGCCGGCGCGCGCTGCGTCGACGGCCGCCTCGGCGTCGAGCTCGTCCATGATTCGTACCGTCATGCCGCCTCCGCGAGCCGCGACGTCCTCGGGGGAAGACGCGGCGCCCGAGGCCTTCTGACATCACGAAGGCGCATCGCTGCCTCCGCTCCGCGGCCGCGCGCCGCCGCCCTTGCATCCGAGCAATGCGCCGAGCGCACGCGCGTCGTCCTCGCCGTAGCGACCTTCCGTCGCGAGCGCGCCGAGCGCCGCGCATCCCGCCTCGCGCCCGCGCTTTCGGTATTGGTAGACGCGGTCGCGCGCCTTGCGTCGTCCGGCATCGTCGCGCGGTTCGTTCGCGTACGCGCCTTGGAAGCCGTAGCGATCGATCTGCTCGTCGATCGACGCGCTCCCGAGCCGCGCCTCCATGTGGCAGCGCAGCGCGCGCACCAGCGTGTCCGCGTCGTTGCGTCGATGCGTGCGCACGAGCGTCTCTTCGATCGCGTCGAACGCCGCGCGAAGCGCCTCCTCGTCGATCCGTTCGTGCGGCTCGGTCACGAGCTCGCGCCGCGCCCCGAGCGACGACGACGGAGGCGCCGCGACCGGCGCGCGCCGGCAGATGTCGATCGCTTTGTTTGCGACGATCCGCTTCACCCACTGCCGCGCTTCCCCCTCGCTCTGCCCGCGAAAACGCGCCGTCCCGAGCGCCGCCTTGTCGACGACGTGCTGCAAAATATCCATCGCGTCGTCGTCCGTGAGACGGCACGGCGCGCCGCGACGCACGAGCGCCGGCACCCATCCGTCGAGCACGCGGTAGATCGCCGTGCACGCCTCGTCGCGCGCGCGACGGCTTCGCACGGATCCGTCGTCGTCCGCGGCGAGCACGGTGAGCCAGCCGAGCAGCTCGTTCATGTCAGGGGATCTCGCGCTCGATCCAATCGCCGATGTCTTCGAGCGGATCGTACTCGTGCCCGTTGATGTACGTCGTCGGGATCGCCGTCACGCCGATCGACTCGGCGAGCCGCTTGTCCTTGAGGAGGCGCTCGGAAACAGCGTCGCTCGTGAGATCGACCACGAACCGCTTCTCGTCGAGCGCGAGATCCTTCACGTACTTCGTGACGAGCTCGACCTCGTACGGGTTGTCGAGGAGCTTCGCCGACATCTCCCAGAACTTCCCCTGCTGCCCCGCCGACAACGCGCGGCGCGCAGACTCCTCGCTCCGCGCCGGATCCTTCGGGCGGAATTTGTAGACGAGGCGCACGTATTTTTCGTAGTCGCGCTGCCCCTTCTCGAGCGTCGGGAGGAGCTTTTGGCAAGCGCCGTTCGTGAAGTCCATGAAGACGACGATCATCACCGGCGCGTTCTCGGGACCCTTCGCCGGAGACCCGTCGATCGGAACGGAGATCGCGGTCGTCGGATCGAATCGCTTGCGAAGACCGCGCTCGATCTGATCGCGCGTCTTGTCGGTGTGAATGCTGCGTGCGACGTATTGCGCGGCGCCGACGCACTTCTTTTTGCACGCGCCCGCTTCGACGGCGCACTCGGCGACGCTGTTCTTCAACTCGGGGCACGGCGCGGCGAGCTTCTTCACGAGCGCGACGTACTCGCTCTTCTCGCCGGGCGTGAGCGCACCGAGATCGACGCCCGGAATCTCGACGTTCGCCGCCGGCGCCGGTCGCGCGATCGACGCGCTCGGCGGATCGTGTCCGCCGGACGCGCGGTCGCACGCGACCGCACCGAGCACGAAGACGAGCGCCCACCCCACCCTCATGCCCCGAGGCTACAGGCTTCGGGCGGCGCGCTCCAGGCTAGGTGCGTGTGCTGCCTAGCACACGCACACAGCCTCGCTCGCGACTCGGCTAGCGGCGCACGTACAGAACGGCGCGGCGATCGCGGTGCACCTCCTGCCAACCGGCGTGCTTCGCGAGCGCGCGATCGAGCGGCGCGCCGTTCTCCCAGAGGACGGTGCCGATTTCGTACATGTCGAGGAGATCGCCCCAGCCGTCGCTGAGTGTCGAGATCCGTGTCGCGTCGTCGAACGTGCCGTTGGCGAAGAGGTTGTTGCGTCCGTCGACGAAGACTTTGCGGCGACCTTGCCACGTCCAGTCGAGGTATCCGCCCCAGTGGTACGGGTTCATCACGCGATCGGGGAGGTTGCGCGCTTCGAGCAACGCGGCGGCCTCGGCCGGTACGTGGAAGAGCGGGTCCTTTCGCTCGCGCGCGTGGACGGCGACGACGGCGATCTGCGCGACGGTGAACGCCATGAAGAGCGGGCGTGCGGCGGCGCGGGTCCACGCGGGCGCGACGAAAGCGTCGCTCGCGATGCGTCCGGCGACCATGAGCTCGACGGCGACGAGCATCGTGCCGTAACGCCGCGCGACGCACGTGGCCGCGACGAACAAGACGAGGAGCGCGACGTCGGCTCGCCGTCCGCGCGGATCGCCGAAGCGCGTTCGCAACGCGACGATCGCGATTGCGCTCGCGGGCGCGAGGAGCCATCCGAGGCGGTGAAAATCGGGTGATCGGAAGAGATCGACGTGGGCGGTCGTGGGATCCGACGCGAGCTTCACGACGTCGATGACGAGCACGAACGAGTACGGGTTCAGGCACGCGCCGACCAGCGCGGCGAGCGCGAAGCCGACGAACGGAAGGAGCGGCGGTCGCGCGCCTCGCGGCTCGAGGAGCTCGACGGCAGCGAACGCGAGCGGCACGATGACCGCCAACAGAAACGAAGGGTGCAGATTCGCCCAAACCGCGCCGAGCGCGATCGGTGCGAGCCACCGTCGCGCGCGAGCGAGGCCGCGTGCCGGTGTCGCGACCGCGCTCGGCGCAAGCCGCATGCGAGTGAGCGCGACCAGCAGCACCGCGAAGCCGAGATCGCCGAAGAGCTGTCCGCGCGCGCTGAGATCGTCGGCGTCGACGAGCAGGTAGTAGAGCGCGAGCGGGAACGTCACGACGCGCGCCGCCGGCGTGCGCGCGTGCGGGAGCCACGCGACGAGCGCCGCGATCGCCGCGACGACGGTCGAGACGACGAGCACCGCGCCGAGACCCGCGTGACGCGCCAGCCACGCGGATCCGATTTGAAACGCGGGCATGTGAAGGATCCACGGCGCCGGCGTCGACGTGAACGCGAACGGATCGCGATCGGGGAGCGCGTGCGTCGACAGGACGAGATCGCCCGCAGCCATGCACCAAAAGCCGTCGCCGAGGAGATCCATGTGATGCCACGCGACCGCGAAGAGCATCGCGACGGCGGCGCCGAGCCAGACCGTGTAGACGAACCGCATCGCTCAGCGCGTCTCGTCGCGCGACGGCCACGTCGCGAGCTGCGTAGCCGCGCGTCGACGCGCGTCCGGCGACGGAGCGCGCGCGACGACGTCCGCGAGGAGCGATCGCGCCGCGTCGCGGTGTCCGAGCTCCCAGTCGATGCGCGCGAGGAGGAGCTGCCCTTCGCCCGGTCGTTCGCGCTCGGCGCCCGCCCACTGCGTCGCCCAAAAGCGCGCTTCGAACAGGTTCTCGCGATCGAGCCAGTACGCCGTGAGGCCCGCGACGTCCTCGGGCGGTGCCGGAGCGGGGCGCGCGGAGTACTGCGATCCGAGGACGAGCATGGAGATCGCGAAGATCGCGCCGATCGCAGAAGCGAAGCGCGTGCGCGAGGATGCCACGGCGACATGGCGCACGCAGACGACGAGCGCGGAGAGCGCGAACGGGACGAAGAGCGCGACGATCGCGAGCGAGCCGACGAACAGGCCGCACGCGATCGCGAAGGCGACGCGTTGCGCGCGATCGTCGCGCGCGACGAGACCGAGCCATGCGAGAAAGAGGAGAGTCACGCGCGCTGCGAGGAGGAGGCGCGCGATCGTGTCGGAGGCCGCGAAGGCCGCCGACGGATCGTCGAGCGCGAGCGCGCGGAGGATCAGCTCTCGCATGCGGAGGAGGTTAGATGTCGGTGCACGCGCGTGCACGCGAACAAACCTCGAAGCGGCCTCGCGTGCCCGAAACCGTCGACGATCTCTTCGCGACGGTCGGCGCTTCACAGCGGATCGTTCAGCGAATCACGCCGCCGAGCGCGCCGACCAAGCGATTCACTTCGTCGATCGAATTGTAGTGGACCATCGAGACGCGCACGACGCCGCCCTGCGCACGCAAGCCGAGCTCGTCGACGAGTCGCCGCGCGTAGAAATCTCCGAAGCGAATCCCGATGCGGTGAGGATCGATCGCCGACACCACGTCGCTCGACTTCCGTCCGTCGACCGTGAAGCTGATCGTCGGCACGCGCCGCGCGCGATCGGCACTCGCGTCGCCGTGGATGCGGACGCCCGGCGCGCTCCGCAGAAACGCGAGCAGTCTCTCCGCGAGCTGCTCCTCGTGCGCGGCGATAGCGTCAAAGGCTTTTGCCGCGCCGCCGAGCGCGTCGAAGTACTCGTAGATCCCGCCGAGCCCGTGGCATAGCTCGAAGCAGACGTTGCCGGGCTGGAGCTTGTACGGAACGACGTCGCGTCCGATGAAGTCGTGATGGATGCACGGCAGCGCGTCGAGCAGCGCGCGCTTGCCGAAGAGGACCGCGAGGTGGGGCCCATACACTTTGTAGAAGCTGAACGCGTAGTAGTCGACGTCCCACGCCGCGACGTCGATCTTCCGATGCGGCGCGTACGCCACGCCGTCGACGCACACCTTCGCGCCGCGAGCGTGCGCGCTTCGCGTGAGCGCGGTGACGTCGTGGACGCTGCCGACTACGTTCGATGCGTGCGTGAAGCAGACGAGGCGCGTGCGATCCGACAGCAACGCGTCGAGATCGCGCGCCTCGAGGCGGAGCGTCTTCGGATCGACGCGCCACTCTTTCACGATCGCGCCGCGCTCCGCCGCGAGACGGCGCCACGGGCCGACGTTCGACTCGTGATCGCATGTCGTGACCACGATCTCGTCGCCCGCGGCAATGTGCTCGCGCATCGCGATCGCGAGGTTCGCGAGGAGCTGCGTCGTCGACGAGCCGATGACGATCTCGTGCTCGTCGCGCGCGCCCATGAACGCGGCGGTCGCGCGCGCCGCGGCGTCGACGCGCTCGCCGGCCTCGCGTGATGCCGCGTAGCTCGCGCCGAGCTGCACGCTCGTCGAGAGCATGTAGTCCCTCACGCGCTCCGCGACGCGTTCGAGCACCTGCGAGCCGCCGGCGTTGTCGAAGAAGGTCCATTCGCCGGCGAGCGCGGGGAATTCGGAGCGAACGCGGTCGACGTCGAGAGCGGGCATCGCGAGAGACTACGCGTCCCGCCCCCCTTCGGCGAGAGCGCGCAGGGCGTCGCCCTCCATGCGCACAGGTAGCCAGCCGTGCATCACGCGCGCGCCGAGCGATTCGTAGAAACGGATCGACGGCTCG
>JBBQXV010000305.1:0-10927 GCA_038209335.1 Polyangiales bacterium | reverse complement strand
CGGTCGCGCGAACGTCCTCGCGCACATGCCGCCCGCGTGCGAGAAGAACGCCATGAACGCACGCCATCTTCTCCTCTGCACTGCATCGATCACCGGCTTCATCCTGGCGTCGTGCGGCGGCGATTCGTCGACGAGCGTCGGCCCCGGCGACGACGCGGGCGTCGGAGGCGACGACGGGTCGGCGCAATCCGACGGCGGCGGCGGCGGAGACGGCTCGACCGGCGGTGACTCGGCGACCGGCGGTGACAGCGGCGGCGGCGGCGACAGCGGCACGAAGAACGACGCCGCGGCAGGCCGCACGATCAAATCGATCTTCCTCATCGTGATGGAGAACCACAACTGGTCGTCGATCAAAGGCGCCTCGACCGCGCCGTACATCAACGGCCTGCTCGCGACGGGCGCGCACGCCGAGCAGTACAAGAATCCGGCCGGCATCCATCCGAGCGAGCCGAACTACATCTGGCTCGAAGCCGGCGGCACGCTCGGCATCACCAACGACAGCGATCCGTCGGCGAACCACAAGGCCGTGACCGATCACCTCGTCACGCAGCTCGAGACCGCGGGCGTCACGTGGAAGCACTACGTCGAGGACATCAGCGGCACGACGTGCCCCCTCACGAGCAGCGGCCTCTACGGCGTGAAGCACTCGCCGATGCTGTACTTCGACGACGTCACCATGACGAACTCGCCGACGTCCGCGCGCTGCATCGCGCACGTTCGCCCGTACACCGAGCTCGCGGGCGATCTCACGATGAACAAGACGGCGCAGTACAACTTCATCACGCCGAACCTCTGCAACGACATGCACGGCGACATCCAGTGCCCCATCAACAACATCCAGACGGGCGACACGTGGCTCTCGGTGCTCGTTCCGAAGATCCAAGCGTCGCAGGCGTACGCCGACGGCGGCGCGATCTTCATCACGTGGGACGAGGGCGCCGGCTCGAGCGACGGCCCGATCGGGATGATCGTCCTCTCGAAGTCCGCGAAGGTCGGCTACATGAACACGCTCGCGTACACGCACAGCTCGATGCTGCGCACCGTCGAGACCGTCTTCGGCGTCCCGTTCCTGCGCGACGCGGCAAACGCGAAGGACCTCGGCGATCTCTTCACGACGTTCCCGTGATGTCGTCGCTCTAGGGAAAATCGCTCCAGAAGCACGGCTTCGTCTGCATCGCGCTCGCGTCGGTGACGTACGAGCTGAGGCCGTCGGTCGTGGCCTTCGTCGCGATCGATTGCTGCGCCGTCTTCGCTCCGGCGGCGCACGCGCCGACGTAGTCCTCCGCCGCGAGCCAGAACGCGCGTCCGTTCACCATCAGGTTCATCGCCTTCCACGCGAGCATCTCGGTGCGCGATCCCGGATCCGCGCCCGTCGTGTAGACCTCTTCGTGCGACACGCCGTCGAGGATCGACGGGAACTTCACGCCGTGCGTCGTCCCGAGGCGCGTGACGTCGCTCGTCGCGTTTTGCATCACGATGAGCATGTCGGGGAATTTCTGGCGGAGCTCCCACACGAGATCGAGCCCGCCTTGCGCGCACGCGGCGTCGCACGGTCCCTCGGTCGCGTTCGCGCCGTGCTCGATGACCTCGAGGTTGTCGAGGAAGAAGCCGTCGATGCCGTGCGCGGCGAGGCGCGGCGCGACGTGGTTCACGATGAGATCGCGGTACGCGACGTTCGAGAGGTTCGCCCATTTCTCGTTGGGGTAGCCGCCGTAGGGCGTCGTGAGCGCGCCGCTCGAGACGCACGACTCGTGGCCCGCGGGTTTCGTCGACCAGTACGAGCGGTACGACTCGCACGCGCCGACGTTCATGTACGAGATGACGCGGTTCTTCCCGCCGTCGCGCAAGGTCTGGATGTCGGCGTCGGTGAAGTTGCCGGCGGTCGGATCGACGTCGATGTTGATGACGCGAAACGTGCGCGCGACCTTCGCGAGATCGACTCCGGTGCCCGAGCCGTAGAACGACACCCACGGCGCGCCGACGGGGAAGCCGCGGTTGCTCGTCGCGCCGTCGCCGGTCGCGCCGTCGATGCCGGCCGCGCCGTCGCCTGAGGTCGCGCCGTCCGCGGAGCCCGCGTCTCCCGTCGATGCGTCGCTCGCGGTGGCGTCGCCGCCGCCTCCGCCGTCGCCCGATCCGCTGGACGCACCGTCTCCGCCACAGCCCGCCGCACCTCCGACGAAGGCCACCAGCAGAGCCGCGATCCGCCGCATCGCCCGATTCTGCCACCGCCGTGCAAAACGTCGTGCGGAAAACGGGAATGCAGGTCGCTCGACCGACCACGAGGTCTCCGATGACACACCCGTATTTCACGAAAAAAACGCGCGTTCAATCCGGGTGCAGGTCCAAAAAGACCCCCTGACAGGGTGCGCAGATCGCGTCTCAGCCGGAGATCCCTGCGTTTCTTCGTCAAAGGCATGGGTTGTATTTGACCCATAGCTGCACGCTGATTCGCATAAAAACACATAATATCATGACGATAAACCATGTGGTACGAGCCGTGCTCTAGCAGTCATCCGAACCACAGCGAGGATGACGCCATGATCGACCCGATCCAGAACGACGAGTGCTTCGACGACACGGCCGCGAAGAGCGGCACGTACCGGATCCCCGTCCTCGTTTCGAGCGCGGACATGGCGCCGTACATGGACCTCGTCCACCAAGTCGTCGCGCGCGTGCTGCGCCGCGTGCCGCGCAACGTGCTCCGCGAGGATCTCGTCGCGGCCGGAACGTACGGCCTCATGGACGCGCTCCGCCGCACCATCGGCACGCGCGACGATCGCTTCGAGGGGTACGCGCGCATTCGCATCCGCGGCGCGATCATCGACGAGCTCCGCAACCAAGACTGGCTCGCACGTTCGGCTCGCGCCGAGGTCAACGCGCAAGCGCTCGCCGAGGATCGCTCGTCGTCGATGACGATCATCGGGCTCGACGATCTCCCCGAAGGGCAGCGCAACGTCGTCGCGATTCAGGAGTCGGCGCTCGAGCTGACCGAGCGCCATGCGCAGCGGTCGGTGCTCGCGAAGGCGGTCGCGCGTTTGCCGGAGCGCGAGGCGAAGATCGTCGTTCTTCACTATTTCCAAGACGTGCAGTTCAAAGACATCGCCGTCGAGATGAAGGTCAGCGAGGCGCGCATCTCGCAGCTCCACACCCGCGCGCTCGGCATGCTGAAGCCGCTCCTCGCGGACGACGAAGAAGACTGCGCGGCGTGACCCGTCAGAAGCGCGCTTGAGTACGAGCGCGGATGGTCGCATCCTCGTGGGATGGTCACGTCCGTGCACTTGACCGGCGCGCCGCCCGCCTTCACGACGGACGACTCGCCGATTCACGTGCTCGTCGTCGACGACGACGCTGCGTTTCGCCGTAGCTTGACGCGACTGCTCCTCGGGAGAAACTTCAAGGTCGACACGTGCGACGGCGGCGCGGCCGCGCTCGAGTTCATCGCGGCGCACGATCCGGACGCGGCGCTCGTCGATCTCCAGATGCCCGGCATGGACGGGCTCGAAGTGTTGCGGCGGATGCACGAGATCCGTCCCGGGCTCGCGGTCATCATGATGACGGGGTTCGCCGACGTCGCGGTCGCGGTCGAGGCGCTGCGCGGCGGCGCGTTTCACTTCCTCACGAAGCCGTTCGCGTCGAACGACGCGGTCGCGCTTACGGTGGAGAAGGCGGCGCTGCATCGCCGCCTCGTCGATCACGCGCGGCAGCTCGAGCTGCGGCTCCAAGCGCAAGAGCGTTTCGGCGAGCTCATCGGGACGTCCGAGAAGATGCTCGCGGTCTATCGCGTCATCGATGGGGTCGCCGCGACGACGTCGACGGTGCTCATTCTCGGCGAGAGCGGCACCGGGAAAGAGCTCGCGGCGCGGGCGATTCACACGCGATCGGGGCGCGCGCAGCGGGCGTTCGTTCCAGTGAACTGCGCGGCGATTCCGAAGGAGCTCGTCGAGAGTGAGCTCTTCGGTCACGTGCGCGGCGCGTTCACCGGCGCCAACGCTCCGCGCGCGGGGCTCTTCGAGTCGGCGCACGGCGGGACGATCTTTCTCGACGAGGTCGGGGACCTGCCGCTGTCGGCGCAGGTGAAGCTCTTGCGGGTGCTGCAAGAAGGGGAGATCAAGCGCGTCGGCTCGGACGAAACGAAGATCGTCGACGTGCGCGTCGTCGCCGCGACGAACGTCGATCTCCCGGAGAAGGTCGCGAGCGGCGCGTTCCGTCGTGATCTCTTCTACCGTCTCAACGTCATCCCGGTGAGCCTCCCGCCGCTCCGCGAGCGCGGCGACGACATCTTGATCCTCGCGCACCACTTCGTGCAAAAGTTCGCGCGGCGCATGAGCCGTCCGCTCAAGCGCTTGAGCGCGGACTCGGTCGAGGTGCTCCTCGCGTACGAGTGGCCCGGCAACGTTCGCGAGCTCGAGCACGCGATCGAGCATGCGTTCGTCTTGTCGCACGGCGACGAGCTCGTTCCGCGCGATCTCCCGGTCGCGACGACGTCGTCGACGCAGCGCGCGGCGCCCGCGAGTGGTCGCCCGCCGCTCGTGTCGGACTTGCTCGACTTGCCGTTCACCGATGCGAAGCAGCGCGCGATCACCTCGTTCGAAGAGGCGTACATCCAAGGGATCATGCGCCGCTGCGGCGGGAACACGTCGGAGGCGGCGCGTCAGGCGGGGCTCGATCGCTCGAACTTTCGCCGGCTCTTGCGCAAGGCCAAGCCGGGCTGACGCTCGCGCTCAGTCCTCCCAGAAGATCGGCGCGCGCACGCGCTCGATGAACGCCTGGATTCGCGCCGTCGCCTCCTCGGGTAGATCGATGAACCTCAGCCCGAGCCCCGGCATCTCCGCCTCCGCGTGATCGTTGTACGCGCGCACCCACATGACTTGGGCGCGGGTCACGATCGGCGCGTCGTCTTCCGGAAGTGTGAACTCGATCTCGAGGACGCTCCCGACCGGACGCTCTTGATGCGTCGCGATGAAGATGCCCCCCTCGGAGATGTTGCTCGTGAAGCCGGCGAAGAAGTTGTGCTCGCTGTGAACGCCGACGGAGAGCTCGACATCGAGGCGCTCGCACGCGCGGCGGGAGATCGCGGGTCGCCAGGTTTCCGATTGCGATTGGGCGGTGCTCATCAGTTCGATCCTCTCGTTACGTAGTCGTCAGTCGCGCGGGGCCGCGCGCACAGCGGCGATGCTGTGGGTGTTCGACGCGTCGCTTGGAAGGACGGCTCGAACGGCGCATGCGATGGACAACGGCGCCTGTTCGCCCCGGTTAAGGCCATCCATGTGCGAGGCGTGCATTCTTCGAGTTTCTCTCGCGCGAGACGCCAGGCACTTAACTCGTCCGCGCGGACACCCGTTCCCTTCTTGCGAGGGAGACGACCCATGACGAAGAACAATCGCTCGATCGTTGTGCTCGGAGACGTCGAGGACGTTTCGATGACCGCCGTGCGCGAGGCCGCGGACGCCGTCGGGACGCCGGTCGTCACGCACGCCGGCGACATGGCCGGCATCCTCGCGGCGGACGCGCCCACGCCGCTCCTCCTTCTCGTGTCGATGCGCGGTGGCGCCGCGTTCGAGACCTGCGCGCAGGTTCGCGGTGACACGCGGTTCGCAGGGATCCCGATTGTCGCGATCGGCGAGCCGCGCAACGCACTCTCGTTCACGGAGCTCTTTCACTCTGGCGGCGACGACATCGTCGCGCCGGGTGACGCCGGATCGTTCGTGCGTCGGCTCCGCGCCGTCGTGTCGCGCGTCATGCCGCGCGAGAGCGCGATGCCGGGCGCCGACGGACACGCAGTGATCGCGGGGACGAACGCGAAGTGGCAGATGATCATCGCGCGCGCGCTGTCGAACGCAGGCGTGCCGACGCGGTTCGTGACCACGTTCGAGGAGGCGATCGCCGAGTCGCCGGGTGCGAAGGTCGTCGTCGCGTCCGACGACTTCGGACCGAACGGCGCGCAGATGGCGGTCGCGCAGGCGCGCCGCTCCGGGTCCGAAACTCCGTGGGTGATCGTCGCGCCGCCGAAGCAGATGGCGGCGATCGGCACCGCCGTCGCGGAGCTCGCGCGCGTCGCGGTCGTCGATGCGTTCGCGCCGCCGGAGAACGCGCTCTTCGTCGCCAACGAGCTCGCCAATCCTTCGGGCGCCGACAACCGCGCGGCGCCGCGGTTGCTGTTCGGGACCACGGTCTCCTTCCGCGCCGCTGGACGCGAAGAAGAGGACGACGTCGGATTCACGTACAACGTGAGCGCGAACGGAATCTTCGTGCGCACACTCGCACCGCTCGAGAGCGGCGAGGACGTGTGGCTCGAGCTCTGCGCGCCGCGATCGTCGCGACGCGTCCGCCTCGTCGGCAAGGTCGCGTGGCGCCGCCACTTCGGTCCGAACGAGAGCGCCACGGTTCCGCCGGGATTCGGCATCCAGATCGCCGACGGGCTCGCGGGCGATCTCGAACGATGGCGCGACGGCTGCGAGGTGCTCGCGCGCGACGAGATGCGCGTGCGCCCCGCGCGGTTCGCTCCGAAGGGGCGATCGAGCTACGTGCCGTCGCTCATCGCGCGCGCAGCGGTCTGAAGCATCATCCGTTCGGATCTGCTGCCGCGTCGACGCCGACGCGCTATGACTCGCGCGGATGACGCCGCCGCACGAGCGCAAACCGGAGGCGTCCGCTGCGCCTGCACCTGCACCCATGCTCGCGAAGGCCGCTGCGGCGCCGGTCGCCGATGCGCGTCGGCTCCCGGTCGGTCGCGTCATCGCGATCGCCGTCGCGCCATTCGCCCTCGCGGCGGCGGTCCTCCTCTACATCACGCGTGGCCCGGCTCCGACGCTCCCCGGGTACGACGCGACGTGGAACGCGGGGGACGTCGCGCAGCGCGGAGACGACGCGGCCGCCGCGCCCGAGGTGCTCCCGTTGTCGCCAGGCGGCAGGTTCGAGCTCGTGCTGAGACCGGCGACGCCGATCGAGGGGGCGGTGATCGCGCACGCGTTTCTTCTTCAAGGATCGCAGGTGCGTCCGTGGGCGGCGCCGATGGACACGTCGGTCGACGGGACGGTTCGCATCGTGGGGCCGGTCGGCAAGCTGTTCGAGGGCACGCAGGGCGAATGGACGATCGCGATCGTCGTCGGTAGGCCCGAGGCGGTCCCGAGCGACGGATCCGTCGTCGCGCGCGCGGTCGCTTCGGGCAACGCGGGCGGCGCGGGCTGGCGCCTCTTCACGCGGCGCGTGACGCTGCTCCCTCCGCGCTGACATGCGCGGGGAGCATGCCTCAGCTAGCCGAGCCGCGGCGCCGGGCTCGGCACTCGGAGCGCGGTGACGTTTTTCGGCGTGCCTTCATGGCCGACGATTCGGTTTCGCCCGCGGCTCTTCGCCGCGTAGAGACGGCGGTCGGCGGTGCCGAGGAGCGTCTCGATGTCCGCACCGTCGTCGCCGAGCGACGCGACGCCCGCGCTGAACGTCACGCCGAACCGCGCGCCCGCGGCGCTGACGAACGAGAAGCGCGAGAACTCGGCGAGCACGCGCGCGAGCATCGTCTCGACGTTGCTCGCGCCCTCGCGCGGGAAGGCGACGACGAACTCCTCGCCGCCCCAGCGTGCGCGGACGTCCTCGGTGCGGAGCCGGCTGGCCAGGAGCCGCGCGAGCGCGAGCAAGACCTGATCGCCGGCGAGGTGCCCGTGCGTGTCGTTCACGTTCTTGAAGTGATCGAGATCGATGATCGCGATGCTGAGCGGCACGTGGTGACGCACAGCCTCGCTGATGCGAACGCCGACGAGATCGAGGAAGGCGCCGCGTCGAGAGAGACCGGTCAGCCGATCGCGCCCCGCGAGCTCGCGTGCGAGCCGCGCACGATCCATTCGCCTCCGCAAACGCATCACGAGCTCGTCCGCCGGAACTGGCCGCACGATGTAGCTGTTGGCGCCCGCCTCGAAGGCCGCGTACCGCTCAGCGGCGTCGTCCTTCGCGTCCGTGAGGAAGACCGTCGGGAGATCCTGCCAGCGTAAGCTTGTCCGGATCGCGCGGCATGCGTCGAAGCTCTCGGGGCTCGCGCGCGCGATGAGCAAGTCGGCGTGCTCGGCGTCGAGCTGCGCGAGGAGCTCGTTCGGCGTCTCGACCGTCCGGATCCGCCACGCGCAATCGCGGAGCATCGCGAGCGTGTGCTCACGCGACTCCGCCGACGGATCGAGGAGCACCACGCGCGGCGTCACCTCTTCGTGGAACGCGAGGAGCTGCTGCACGGCGACATCGAACGCCGTCGCGTCGATCGGCTTCGTGAGATAGAGCGCGGCGCCGGCCCGCGCGCTCGCGACGCGATCGTCGAACGACGCGGACGACGAGATGAACGCGACGCGGATGGCTTCGCATCCTGGGATCTTCGGCAGCTCCTGCGCGAGCCGGAACGAGCGCTCCGTGCGCCCGAGGTGGATGTCGATGATGGCCGCCTGCGGCTTGTCCCGACGCGCCACTTCGAGCGCTTCGGCGACCGTGGTCGCGGAGAGTATCTGCACGAGCTTCACGCGACCGAGCGCCTCTACGTAATCGAGGAACGCCGGATCGTCGTCGACGAGGAGAAGCTTCGTGGTGACGCCGAGCGAGGCATTCGGCGTGCCCGTGGGAGGGGGGACGCTCGGTGGCCCGGGCTCTAGAGGCTGTGCGAGCGCCGCGGACGCTTCCGACGGGGCGCTCGAGGGCATCGCGCGCAGCGCGGTCGTCATGGCGCTCTCGATCTCCGCGAGCGCGAGGCCGCGAACCACGTCGTCGCCACCGACGATGCGTGCGAGCGCGTCCTCGATTCGCCCGGCGCATTCGCCGATCGCGAGGAAGCCGAACGTCGCCGCCGTTCCGCGAAGCCGATGCGCGAGCAACGACGCCTCTTCGAGCGACTCGCGCCCCGACTCGCCGGTGACGTTCGCCAGCTCTCGCGCGAGATCCTCGAGTCGCTTCGGCAGCGCGACGCGATAGCTCGCGCGCACCTCGGACACCGTCCGTTTTACTTCGCCGGTCATACGCCCTCGTCGGGTCGGTCGACCGACGGGTCGACGAAGCTTGATGCACTGTCCATCGGATCCCTCCGTTTCGGTCGGTGGTCAGAGGTAGAGTGCACCTGTCGTGCCCGGCGAAATCGCCTGATATCGCAGTAAATCTCGTCCGGAATGACACGAGTGAGGCGATCCGGACCCGTGCGGAGCGCCGGGCTGAGCTTGAGCTACCCGAGGAAAGCGCGAACCTCGTCGTGCTCGACGTGGATGAGGAGCACGACGAAGTCGCCTGGACTCGCGTCGGCGAATGCACGACGCAGCGCATCGGTCTCGGACGCTGCGACGGCGAACTCGCTCTCCGGGAAGCCGAGCGCTCCGAACGCGCGACGAAAGATCGCGGGCACGTCGCCAAGCGCGCGGCCGCGCAGGTAGTCGGGCAGCTCCCGCACGAAGATCCGATCGGGGCGGGCGCGGACGAGGATCTCGGCGATCGCTTCGATGTCGCGATCGCTCCGATCGCCGGCGCTGCCCGTGATCACCGTGAGGCGACCCGCGCCACGCCGTGCGGCGACGAGCCTCATGACCGCGCGCACGCCGGCGGGGTTGTGACCGAAGTCGAGCAGTACGCGCACTCCGCGGTGTTCGAGCAGCTCGCCGCGACGCGGATTGTCGATCACGTCGAAGCCGCGAAGCCCGCGCGCGATCGCGTCGTTCGGCAGACCGAGCGCGCGCGCAGCGGCGACGACCCCGAGCGCGTTCTCGACGTTGTATCGAGCGGCGCCGCCGAACGTGATCGGCACGTCGTCGATCCGGATCAACCGCATGCCGTTTGCGCACACGACGTCGCCCCCCTCGGCCACGACGACCTCTCCGCCGCTCGCGCGATGCGCGCGAATCACGCCGTGCGCCGCTTCGTCACCCGCGATGCCGTCGCCGTCGAGATCGGCGAAGAAGGTGACCTTCCTGCCGCTTGCCGCGAGCGCAGGCGCGAGCGCAGCAAGATTCGGATCGTGCGCGTTCAAGACGACGGTCCCGCCGTCGCGCACGGCGTCGGCGATCACCGCCTTCACGCGCGTCATCGCCGCGACGTCGTCGATGCCGTAGAGGCCGAGGTGATCGTCGCTGACGTTGGTGACGAGCGCACAGTCGTAGCCGTCGACGGCGAGGCCGCGGCGCAAGATCCCGCCGCGCGCCGTCTCGAGCACCGCGAGATCGACGTCGTCTCTGCGGAGCACTTCGCGCGCCGCCGAGGGGCCGGTCCAGTCGCCGCTCTCGATCGTCACGCCGTCGATGGCGATCCCGTCGCTCGTCGTGTTGCCGGCGTGAAATCCAGCTTCTTTTGCGACGCGTGCCAAGAGTCGCGACGACGTCGTCTTGCCATTGGTGCCCGTGACGAGCGCAATTGGGATCGAGCCGAGATCGCCGAACGCGACGTCGGCGACGTCGGGGATCGCACCGAGCGCGAAGGTCTTCGAGCGTCGTCCCGCGCCGATCGTGACCGCTTCGTCGTCCCACAGAAACGGGAGCCCGCGCGCTTTCGCCTGCGCCGCCAGTGCGAGCAGACGCGGGTTCCTCTGCTGTGCGAGGAGCGCGACGATCTCGGCGCGCTTCGATTCGAGCGCGAGCGACGCACGTCCGGCGAGCACCTCGGTCGCGCTCAGCGCCGCCCACTCGCTCGCCTCCGCCGCGGCGAGCATGATGTCGATCGCCTCTTCGTTTGCGATCACGGCGCCGCCCTGATGCGGCCGCACGATCATCGACGCAATCGTCGGAAGCCCCACCGCGCCACGCATACGCGCGAGCTCGCTCGCGTACACACCGCGCGCGCGCTCGAGATCATCGCCTTCGTCGAACGCGAGCTCCACGATCACGAGCGGAACGCGGGCGAAGAGATTCGGTCCCGTCAGACGACGAGTATCGATCACGCGCATGAGGCGGTCAGTCGTCCTGCTCGCGCGCGATGCGCACGC